>JACZJQ010000242.1 GCA_014860455.1 Bryobacteraceae bacterium | reverse complement strand
CCCTTCCCCCGCCCGCCTGCGGCAACCTCGCTCAAGGTATAGACTGTCATTCAGGCTGTTGACTCTCGCGTCGCGGAGACTCTCAATTGGACCGCAGGCAATTCGTTCGAGCGTCGCTATCTCTACCGGCCTCGGCGCTCTCACTACAAGGGCTGGAAAGGGGAACTTCTGTGTCGCAATCTGGACCGATGGACAAAATCCGGTTGATGGTGCTCGATCCCGCCCACTTTCATGCCGCGCTCGTGCAGAAGGAAATGTACTCCGGCGTCTCGCCCAAAGTCGACGTCTTCGCTCCGCTCGGCCTCGACCTGGCCGACTATCTCACCCGCGTCGCCCGCTTCAACCTCCGCCCCGATAACCCCACCTCCTGGCAGCTCGAAATCCACACCGGCCCCGAATTCCTCCCACGCATGGCCGCCGAACACCCCGGCAACGTCGTCGTCATGTCCGGCCGCAACCAGGCCAAAATCGACCGCATCCTCAAATCCGTCGCCTCCGGCATCCACGTCCTCGCCGACAAGCCCTGGATCCTCTCCTCCGCCGGCCTCCCCAAACTCCAACAGGCCCTCGATCTCGCCGATTCCAAGGGCCTCATCGCCTTCGACATCATGACCGAGCGCTTCGAAATCACCTCCATCCTCCAGCGCACTCTCGTCAACGATCCCGCCGTCTTCGGCCGCCTCGACCCCGGCTCCCCTTCCAGTCCCTCCATCGTCATGGAGAGCGTCCATCGAATAATGAAGACCGTCGCCGGCGTCCCCAACCTCCGCCCCCCCTGGTTCTTCGACGTCCATCAACAGGGCGAAGCCCTCTCCGACGTCGGCGCCCATCTCGTCGACCTCGTCCAATGGATCTCCCTCCCGGACCAGGCCATCGATTTCCAGTCCGACATCCGCGTCCTGGCCGCCAAACACTGGCCCACCCGCATCAGCCCCGATCAGTGGCGCCGCGTCACCGGCACACCCGATTTCCCCTCCTTCCTCTCCGCCATCGTCCGCGACGGCAGCCTCGACTACTTCTGCAACAACTCCGTCACCTACACCCTCCGCGGCGTCCACGTCCACCTCGACGTCCTCTGGGACTTCGAAGGCCCTCCTCCCTTCGACTCCCACTTCGCCCGCTTCCGCGGCTCATCCTCCTCCATCGAGGTCCGCCAGGCCGCCGCCGAAAACTTCCAACCCGAAGTCTACGTCGTCCCCGCCTCCGCCGAACTCCGCTCCGCCGTCCTGCTCGCCCTCCGCAATAGAATCGCCGCCCTGCCCCCCGGCATCGACGGCATCGGCGTCGAGGATCGCGGCGTCGAGTTCAAACTCACCATCCCCGCCAAACATCGCGTCGGCCACGAGGCCCACTTCGCCCAGGTCACGCGCCAGTTCTTCGAGTATCTCGACAACCCCAGGTCCCTCCCCGCGTGGGAGAAACCGAACATGCTCGCGAAGTATGCTGTAACAACTAAAGGCGTCGAACTGGCCCGCGCCGGCGACGCCCGGTGACCTCTTAAGACCTCTTGCAAGGAGCGGAACCCATCATGGATAGAAGAAAATTCGTTGGAGCCATCGCCGCGGCGGCTGGATCTGCTGCCCCGCTGCCCGCCGCCCAGGGCGGCAAGCCCGTCCGCGAAAAACCGCTCAATGCCGACTACTGGGGTCCCCAATACTACGACCAGCAGGAGCGCCAGCATCTCAACGAGGTTCTCGACACCGGCCGCCCGTTCCGCTGGTACGGCCGCGGCTCCCAGCCCCCCATGAAGGTGGCGACCTTTGAAAAAGAGTTCGCCGCCCGCATGAACACCAAGTACGCCCTGGCCGTCACTTCCGGCACCGCCGCGCTTGAAACCGCCATGGCCGCCCTCCAGATCGGGCCCGGCGACGAGGTCATCATCCCCGCCTGGACTTGGCACTCCTCGGCCACCGCTGTCGTACGCGCCGGCGGCCTCCCCGTCTTCGCCGAAATCGACGAGTCCTTCAACATCGATCCCAAAGACATCGAACACCGCATCACCCCCAAGACCAAACTCATCATGGCCGTCCACCTCCAGGGCTGCCCTGCCGACATGGACGCCATCCTCCCCATCGCCCGCAAGCACGGCATCAAGGTCCTCGAAGACTGCGCCCAATCGGTCGGCGGCAGCTACAAAGGCAAGCCCCTCGGCTCCATGGGCGACATCTCCATCTACAGCCACCAGCTCAACAAGACCATCACCGCCGGCGAGGGCGGCGCCGTGGTCACCAACGATCCCGTCCTGTTTGAACGCGCCTCCCGCTTCCACGACCTCGGCTCCATCCGCGGACTCCACGGCGGCATCGTCGGCAAACCCGTCCTCGACGTTTTCGTCGGCGCCAACTACCGCATGAGCGAATTCACCGGCGGCGTAATGCTCGCCCAGCTCCGCAAACTCGACCGCATCGTCGGCGATGTCCGCTCCAACGCCCGCCGCGTCTACGATGGCATCCGCGACCTGTCCGGCATCCGCTTCCGCCATCTCCCCGACCCCGCCGGAGACCTCGGCACCGCCGTCTTCATCCGCTTCAACACCAAACAGCAGCGCGAGAAATTCCAGTCCATGATGCGCGCCGAAAACGTACCCGTCGCCCCTCCCGGCGGCTCCGTCGTTATGCCCGTGCTGCCCTACATCGTCAACAAGGTCACGGTCCATCCCGACTGGCCCACCTGGACCTCCCCTCGCGGCAAGTCCATCAAATACGGCCCCGCCACCTGCCCGCGCACCCTCGACATCCTCGACCGTTTCGCCGGCCCGGCCATCGACCCCAAATACACCACCCGCGAAACCGACGACATCATCGCCGCCATCCGCAAGGTCTATCCGGCCGTCGTCTGAGGAACCATTCATGCCAACCGGCGGCGTCACTGCGAAACTCGCCATCCACGGCGGCGATCCCGTCCGCACTGAACCATTGCCGCTCGAGTTCCCCGGAATCCACCACATGGGGCGCGAAGAGGAGGACGCCGTCCTCGCCGTCCTTCGCGCCCGCTCTCCCTTCCGCTTCTATGGCATCGACCTCCGACGCGAGGCCGCCGCCTTTGAACGCGAATTCGCCGCCTTCATCGGCGTGAACCACGCCGTCGGTGTCTCCAGCGGCACCGGCGCGCTCCACGTCGCCCTCGGCGCACTCGGCGTCGGACCCGGCCAGGAAGTCATCGTCCCCGCCTACTCCTGGGTCTCCATCATCGCCGCCGTCGTCAACCGCGGCGCCATCCCCGTCATCGCCGATATCGATCAATCCTTCTGCCTCGACCCCGCCGATGTCGCCCGCCGCATCACCCCCCGCACCGCCGGCATCGTCCTGGTCCACATGAGCGGCGCCCCCGGCAACGCCCCAGCCCTCCTCAACCTCGCCCGCGAGCGCAACCTCTTCCTCGTCGAGGACTGCGCCCAGTGCGCCGGCGGCTCCATTGATGGCCGCAAAACCGGCAGCTTCGGCGACATGGCCATCTTCAGCTTCCAGATGAACAAAAACATGACGTCCGGCGAGGGCGGCTGCGTCGTCACAAACGATCTCAACCTCTACCGCCGCGCCGTCGCCTGCCACGACCTCGGCTACCCCCGCAACGACGAGGGCCGCATGATGTTCGACCTCCCCGATCTCCAACTCTGGGGCATGGGCTACCGCCTCGACGAACTCCGCGCCGCCGTCCTCCGCGTCCAGCTCAGCAAACTCCCCCGCATCGTCGACGCCATGCGTCAAAGCAAACGCCGCATCCGCGCCGCCGTCGAATCTTTCTCCTCCGTCACACTCCGCACCCTCATCGACCCCGCCGGCGACACCGGCTGCTTCCTCCTCACGACATATCAGGACAATCTCACCGCCCTCAAAGTCCGCGACGCGCTCCGCGCCGAAGGCATCCGCACCTCTCCCCAGGGCGTCTCCAACATCGTCATGACCGACTGGGGCCTCCACCTCTACTACAACAACCTCAGTCTCCTCAAACGCGCCAGCATCGACAGCAACGGCTTCCCCTGGTCCCACCCCGAAAACGCCGCCAGCGCCCCCAACTACGCCAAAGGCCTCTGCCCCTTCGCCGACTCCCTCTTCGAACGCAGCATCCTCATCGCCATCCCCTCCTGCCTCACCCCGCAGGACGAGGACGACATCATCCTAGCCTTCCGCAAAATCCTCACCGCCCTCGAAGCTGGATCGCTCTGACCTCCCCAAAAGGAACCCGCCATGCCCAACCGCCATCTACTCCCCGCCGC
>JACZJQ010000241.1 GCA_014860455.1 Bryobacteraceae bacterium | reverse complement strand
GTGCGGGAGGCGGGCATCGAGGGGGCGTGCGTGTTCACGGGGGAGCAGAAAGAGACGGAGCGGTATTTCAGGGCGTTTGATTTGTTCGCGATGTCGTCGATCACGGAGCAGATGCCGGTGGGGCTGCTGGAGGCAATGTCGAGCGGGCTGGCTGCGGTATGCACGGCGGCGGGGGATACGGCAGAGATATTGAAGGGCGCGCCGGAGCGGCAGGTGTTTGGGATGGGAGACGCGGAGGGCTATGTCGCGGCGCTGAGGCGGATGGCGGCGGAGCAGGGCGCGCGGGAGCGGGCGGGCGAGTGGAACCGGAAGACGGCGGTGGAGAGGTATTCGCTAGGGACGATGGTGGGGGGATGGCGCCATCTCTACCGGCAGGCGCTGGACATGAAAGCGATGCCAGCAGGCGAGCA
This sequence comes from Bryobacteraceae bacterium, assembly GCA_014860455.1. GTDB lineage: Bacteria > Acidobacteriota > Terriglobia > Bryobacterales > Bryobacteraceae > PNKE01. The sequence goes on along the minus strand of JACZJQ010000241.1, from coordinate 12,569 downwards.
TTAAGACGCTCCAGAGCTTGCGGGAGTGGTCGTGGAGGCCGGTGAGGTGGGCATCGAGAAGGCGTGCGGCTTCGGGGCGGGCGATGAGCGAATCGGCGGCGCCGGAGAGGACGAACTCGCGGTAGACGGGGGCGAGGGATGTGCGGAACCAGTGGGCGAGAGGGACGGAGAAGCCCATTTTGGGGCGGTAGAGGATGTCGTTGGGGACGAGGGGTTCGAGGAGTTTCTTGAAGACGTGCTTGCCCTGGAGGCCGCGGATTTTCCATGAGGCGGGCAGGCGGGAGGCGTATTCGGCGATGCGGTAGTCGAGCCAGGGGGAGCGGCCTTCGAGGGAGTAGGCCATGGTGGCGCGGTCGGCTTTGACGAGGATGTCGCCGGGGAGGTAGGTTTCGACGTCGACGGCCTGCATTTGTTGGAGCGGGGGGAGATGGGCGACGCGGCGGAAGCGGTCGCGGTAGGAGTGGCGGGGGTCGTAGCCGTTGAGGGCGGAGAGGAGGTCTGGGGCGAGGATGTCGCGGAGAGAGGCGTCGCGGAAGGTGGTGAGAGAGGAGAAGTAAGCGTCGCCGAGGTCGAGGCCGAGGTTGAGCAGGGTGGCCTTGGCGCGGAAGGGGCGGGGGAGGAAGTCGAATTTGGGGTAGAAGCGGCCGAGGGAGGCGGCGAGTTTGCGGCCGAAGGGTCCGAGGTATTTGCGGCGGGCGTTTTCCTCGGCGACGCCGAAGCGGTAACGGCGGTAGCCGCCGAAGATTTCGTCGGCGCCATCGCCGCTGAGGGCGACGGTGACGCGTTCGCGGGTCATGCGGGCGAGGTAGAGGGTGGGGACGGCGGAGGAGTCGCCGAAGGGTTCGTCGAAGTGGTTGACCAGGACGGAGAGCATCTCGGAGATGTCGGGGGTGACGGTCTTTTCGTAATGGTCAGTCGAGTAGCGGGCGACGATCTGGCGGGCGTGGGCGGTTTCGTCGAACTCCTTGGAGGTGAAGCCGATGGAGAATGTTTTGACGCGTCCGGCGGCGGCCTGGGACATGTAGGCGACGATGCCGCTGGAATCGACGCCACCGCTTAAGAAGGCGCCGAGGGGCACGTCGGAGATCATGCGCTTGGAGACGGAGTCGGAGGCGAGGTGGCCGAGGGTGTCGTTGACTTCGTTCGAGGAGGAGGGCGGCTGGTCACTGAATTCGAGGGTCCAGTAGCGGCGGAGATGGACGCCGGAAGAGTCGAGGAGAAGGGATGTGGCGGGGGGGAGTTTGTGGATGGATTTGTAGATGGAATCGGGGTCGGGGACGTAGGAGAAGGCGAGGAAGTCGGCGACGCTTTCGGGACGGGCGGTGAAGTCGACGCCGGGCAGGGCGGCGAAGGCTTTGAGTTCGGAGGCGAAGGCGATGCGGTAGCCGGGGATGGAGGTGGAGTAGTAGAGGGGTTTTTTGCCGAAGCGGTCGCGGGCGAGGAAGAGAGTGCCGGCGGAGCGGTTCCAGATGGCGAAGGCGAACATGCCGTTTAGCTTTTCGGTCATCTGTTCGCCGAGTTCTTCGTAGAGATGGACGAGGACTTCGGTGTCGGAGTGGGTACGGAAGTGGTGGCCGCGGGATTCGAGGCCGGCGCGGAGTTCGAGGTAGTTGTAGATTTCGCCGTTGAAGACGACCTGGAGGTTCAAGTCCTCGTTGGCGATGGGTTGCCAGCCGCCTTCGAGATCGATGATGGAGAGGCGGAGGTGGCCGAAGGCGGCGGGGCCTTCCTCGAAGTGGCCGTAGCCGTCGGGGCCGCGGTGGAGGATGCGGTCGCACATGGCGCGGACCAGGGTGGGGTCGGCGGGGCGATGGCCATCGGTCACAAATCCGGCGATTCCGCACATAGAAGAGGTTCATTCATCTTAGCCCGGGCCGCGGGGCCCGAAACGGGCGGAATGGTCGCGCGAGGCGGGCGGCAGGGGCTACGATGTTAGCGTGACCGACCAGAAGCAACCGATACAGCAGATGCTCGATTTGAGAGCGCAGTACGCCACGATCCGGAAGGAGGTTCTTGAAGCCGTCACAGGCGTTTTCGACCAGCAGTCCTTCGTGCTTGGCGCGGAGGTGGAGGGGCTGGAGCAGGAACTTGCGGCGTATTGCCGGACGCCGTACGCGGTGGGGTGCGCATCGGGAACCGACGCTCTGATTCTGGCGCTGATGGCGCTGGACATTGGTCCGGGGGACGAGGTGATCACGGTGCCATATAGCTTCTTTGCCACAGCAAGCTGCATCGCGCGAGTGGGGGCGAAGCCGGTGTTCGTGGATATCCTGGATGACACGTTCAACATGGATCCGGGGCATCTGGCGGAGGTGTTGGAGCAGCATCCGAAGGCAAAGGCGATCATTCCAGTGCATCTGTTTGGGGCGTGCGCGGATATGGATCCGATTCTGGAACTGGCGGCGAAGTATGGAGTGGCGGTGGTGGAGGATTCGGCGCAGTCGATTGGAGCGACATACAAGGGGCATCTGGCGGGGAGCATGGGGGTGATCGGCAGTTTCAGCTTTTTCCCGACGAAGAACCTGGGCGGATGCGGGGATGGGGGGATCATGACGACGGCGGATGCGGGGCTGGCGAAGAGGCTGAAGTCGCTGCGGGTGCACGGAATGGAGGTGAAGTACTTCCATGACGAAATTGGGATTAATTCGAGGCTGGATGCGTTGCAGGCGGCGGTGTTGCGGGTGAAGTTGCGGCATCTGGAGGGGTGGACGGCGGCGAGGCAGGCGGTGGCGGCGCGGTATATCAAGCAGATGGAACCGATGGGGTTGCCGGTGAAGCTGCCGCTGGCGGCGGAGCATTCGACAAGGCATGTGTATCACCAGTTTGTGATCCGGGCGGAGGATCGGGATGGGCTGCGAAAGACGCTGGAGGGGGCGGGGATCCGTACGGACATGTATTATCCGCTGCCGCTGCATTTGCAGAAGTGCTTTGGGTATTTGGGGTACAAGACGGGGGATCTGCCGGTGAGCGAGGCATGTTCGAGGGAGTGTGTGGCGCTGCCGATCTACCCGGAGATGACGATGGAGCAGGTGGACCGGATTTGCGAGTCGATTGGCTCACACTATAATTAGGAGAACTGCATACCGCACCGAACGGTAGGCTGTATGGTCCCCGATGAACCCTGCCCCTCGAGGAGAACATGAACACAACTGATTCGGCGCCGGCTCCGGTGGGAGTTGCGCGGCCCGTGCCCTGGGTCCATGTCGCCTGGTTCGGCGCATTGCTACTGGCCTGTTATGCGCCAGTGCTGATGAGGTTGGGCAATGACTGGATCATCGACGAGGACATGGGCCATGGCTTCTTCGTGCCGGCGGTGGCGCTCTATATCGCCTGGCTGAAGAAGGACGAGATTCTGGCTACGACGTATAAGCCGTTTCTGCCGGGGTTGGCGGTGGTGCTGTTGGGCGGACTGCAGTTGATGGCGGCGACGCTGGGGGTGGAGTTGTTTCTGGCGCGGACGGCGTTCATCGTGTCGCTGGGGGGGATCCTGCTGACGATGGGCGGATGGAAACTGCTGAAGGATTTGGGGTTTCCGCTGTTCCTTTTGTGCTTCATGGTGCCGTTGCCGTCGATTATCTACAACCAGATCACGTTTCCGCTGCAGTTGCTGGCGAGCCAGATTGCGGAGCACACATTGTCGGCGGTGGGGATTCCGGTACTGAGGGATGGCAACATATTGGAACTGCCGAGCCAGCGGTTGTCGGTGGTGGAGGCGTGCAGCGGCATCCGGTCACTGCTGTCGCTGACGTTCCTGTCGCTGGTGTATGGCTACTTTTTCGACAACAAGACGTGGATGAGGTGGGTGCTGCTGGTGCTGACGGTGCCGATCGCGCTGACGGCGAATGCGTTCAGGGTGACGATCACGGGCATTCTGAGCGAAGTGAATCCGGAGTTGGCGCAGGGGTTGTTCCACAGCCTGGAGGGGTGGGTGATCTTCATGATCGCGCTGGTGATGCTGGTGGCGGCGCATAAGATTGTCAATTTTGTCTATGCAAGGGTGGCCCAGCGTGGTTGAAGCATTGCGATTTCTCCGACACCCGGCGGCGCTGGCGGTGAGCCTGTTGCTGGTGGGGCAGGCGGCGGCATATTATCTGATTCCGAAGGCGGAATACGCGCCGGCGGCGCCGCCGATGGCGGCGTTTCCGACGGAGGTGGGGGGCTGGCGGATGGTGGCAGAGTATCCGCTGGAGGAGGAAGTGAAGAAGGTGCTGAGGGCGGACGACACGTTGAACCGCAGCTATGCATCGGCGGGGCAGGTGCCGTTGAATTTGTTCATGGCGTACTTCAAGTCTCAGAAGACGGGAGTTGCGCCGCATTCGCCGAAGAACTGCCTGCCGGGATCGGGATGGGCGCCGTTGTCGTCAGAGATCGCGAAGGTGCAGATCGCGGGGCGGGACGAACCGTTGGAGGTAAACCGGTTCATCGTGGCACGGGGGACGGATAAGACGTTGGTGCTGTATTGGTATCAGACGGCGTATCGCGTGATCGCGTCGGAGTATGTGGCGAAGATCTGGCTGGTGATTGATTCGCTGATGCACCGGCGTTCGGACACGGCGATCGTGCGGGTGGTGGCGCCGCTGCCGGAAGGGCGGGAAGGCGAGATTGACAAGTTGACGGCGGAGTTCATTTCGGCGGCGTTTCCGGCGGTATCGCGGCAGATACCGCAGTAGGCGGATTGGTACGGAAGGCGGTCAGCAGGCGCCAAGGGAAGCGCCGGGGGTGCGGCGGAGGCGGGCGGCGAGCCAGAGGGCGGCGGCGAGCAGGCGGGAGAACGACCAGAGGACGGCGCGGTCGATGGTCCTTTGGGTTAAGGGGTAGGGGGTGGGGTCAGCCATTGAAGTCGAATCTCATCTGGCGTTTGGAGAGGTAGGAGCGGAAGACGGTTTTGCCGCTGGCGGCGACCGAGAGCAGGATTTTTCCGCCCTGGCGGCGGCAGATTTCCTGGGCGACATGGCGGTCGGGGTCGCGGGCGTCGACGGGGGGGCCTCCGGTGGCGGCGATCCAGTCGGCGGTGATTCTATTGAGGTTGCGTTCCACACGCTGGTCGGCTGAACGCCATTCGCCGGCACGCAAGAAGGCCTTGACACGGCCGATTCTGACAACAACGCCCATGGCAGTGATTCCCGTTCACTAGCATAGCGTCTGGCGGAGTGTGGAAAGCGACGCGGGGGGAGAATTTCCGGCGGCGGCAGGCACTAAGGGGGATAGAGATATGAGCGCATTGACACAGGACAGTCCGAGTTACCTGTTTCCGGCCGGGATACCGGCGTTTGAGACGCACACGAGTTTCCGGCTGGCGCGGGATCCGAAGCTGGATCCGTTGCTGTTTCTGGTGAGCGGCATGGATGCCGGGGTGCGGCTGCCGTGCATTCAGGCGCGGTTTCTGGATGCGGATTACGCGTATGAGTTGGACGGGGCCGAGGCGGCGGTGCTGGGAGTGGAGCCTGGGCGGTACACGGCGGTGGACGAGCGGATGGCGTGCCTGGCGGTGTTGAGTGTGCCGGATGACGGGTCGCCGACGGCGAACCTGATGGCACCGGTGGTGATCAGCTACGCCAGCGGCCGGGGTCTGCAAGCGATTCAGATGGGGGGAGGTTGGTCGCACGCGCACCGGATCGGGGGGGAGGAGGCAGAATGCTAGTGATCCGGAGGAAGGCAGGGGAATCGGTGGTGCTGACGGGGGGCATCGAGGTGGTGGTGCTGGAGGCTGGGGCACATGGGGTGAAGTTGGGGTTTAACGCGCCGGCGGAGGTGGTGGTGCTGCGCAAGGAGATCCGGTTGGCGCAGGAGGCGAATCTGGCGGCGGCGGAGGCGGCGCGTGACGTGGGAGCGCTGGCGAGGCTGGCGGGATGCAGGTTTGCGATGGGCGGGTCAGGAGCCACTGCGAAATAAATCCGAAAGGCCGCCGGTTGGCGGCCGATGAGTCTGCTGGGCCGACCATTAGGGGTTCAAAGAGCCTCCCGCCGGCAAGGATGCTGGCGGCGGAACGGCGCCAAGGAGACAAGGAAGTGGCTTTTTCGATCAACACCAATATCACCTCGATGCAGGCGCAGGAATATTTGCGCGTGACGGGGGATTTTCAGGCAAAGACGATCAACCGGGTGACCTCGGGCCTCAGGATCGTGAGTTCGGGCGATGACGCGGCGGGATTGGCGATTGCCAATTCGTTCCGTAGCGATCAGGCCGTGCTGGGCCAAGGCATCCGCAATGCCAACGACGGCCTGGCGACGTTGCAGACCATGGATGGCGGTATCACCAACATCAGCAAACTGATCGACCGCGCCCGCACGTTGGCGACGCAGTCGGCATCGGGCACCTTCAGCGGCGACCGCAGCGTGCTGAACAACGAATTCCAGAGTGTGCTGACCGAGATCGACCGCCAGGCGACAGCCATCGGCCTCAACGTTGGCGGAACGTTCGCGAAGGAAATGCGGGTTTTCATCGGCGGCGGCAAAGGGACAAACGACGCCGCGGTGATCACAAACGGATCGGCCGCAGTCGATCTGGCTGCCTCGACGGTCGACACCAAGAGCCTGGGTCTGAGCGGCTTCGCGGTGACCGGTGCCGCGGGGCTGGACAACGCGACGACGTTTTCGACGGCGAAGGGCGCGGCCACGTCGATGACCTATTCGATCAGCGGTGCGGGCTTCTCGGGAACCGACTCCGTCACAGTGAGCGTCAACCTGACGGGCGTCAATGACGTGGCCGGCTTGGTCGATGCCCTCAACGCCGGAATCGCCTCGGCTGCCCAGGGCACGACTGGAGCGGCAACGGCATTCAAGAACGCAGGTGTCAGCGCCCAGTTGAACTCGGACGGGACATCGTTCCAGTTCGTATCGACGGGGGCGGCCTTCAGTGTCCGTGACAGCGGCGCGGCTGGCGCGTCGCGGGCCTTCCTCGGGACGACGGCTGGCGACCAAGTCGTTGTAGCCGGCGGGCTTGAGGCCAGGACCATCAGCTGGGCCGGCGACGTTGGCGACGGCGATACGCAGGTGGTGACGCTGTCGACGGTGGATGAGGGCGGCACGATGCACAAGGTGGACATCACCCTGGGCGACGTGGGCTCTGACCTGACCATCGCCGAGGCCGTGACGTCGATCAACGCCCAACTGCAGAACACCAACGACAGCTACCTGAAGGGGCTTGTCGCGACGGTCGACGGCAGCACGGCGGACTCGATTTCGTTTGTCGGGCGGAGGGACTTCAACGTGACTGTCGCCGTGCCGGACGACGGCACCGCGACGGGTCTGGCCGGCGCCGGTGCGACGGTGGCCTCGGCTGAGGTTTCCGGCGGGACCAGCGTGAACATCGCCTCGGCGGCGGCCGCACAGACCGCGGTTTCTTCGCTTGCCAAGGCAGTCAGCAGCCTCGGCCAAGCTCAGGCCGTTGTCGGTAAAGGACAGAACACGTTCAACTTTGCCGTGAGCCTGGCATCGACGCAGTTGACCAACCTGGCGGCATCGGAATCGCGCATCCGCGACGCCGACCTGGCCATGGAAGCGGCCAACCTGACCAAGGCCCAAATCCTGCAGCAGGCCGGTATCGCCGCCCTGGCGCAGGCCAACTCTGCCCCGCAGGCGGTTCTCTCACTGCTGCGCGGCTAAACGCAACCAACCGGGTGATTCACCCGATCGGGCCCTCGGGGGTTTCCCCTCCGAGGGCCTAAACTTTTTCCCTTAGTCCACCGATGGCACCAGAAGAGGTCAATCACATGGCAAACAGCAGAAGCGAGTCCCTGCACCGCATGGCGCTGGAAGCTCTGGAGGCGGGGCTGATGGAAGAGGCCGTGGCGCGGCTGCGGCAGGCCGTGAGTGAGGATGCGGAAAACAGCCAGGCGTGGAACGACCTTGGCGTGGTGATGGAGGCTCTTGGCAATCCGACGCCGGCGGTGGAGTGCTACCGGCGGGCGCTGGAGATCAGCCCGATGCACCGGGAGGCGCGGTCAAACCTGTTGACGTTGGAGTTGCAGGCGATCACGCGGCAGAGGATGCGGGAGGAGGCGGCTCAAATCTTCAGGTCGAGGATGGCGCCGGCGGGGGTGGGATTCCGCTCAGCGCGGGCCATGCGGGCCTGATAGCCGAGGGTGGAGATTTCGTCCACGGCCGTTTGGCGCCATTTCCGGATGGAGCGTTCCACTTGGCGGCCGAGCAGCATGACAGCACGGAGACGGGCGAGGTGTCCGGGCGAAGCGGCGCTGAGATCGCAGTGGCGCAGGGCGAGGGTAGCCTCGTGGCGGGCGTGGATCATTCCCGCGAACGACGGATCGCGGTGGGAGACACTCCTGGCCAGTTCGAGGCTGGTGCGTTCGAGTTCAGAGATGGCGCGGTCGAGGTCAGAGTTCATCGTCAGATGGCCGATTAGCTATCGTTTTTGCCGAACAGGACCAGGTTCAGGCTCTCCACCGAAGCTTGGATGATATTCTGCTGGCTTTCGAGTTGAGCCAGGAGGGCGTCGGCGGCCTGAAGCTGGGCAAACAAGGTGGATTGGGTGGCGCTGACCCTCGCGGAAAGCGTTTCGATCTGGGCGGAGAGCCGTTTGTCGGTCAGGTCGTAGGACGACAGTTCGTAGGTGATCAGGCCGGTAATGGGGTCACTGAGTTGGTCGAGGTCGGCGGCGATGGCGCCCAGTGCGCCCGGGGTGTCACCGAGGAAAGCGAAGGCTGCTTCGAGATCGGCGTCGCCCATCCATTGGACCGTGGAATCATCGAAGCTCATTTTGCCGTCTGAGCCCAGGGTAAGGCCGAGTTTGGCGAGGCTGCCCAAGCCATCGGGCCCGGAGACGCTGACGACGGAACGCATGCGGGACTGGACTTCATAGACGATGCGGTCGCCGGAGAGCGAGCCGGCCTGTTCGCCGGACTGGGCGTCGACGGCATCGCGCAGGTTGTTGTAGGCGCTGACGAAGGTTTTCATCGCCACCGAGAGCGTGTTTCTGCTGGGCTGGGCGGAGATGGTGATGGTCTCGTCGCCGGAAGTGGTTTCGTTGAGGGTGAAGGCCAGTCCCTGGACGACGGACGAGATGCTGTTGGTCCTGCTGCTGACCGGCTGGCCGTTGAACTTGAATTCGGCGTTGGAGCCGGGGCTGGTCTGTTGGAGGATTTCAGTTTCTTCGCCGCCGCCGGAGGGCTTAAGAGAGATTGCGGCCGGGCCGGCCTCGGAGGCGTTGAGGGCGAGGAAGAACTGGCCCGAGGCGGCGCCGGTGTCGATGATGGTGGCGCGGACGCCGTAGTTGCCGGCATTGATGGCATCGGCGACACCTTGCAGGTTATCGGAGGATTCGTCGAGGGCGATGGTATGGGTGGAGGCGCCGACGGTAAGCGAGAGCGAGTGGTCTCCGGCGGCGACCGGGGTGGTGTCCGTATCGCTGAATCCGGTTTTGGCGGTGGCCGAGGCGGCGGTGGCCAGCGAGGTGATCTCGCTGATTACGTAGCTTGCCGCCACGGGCGAACCTGTGACCGAGACGTTGGCCTTAGAGGAACTGCTGGCCGGGGAGACGGCCCTGGAGCCGGCCACGCCACTGAGCGAGCTGAGCGCGGAGGCTAGGCTGGCGACCGTCGACCGGAGGTTGCCCATGGCCGTCTTTTTGGAAAGCAGCGTGGCCTGGTCGGATTGCAGGCGCTGGACGGGCAGGTTAGCAATGGCAACCGTGCGGTTGACGATGGCCTGGAAGTCGTCTGAGAACTTGCTCAGTCCGGTAAAAGCGAGCGGCGAAATGCCCATAAGCGTTCAGCCCGAATACACGGGACCTCAATTGCCTCATCGGCCGGGCAGGGCGATAGGATGAGGAACAAAGCGGCGGATAGGGTATCGGCCTTAGTCCAGTGTGGCTGAGGGCAATAGCCGGGCTGAATCAGCTGCGGTGGGTATCTTCGAGGTAGGTATAGCCATAGAGCCCTTCCTCGTAGAACTTCAGCAGGCGGCCGGATTCCTCATAGTCCATGCGGCCGTCCATGACGGCCTTTTCGACATCCTGACGGAACTGTTCGAGCAGGTTGCCGTGGCTGAACTGGACGTAGTTGAGGACTTCCTTGACGGTATCGCCCTTGATGACGGCTTCGAGCATGGGCGTGTTGTTGTCGTTGAGGCGGACGTGGACGGCGTGGGTATCGCCGAACAGGTTATGGAGGTCGCCGAGGATCTCCTGGTAGGCGCCGACGAGGAAGGTGCCCAGATAGTAGGGCTGGCCGTTGAACGAGTGCAGGGGGAGCGATTTCTTGACGTCGCGGCGGTCGATGAACTGGTCGACTTTGCCGTCGCTGTCGCAGGAGATGTCGCCGAGGGTGGCGTGGTGGACGGGCTGTTCGGTGAGCCGGTGGATGGGGGCGATGGGGAACAGCTGTTTCACGGCCCAACTGTCGGGCATGCTCTGGAAGAGGCTGAAGTTGCAGAAGTAGGTATCGGAGAGCATGGCGTCGAGGCCTTCGAGCTCTTCGGGGAAGATGTCGAGCTGGCGGGCCATGGTGAGAATGCGGCGGCAGATGGCCCAGTAGAGGTTTTCGGCGAGGCTGCGCTGGCGCAGGGGGAGGTAGCCAAGGCTGAAGAGGTTGAGCGCCGAATCCAGGGCCTGTTGGGCGTCGTGGAAGCTCTCGAGCAGGTTCTTGAAGCTGAGGTTCTTATGGGCTTCGAGGAGATCGACGAGGGGCTGTTCGACGTCTTCGGGCAGGGTGTCGGGGATGGCCTCGCCGCCGAAGCCGCTGACGCCGAGAACGTTGAAGACCAGGACGCTATGGTAGGCGGCGATGGCGCGTCCGCTCTCGGTGATGATGGACGGGTGGGGGATTTCGGCGTGGTCGCAGACGTTCTGGACGTGGTAGACGACATCGTTGGCGTACTCCTGGAGGGAGTAGTTGACGCTGGATTCGAAGTCGGTCTGGGAGCCGTCGTAATCGATTCCGAGGCCGCCGCCGACGTCGAGGTATTCCAGGCCGGCGCCGCCGCGTTTGAGGTCGGCGTAGACGCGGGCGGCTTCGATAACGGCGCCTTTGATGTGGCGGATGTTGGTGATCTGGGAGCCGAGGTGGAAGTGGAGGAGTTTGAAGCAGTCCTCCATGCCGCACTCGCGGAGCTGGTCGAGGGCGCGGAGGGCTTCGGTGACGGTAAGACCGAACTTGGAACGGTAGCCGCCTGAGGATTTCCAGCGGCCTGCGCCGCGGCTGGCGAGTTTGACGCGGATGCCGATTTTGGGCCGGATTTCGAGGGCGGCCGCGTGTTTGAGGATGAGGTCGAGTTCGGTATATTTTTCGACGACGGGGATGATCTGACGGCCGACCTTGGCGGCAATCATGACCATCTGGATGTACTCGTCGTCCTTGAAGCCGTTGCAGATGATGGGGGTGTCGTTGCCGGCGATGGCCATGACGGCGAGCAGTTCGGGTTTAGAACCGGCTTCGAGGCCGAAGCCGTGCTGGCGGCCGAAGCGGTGGATCTCCTCGACGACCTGGCGCTGCTGGTTGACCTTGACGGGGTAGACGCAGATGTAGCGGCCCTGGTAGTTGTGCTCCTGGATGGCGGACTGGAAGACGCTTTTCAGTTCGGCGAGTTGCATGCCGAGGATTTCGGGGAAGCGGAGCAGGATGGGGGGATCGATGCCGCGCAGCACGAGGGTATCGACCATTTTCTTGAGGTCGATGGAACGGGCGGGTTCACGAGTGGGGTGGACAAGGATATGGCCTTCGTCGCTGATGGAGAAGTAGCCCTTGCCCCAGCGGTCGATGTCATAAAGTTCGCGAGCTTTGGCCGCGCTCCAGCGGTCACTGGGTTCCCACACGGGTACCGTATCAGGCATCTTGACGTTCAATTCGGATCTGGTCCCTCCCGAAACTCCAAGTTTCGACTAATCGGGGCCGCTGGGCAAGTGGGATCTGGAGATAGGGGTGTGGATTGGGGTGAGGATTGGCTGCGGCGGGCGGCTGGCTGGAGTAAAATCCCGTTATGGATCAACCGCTTTCCGGCAAGTTCGCACTCGTGACAGGGGCCAGCAAGGGCGTGGGCAAAGGCATCGCGCTGGAACTGGCGCGGCAGGGATGCAGGGTGGCCGTGAACTACAACTCCGATGCGCGGGGGGCGATGGCGACCGTGGAGGAGATTGCGGCTTTGGGCGGCGAGGGGTTTGCAGTGCAGGCCAACGTCGGGGTTGCGGCAGATGTCGACAGGATGTTCGCGGCGACGCTGGAACGGTTCGGGCGGCTGGATATACACGTCAACAATGCCGGGGTGCAGACGTGGAAACCGCTGCTGGAGTTGACCGAAGCCGAGTGGGACAGGGTGATCGACACGAACCTGAAGGGGTGTTTCCTGTGCACGCAACTCGCCGGCAGGTCGATGAAGGAGAGCGGCGGCGGGAGCATTATCAACATCGGGTCGGGCTGCAACAAGTGGCCGTTTCCGAACCTGGTGGACTACACGGCGAGCAAGGGCGGGATCGAGCAACTGACGAAGGTGGCGGCGGTGGAGTTGGGCAAGTACGGGATCCGGGTGAACTGCGTGGCGCCGGGGGCGATTGAGATCGAACGGACGAAAGAAGAAGCCGGCGACTATGCGGGGACGTGGGCGGGGGTGACGCCGCTGGGA
>JACZJQ010000240.1 GCA_014860455.1 Bryobacteraceae bacterium | reverse complement strand
CCATCGACCCCTCCATCGAACCCCTCTTCCCCGGCCCCGTCTTCCGCAACCTCTCCCGGCGCTGATTATGACCCTTCCCCCCACGCATTCCCCGCGCCGCACGCCACCGGATGCCATAGTCCGAAACCGCGCCAGTGTGATATTTTGGTTGTTTTCCGCCATGCAGAAAACCAGCAACGTCCAGGAACTGGCCGGGGTCGCCAAACAGATCCGCAGGCACATCGTTGAAATGACGGGCGCGGCGAAGTCGGGCCACCCCGGCGGATCGCTGTCGGCCGTCGAGATCGTCACTGTCCTTTACTGGGACGTGATGAACCACGATCCGGCCAACCCCAAGATGGCTGACCGCGACCGCTTCATCCTCTCAAAGGGCCACGCCGCCCCGGTCCTTTACGCCGCCATGGCCGAATGCGGCTACACGCCGGTTGAGACCCTCACCACCCTGCGCCAGCTCGGATCCATCTACCAGGGCCACCCCGACGTCCGCTACATCCCCTCGCTCGAAGCCAGCACCGGGTCGCTCGGCCAGGGCCTTTCGCTCGCCCTCGGCATCGGCTGCGGCCTGAAACTCGACGGCGCCACCTCGCGCGTCTATGTCATGCTCGGCGACGGCGAAATCCAGGAAGGCCAGATCTGGGAGGCCGCCATGTTCGGCGCTTTCCATAAGGTGGACAACGTCTGCGCCATCGTTGACTACAACAAGATCCAACTCGACGGTTTTGTGAAAGACATCATGGACCTCGAACCGCTGGCCGACAAATGGCGCGCCTTCGGCTGGCACGTCATCGAACTCGACGGCCACTCCATCGAGGCCGTCCAGAAGGCCTTCGCCGAGGCCGCCGCAACCAAGGGCAAGCCCACCGTGCTGCTCGCCAACACCGTCAAGGGCAAGGGCGTCAGCTTCATGGAGAACAACCCGAAGTTCCACGGCGTGCCGCCCACCAAGGAAGAAGTTGAACTGGCGTTGAAGGAGCTTGCGTAAACACCATGCCGGCCAATACGAAATTCGAACTTAAGATGGGCGCGGCCACCCGCGAAGCCTTCGGCAGGGCCGTCGCAGAACTCGGCAAGGACGATCCCCGCATCGTCGTCTGCGACGCCGACCTGTCGAAGTCCACCATGACCACTTACTTCGCCAAGGAATTCCCCGAACGCTTCTTCGAGTGCGGCATCGCCGAAGCCAATATGGTCGCCCTTGGCGCCGGCCTCGCCATGACCGGCAAGATCCCGTTCGTCTCCAGTTTCTCGGCCTTCGTCATGACCAAGGGCTTCGAGCAACTGCGCACCACCGTCGCCTACCCGCAGGTCAACCTTAAGGTGGTCGGCACCCATAGCGGTATCTCCATCGGTGAGGACGGCCCGTCGCAGATGTCCATCGAAGACCTCTCGCTGGCCTGCAACCTGCCCGGCTTCACCGTGCTCTGCCCGGCCGACGAGGTCGCCATGAAAGCCGCTGTCAAATGGGCCGCCGGTCACAACGGCCCCGTCTTCCTGCGCGCCGGCCGCGTCAAGGCGCCCATCATCTATCCAGAGGGCCAGACTTTCGACTTCACCAAGGCCGTCCAACTCATCGACGGAACCGACGTCACCCTGGTCGGCACCGGCCTGCTCACGGCCGAGTGCATCAAGGCCGCTGAAGCCCTCGCCGAAGAAGGCATCTCGGCCCGCGTCATCGACGTCATCTCCATCAAGCCGCTCGACGTCGAGACTCTCGCCAAAGCGGCGAAGGAGACCGGCGCAATGGTTGTGGCCGAGGAACATCTGGTCGACACCGGACTCGGTTCTCGCGTCGCCCAGGGGCTGGCCTCCACCACGCCCGCGCCCATCGAATTCATCGGCGTCGAAAACTGCTACGCCGAATCCGGCACACCCGACGGTCTGCTCGACAAGTACAATCTCCGGGCTCCGGCCGTCGCCGCCGCCGCCAAACGCGCCATCGCCCGCAAGATCGGGTAGGACCACGTCGGAACATTTCCCGGCGGTTTTGTATTGCACGAGGCTGCCGCGATAGGTCATCATTGGGCGTTGAGACTCATGCCTGACGCCACAGGATCGCAGTCCGCTCTCTGGCACGAGCGCGACCTCGCGCGCATCGCCCGGCGTCTGCACGACCGCATAGGCCCCGCGCTCTGCGCCGCCGGTCTGCAGCTCTCGCTCATCGAGCAGTCGCTCAGAGCCGAGCCTGGCAGCGTTGCCGCCGAGGCCGTCGCCGGATTGCGTGAGGCCCTCGCCGAATCGACCGAAGAAGTCCGGACACTGAATTATGTCTGTGACCCGGATCTGGTTCCGCGCCTGGGCTTGAAGGCGGCCGTCGCCTACCTGGCCCGGATGGTCCCGGTCGACCCTGGCGGGTTGGGCGAACTCGGCGCGAGGAAAGACCCTGCCGCCACGGCGGCGTTCGCTGTCCTCCGGCAGGCGCTGCTCTATTGGCGCGAGTGCCAACCGGAGGCCGAATTTTTGTTGGTCTGGTCGGCGCGGGCGGTGCGGATCATCGCTTCATCGCCTGTGCCGGCCGACGTCGCGGAACTGGTTGGACAGTCCGGCGGCACTGTGTCAGAGGACCGGCTGACGGCTACAGTGAAGATTGACAAGGAGAAAGTAGGGGGCAGGAAGTGATCGACGTTCTGCTGGTGGACGACCACAAGATCATGCGCGACGGCCTGAAGGCGATCCTGCGCTCTCATCCCGAATACCGCGTCGCTGGCGAGGCGGCGTCGGGCCATGAAGCCGTACAGAAGGCGAAGGCGATGCGTCCGCAAGTGGTGGTGATGGATCTGAATCTGCCCGGCCTCGGCGGTTTGGAAGCAACCAGTGAGATCATGCGTCATCTGCCGGCAACTCGAGTCGTCGTGCTCTCGATGTACGACGACGACGCCACCGTGATGGAAGCCATGAGGGCAGGCGCGCGCGGGTTCGTCCTCAAGAGCGGCAGCGATGAGGACCTCGTCCAGGCGCTCGGCACGGTCGCCCGTGGAGGGTCGTACTTGAGCCCGCGCATCGCCGAGCAGTTCCTGGCTCACATCCGCAAGGGCGACGTGAACCAGGTGGGCGCGGTGAACGAACTCGACAGACTCTCACCCCGCGAGCGCCAGGTGATGCGGTTGGTGGCCGAAGGCAAGTCGAGCAAGGACGTCGCCGCACTGCTCGACCTGGGCGTCGAGACTGTCCGCGGCTATCGCAAGTCGCTGATGAAGAAACTCGGCGTCACCAATGTTGCCGCACTCACTCAACTGGCCCTGAAACTGGGCCTCACCCGCGGACTCGGCGCCGCTTCGGCTGCAGCGGCAGGAGGCGAATGAAACGGGAAACCCCCTGGGGGCCGGTGGAAATCGCCGATGCCCATGTCCATTTCTTTTCTCATCGTTTCTATTCGATGCTCGCCGCCCAGAAAGGCGACGGCGCCAGCGCCGAGTCGGTCTGCGAAGCACTCGGCTGGCACGTCCCGTCACAGGATCCGGCGGAACTCGCGGCCTGGTGGGCGAACGATCTCGACCGCCACAACATCTCGCGCGCCTGCCTGCTTGCCAGCCTGCCGGGCGACGAGGCGTCCGTCATTTCCGCCGTCCGCGCCTACCCGGACCGTTTCGCCGGCTACTTCTTCCTCAATCCCCTCGCCGATGGCGCGGCGGAACGCGCCGAAGCCGGATTGAAGGCCGGGCTGAAGGGCATCTGCCTGATGCAGGCCATGCACGGTTTTTCGGTGGCCGATGAACGCGTCAGGCCGGTACTCGACGCCGCTTCCAGCGTTCCCGGCACGATGGTGTTCGTCCATTGCGGCGTGTTGTCGGTGGGCGTCAGGAAGCGCCTCGGACTCGCTTCCCCGTTCGACATGCGCTACTCGGACCCGCTCAACGTTCACTCCGTCGCGTTGCGCTATCCGAATCTCCGCTTCGTGATCCCGCACTTCGGCGCCGGGCATTTCCGTGAAGCACTGATGGTGGCCGATCTCTGTCCGAACGTGCTGCTCGACACGTCGAGCAGCAATTCCTGGACGAAATATCTCAGCCCGCCACCCCCGCTCGAACGGGTCTTCGAGCAAGCGCTGGCCGTCGCCGGGCCCGGCCGCCTGCTGTTTGGCACCGATTCGTCGTTCTTCCCGCGGGGCTGGCACGATGCCGTTTTCGACCAGCAGATCGCCGCCCTCCAGGCCGCCGGAGCCGGCGCGCCCGAGGCCGAGGCCATCCTTGGCGGCAACCTGATCCGGCTGCTTTGGCAGAGAGACTGAGAATTTCCGCCGTGTGGGGCCACTACATGGGAGTAATCCTATGTCGATCCTGCCCTTTTCCCTGCCAGGACTGTGGCGGCAGACGGAATCGCCCGCTGCCACTGCCGCCCTCCACCGCCTCGAGTATCCGCTCGACCCGATGCCCCGCACCGCCGTTCTCGGCTGGCCGCTGCGGTCTGACCCCCGGACCCCGGTCTTCGAGACCTGGTCGGTCAAGCAACTCGAATCGGCGCGGCCGCAAGCGCTCGCCGGGTCCCTCAAGGACCTGATCGAGGTCGCCGCCCTGCGCGAGATGCGCGTGCTCAAGCTCCGCTCGCTCAGCTACCCGCTGGTCGTGATCACACGTCCCGGTGAGCCACGCCTCAGCGAATCCGACCACGACCGCCTCTGGCGGCTGTTCCGGCTTCCGGTTTTCGAGCAGATCCGTGGCCTCGACGGGCGGCTGCTCGCCTGGGAATGCGAATCACGCGACGGCTTTCACTTCGCCCCGGATGCCCCCGCCCAAATGGCCGCACCCATCGAATGGCCGAAGCAGTGCAACTGCGAACTGGCCTTGGCAAGTGAACTGGATGAGGCGCCGCGGGTCCGCTGACTGCCCGCTCCCCCTGCCGCCCGGCGCCGCTGGTATTGTGGAAATGGAGCCAGGCGCGGACGTGGCGAAACTGGCAGACGCTCCAGACTTAGGATCTGGCGGGGCAACCCATGGGAGTTCGAGTCTCCCCGTCCGCACCATCATCTGGTCCCCTGCAACGGCCCTAGGGCCCTCATCGGCTATCCTGAAAGCTTGTGTGCGGCATAGCAGGATTTACCACGCTGGCAAGCCCCGTTGAGCGCGGCCGGATTCACCACGTCATCTCCACCATCAACCACCGCGGACCTGATGGTCAGGGTGTGCATAAATCGGACAACGTGGCGCTGGGCAACGCGCGCTTGCCCATCATCGACGTCGATGCCGGCCGGCAGCCGATGTATGCCGCCGGCGGCGACACAGTCATCGTCTACAACGGCGAAATCTACAACCACGACGAACTGCGCGCCGAGTTGGCCGCGCGCGGCCACCGCTTCGAAACACGCTGCGACACAGAGGTCGTGCTGCGCGCATTCATCGAGTGGGACACGGCCTGTTTCTCGCGCCTGCGTGGCATGTTCGCCATCGCCATCTGGACAGAATCGAAGAAACGGCTCGTGCTGGCGCGCGACCGCATGGGCATCAAGCCGCTCTACATCCACCACCGCGGCCGCGACATCTACTTCGGCAGCGAACTGAAGACGCTGTTCGCCCACCCGGAAATCCCGCGCCGGCTGGACCTCAACGGCCTCGGCTACTACCTCTCGCTGAACTACGTCCCGGCGCCCTACACGCTGGTTGACGGCATCGAGAAAGTGATGCCCGGCGAGATGCTGGAATGGCGCGGAGGCGAGATCACACGGGCGCCGTACTGGAATCTCCGGCTGCAACCGCAAGCCTGGACGCTCGAAGATGCCAAGTCGCGGCTGGACGAACTGCTCGCGCTGTCGGTGCGCGAACACCTGATCTCGGATGTCCCACTGGGCGTCTGGGCATCGGGCGGGCTGGATTCATCGACGGTGCTGCATTACGCAGCGCAGCAAGTCCCGCAACTGAAGACGTTCTCGATTTCGTTCAAGGGCCATTCGCACGACGAGAGCGAGTTCTTCCGCACCGTTGCCGCGCAGTACGGCACAGACCACCATGAGTTCGACCTCAACCCCGAAGCCGATCTCGAAACCACCGTCCAGCGCCTGGTGGATTACTCCGACGAACCCTCGGCCGACGCAGGCGCGCTGCCGGTCTGGTATCTGTCGATGATGACGCGGAGCCACGTCACCGTGGCGTTGAGCGGCGAAGGCGCCGACGAACTGTTCGGCGGCTATCTCACCTATCGCGCCGACCGTCTCTACCACCAGGCCAATCGCGCCCCGGCCTGGATGCGGCGCGCCGGGCTCGCGCTGCTGCGGCTGTGGCCGGTCTCGGACGACAAGATCAGCCTGGAGTACAAAGCCAAGCGGTTCCTGGAAGGCTCTCTGCTGACGCCCGCGGCGGCCCACCTGTTCTGGAACGGCACGTTCAGCATGGCGCAGAAGCGAGCCCTCGCTTCGCTGCCGCGCGAGACAGATCCAGGCAGCCTCATGAACACGCTTCCGACCGAGGCCTTTGCCTGCGGCAAAGTGAACCGGTTCCTGTGGCTCGACCAGCGTTACTATCTCGCCGACGACATCCTGAACAAGTGCGACCGCATGAGCATGGCCCATTCGCTGGAAGTACGGCCGCCGTTCCTTGACCACCGCATCGTCGAGTTCGCCGCATCGCTGCCCGAAGAGTTCAAGATCCAGGGTAAGACGCTGAAGTTCGTTCTCCGAGACCTGATGCGCGGCAAGTTGCCGGAAGCCGTGCTCACGCGCCCCAAGGAGGGTTTCGACATCCCGGCCCACCGCTGGTTCCGCGGCCCGCTTAAGGCTCTCTTCGAGGAAACGGTTTCCCGGCAGGTGGTCGAGGCGACCGGTATCTTCAATTGGGCTTCGGTCAGCCGCATCACCGCCGAGCACCAGCAGCGCCGGGCCAGCCACGGCTACGGGCTCTGGGGCCTGCTGATTCTGTTCCTATGGATGAAACGATGGAAGATCGAATCCGCCGCCACGCGCTAATCGTCCTGTTGTTCGCCGCGGCCATCTATGTGCCGACGCTTGTTGCGCCGCCGCATTTGATGGACGACGTGGACGCCGTGCAGGCGCAGATCGCGCGCAACATGCTTGAATCGGGCGACTGGGTGACGGCACGGCTGGACGGCGTGGCGTATCTCGAAAAGTCGCCGCTGAAATATTGGATGATGGCCGTCTCTTACGCCGTGTTCGGCGTGCACGACTGGGCAGCGCGGTTGATCGTCGTCGCCTCGATCCTGGCGCTGTGCTGGCTGGTGTTTGCCTTTGGACGCTGGGCGTTCGGCGAGCGCCAAGGCTTCTACGCGGGACTGGCAATGGCGACATCCATCGGGCTGTTCCTGTTCACGCGCATCCTGATCCCCGACGTCATCCTGACGGCGACAATCACGCTGGCCATGTGGGCGCTTATGCGGACGCTCGACGAAAGCGAGACGCGGCCACGGCTGTGGGCCGCTGTGATGGCGGCGGCGATCGGCACGGGCCTGTTGCTGAAAGGACTGATTGCGGCGGTCTTCCCTGTTGGCGCGGGCATCGTCTGGCTGGCGCTCACAGGCAGGCTGTTCGATCTCCAGACATGGAAGCGTCTGCGGCCGTTTTCCGGCGCCGCCGTGATCTTGATGATCGCCGCGCCCTGGCACATCATCGCCACGTTGCGAAACCCTCCGTATCTGGACTTCTCGATGGACTCGGGTCCGGGCAAGTACCGTGGCTTCTTCTGGTTCTATTTCTTCAACGAGCACATCCTGCGCTTCCTCGACCGGCGCTGGCCGCGCGACTACAATACTGTCCCGCGCCACTTGTTCTGGCTGTTCCATTTGCTGTGGTTTTTCCCGTGGTCGGCGTACTTTCCGAGGCTGGCGAAGCTGACCTATCGCCAGCCGGACCGGGCATCGCGCGCGCGGCTGCTGATGCTGTGCTGGGCCGGGTTCATCCTTGTCTTCTTCTCGTTCTCGACGACGCAGGAATACTATTCTCTGCCCGCCTACCCGGCGCTGGCGCTGCTGCTGGGCTGCGCGGTCGCGGAAGGGTCGGCGTGGGTCCGGCATGGTTTGAAGGCCGCGGCGGCGGTTTCTGCGCTGGCGCTGGCGGCGATTGTCTACATCCTGGCCAACGTCTGGAACCTGCCCGCGCCGGGCGACATCTCGCAGGCGCTGACGCAGAACCCCGAACTCTACACCCTGTCACTGGGCCACATGGGCGACCTCACGTTGAACTCGTTCGCCTACCTGAGGCCGCCGCTGATGCTGGCCGGCATCGCTTTCCTCTGCGGCACGCTGGCCGCCTGGCGCTGGCGCGGCGCGTTGACCCAGTTCGGCCTGGCGCTGATGATGGTGCTGTTCCTGAACGCCGCGCGCGTGGCCATGGTTTCGTTCGACCCGTATCTGAGTTCGCAGCCGCTGGCCGCGGCGCTGAAAGCTGAACTCGCGCAAAGGCCCGGCACGGTGGTTTTCGACAACCAGTACTACACGTTTTCAAGCGTCTTCTTCTATGCGGACCTCGAACGCGTGCGGCTGCTCAACGGCCGCGTCAACAACCTGGAGTATGGTTCATATGCGCCGGGCGCGCCGGATGTCTTCATCAATGACGCTGCGTTCGCCGATCTGTGGCGTGGGCCGGGACGGGCTTACATCCTGGTGGAGAAGCCATCGGTTGAACGCGTGCGAGCGGCCGCGTCGGCGCCCCTGTACACGGTAAAGGAAAGCGGCGGCAAGTACCTGTTCACCAACCGGCCCGTTGCGGAGGCGCTGACGCCGTGAGCCTGCTGATTGATGTCTCGCCGTTGATGCTGCGCAGCGCTGGTGTGAAGGCCTACGTCTGGTATTGGACGAAGGCTCTGCTCGACGCCGCAGGATTGGAGGCGGTGCACACCTTCCCCCGCGTGGATTTCTCAGCCGCCTTGAATCACGAGCGCAGCATGGCCAAGCCGGCGGAAACGTATCTGGGCCTCGCCACGCTGTATGCAACCAACTACCTGCGGCTGCCGGTGTTGCGGATGGGCGGAGCAAAGCTGTTCCACGCCACCAATCAAGTGAGGCGGCCGCCGCGCGCGGCTCTGCTGACATCGACGCTGCACGACCTCACCTGCTGGTCGATGCCGGAGATGCACACCGAGGGCAACATCCGCGCCGACTCGGAATTTGCCGAACGCGTCTGGAAGCGCGCCGACGCGTTGATCGCGGTGAGCGAGAACACACGGCGCGACGCGATCGAATATTTGAAGCTGCCGCCCGAGCGCGTTGTCACCATTCATTCGGGAGTGAGCGACGCCTATTTCGATGTGACCGAGCAGGAAGCACGCGCGGCGGCGTTGAAACATTCTCTTTCGAAGCCGTTTGTGCTGGTTGTTGGCACAATCGAGCCGCGCAAGAACACGGCGCGGCTGATTGACGCCTGGGCGGGGTTGCCTGAACGCTTGCGGCGTGAATACGATCTGGTGTTTGCGGGGCCGGCGGGCTGGGCATCGCCGGAGACGATTGAGCGGCTGAAGCAAGGCGCGGGCGCGGTGCGCTGGCTGGGCTATGTCGATGAAGGCGACCTGCCGGGCCTGACGCGCGCGGCGGCGGTTGCCGCCTACCCGTCGCTCTATGAGGGCTTCGGATTCCCGGTGGCGCAGGCCATGGCCGCGGGCACGGCTGTGTTGACATCGAATGTGTCGTCACTGCCTGAGGTAGGCGCGGATGGCTGCGAATATGTTGATCCGCACGATGTGGAGTCGATTGCGGCGGGGCTGGAGCGGCTGCTTGAATCCGATTCGCTGCGGGACAGGCTGGGTGCGGCAGGCGCGGTGACGGCCCGCGCGCGTTACCGCTGGAGCGTCTGCGCCAGGCACTCGCTGGAGTTGTTTGGCCGGCTGGGCGCGCTGTGATGTGAGGTGCGTGAAAACGCTGCCGGTTTGTGGGGAAATAGAAGCATGGCAGTGGTTCAAACAACATTCCGCGTCCCGACGCGCGGGTTGTGCGACGTCATCGACATCACCGACCAGGTGGAAGCAGCGGTGGCGCAAAGCGGTGTCAGCGCCGGTGTGGTGAACGTGAGCGGGCTTGGCTCGACGCTGGGATTGACGACGATCGAGTTCGAATCCGGCGCGGTGCTGGACTTGAAAAAAGCGCTTTCACAGATCGCGCCGATGAACAACGACTACGCGCACAACGCCCGTTGGGGCGACAACAATGGCTATGCACACCTGCGCAGCGCGCTGATGGGCACGTCGAAGAGCTACCCGATCAAGAACGGGCGGCTGCATCTGGGCACCTGGCAGCAGATCGTGCTTTGCGATTTCGACGAACGGGCGCGGGAGCGCGAACTCACCGTGACAGTGCTTGGGGAGTGACTTTCCGTCCGGTCATCTTCTTCCAAAGGTACTTCACGCCGAGGCCGGTCTGGACGACCGGGTTGTTGTGGGTGAAGTCGTTGCGGACGGTGAGGAAAAACTGGCGCGGGATGCGGCGCCAGATGCTGGGTTTGGGCGCGGGCTCGGGCTCCATGGCACGCAAGGGCGTGCGGCAGGGGTTCAATTCGAGGACGGCGATACGGCCGTCAGTGATCAGTTTCTGTCCGGAGGTGTTGCGGTGCTCGCGCGGCGCCCAGGGGCGGTCGATCAACTCGGCCGCATCCACACAGCCGGTGGCGATGAGGTCGTTGACGAGTTTGCCGCGTTCACGGTCGATGTCGTCGTCGATCAGGTGGGTGAGTTTCATTCGGCCGAAAAGGAAATCGACGGCGACGTCGTGTGTGGCCGAGCCGGCATGGAGGGGGCGGCCGCGGAAGGTCTCCTTCTGGGTGAAGACGCGGGCGTGGTGGCGCTGGGAGTAGTTATTGATCGTCTTGGATAGCTCAAGTTCCGGCGGCGATTCGTCGAGCAGTTGCTTGCTCATGGGCGCTTCGGGATAGGGCAGCGCCTCGGCCACGGAGCGGAAGGTTTTCCAGCCGGTGGCCTTAGTCAGCGGGTCTGCCACCACCCAACCGGCGGCGCGGAAGGCGCGCTCCAGCCATTCGCTTTCGCCGAGAAGGAGCAGGTTGACCAGGTCGGCCCCCTTGTTAGTCTTGGCGTCGATGGTGGTATGGGAGAGGCGGGAGACGATGGCGGCCAAGTCTTCGCCGTCACCTGGCATGACGACGGGGGGGAGCGGGACTGTCAGGTCGTCCCTCAGAGCGACGGGTTTTTGAAGCCGCACATGGAACTCACTGCCGGCGGGCAGGTGGATCTCGGACTCGGGGAAGCGGAGAGTGGCGATGGTGGTTCCGGCCAGGACGGTCTGGATGAGCGGATCCCAGAAAAAGATGTTACGGGTGATGCCGGCCATGCGGTGGCCGAAGACGCTGGTAGCGCGGATGCCCAGGATGCGGCCCTTTTCGTCGACGGTCTCGCGCGCGTTATCGAGGCCTGTGAGGCGCGCTTCGATCGGGATGGCCTCGCCGTCGGGCAGCAGCAGCGTGTGAAAGACCGGTTTTAGCATGGCCCGGCCGCGCCTGATGCCGAAGCCGACGCGCTTCGCCTCGGCCAGTTCGCCGATCAGGCGTGCCCCCTTGGGCGCGGCCGCGCGGTGGCCCGGCGGGGTTAGGACGACGGCTTCGATGCGCTGTCCCTTTTTGCTGTTGAAACTGGAGAGCGCGGCGGAGAGCCTAGCCTCCCAGAGCGCGCCAGCGGGCACTTCAGCGGCGAAGGCGGCCGACGACAGGACGAGCAGGCAGATGGCGCGGCGAGAGTGCGTCAAGCTGGTTTTAGTCCTCAATTGAGCCGGCGCCGCGGGCGGAACTGAACCTGTCCGGCGCCTTCCCTGGAGAAGGTCTCCTCCTAGACATTCTAATCGCAGTTGTTTCCCGGGTTATAACAATTTCCAGTGAATTTGTGCCGGGGTAGCGAAAAGGCGGCCCGGGATCAATCAGACGGCTAGCGCTTGGTCTGGTCAAAGCTGAAGCGGATGCCGGTGGTGTACAGCAAGTCATTGCTCTTCTTGCCGGCGATGGGGTTGGACAGGTAACGGTCAGAGAAGCCGATGTTCCACTCCAGCCATTTGAAGATGGGCATGGCGGCGCCGGCGTCGAAGTTCATACGGTATTCGCCTCGGTTGGAGATGTTCGGGTAGAGGATGGCCTTCTGGTAGAACTTCACCGACTGGAACAGCTTGTGCGACGACTCCTCCCCAAGCAGGATTTCACCGGAGTTCCTCACCAGCCCAGTGCCGAATTTTTCGCGGTTGTGGACGCCGCCGGCGTTGAAGTCCCAGAAGCCGCGGTCGCTCTTCCAGATGTGATAGCCGAGGCCGCCGCCGAGCACGGAGCGAAGATCGAGGTCCATGAATTGGTCGTAGTCGAAGTCGGCGGTGCCGAAGACGAACATCTTGCCGTTGACGTCGCGGTCGAGGCGGTAGCCGCCGGAGATGCGGTTGGCTGTGGCGCCATGGGGCAGGACGTTGGACTGTGAAGCGTAGACCTGATTGAAGTACAGGCCCATCTTGTTCTTGCCGGCTTGGCGCGATGCCGCGGCGGCGGTGGCGATGGACGACGTCCGGGCGTTGCCCGACGATCCGGCGAAGCTCAAGCTGACGAAGCCGGACCAGAAGTCGTTCAGACGGGGACTAGTGAGGCGCTCCTGTTCTCGCTCCCAGGCGCGCTGTTCGGCGGCGGAGCGCAAGGCAAGAACCTCGCCCAGCGGGGCCTTGAACGCGGCGCCCTCTCCGGTCTTGATTTCAATCGCGCCTTCGGCGGCGGGCGCTACCTGGCCGACGACGGTACGGTCCTTCATCTGCACGTGCAGCATCTCGTCGGCGGTGATGGATTCAATCTGGGAGCGGTCAATGGTCAGATCGCCCGCATAGGCGGTCTTCAGCACCAGCGTCTTGGCGTCGGACTTAACGATTTGGCCGGTGATCCGGTCGCCGTTTTTGAGCGTCACCTGGTCGGCAGAAAGCATCCCCGCAGCTAATATCAGACAGGTCAAGATCTTCACAATAGCCCTCCTCCAGTTAACATACACAGCCCAGCGCCTCAGTGGCGCGCCGCAGACGAAATTCTCACCAGGTTCCGGCCCGCGCCACCAGGCCGAAGCTGAAACTCACTCCGTTGTTGTACGAAAGCGGTCCGAGCGGGGGACCCCAGACGTGTTTGTATTCAAGCCTGGCCAGTCTCAACGCCAGCGCAGGGTGCACACGCAGGTCCATGCCGCCGCCGACGCTCAAGGCGAAGCGGTTGTTCTGAAGTTGGGTGACGGTGCTGTTGTCGTAGCTGCCCTGGCGGTCCTTTTCCTTGGTCACCTGCATGCCGCCGACGAGGGACTGGAGATAAGGGCTCCAGCGGCCGCCGGCCCGGGGAACCCACCGCGGGCCGGTGAGGTAGGTGAGCGTGTCGCCGGACCATTCGCCATCCACCCTGCCGAGGTCGCAGCCCGAGACGTCGAGCAGCATCTGCCATGCGGGCTTCACCCTGACCGCGGCCTCCCCGCCGCCGCCCTGGCATCTGACGCGGCCTCCGGCGTAGCCGTAAAAAACCGGTCTGTAGTGCATGGCGACTTCCACCGAAGCGTTGCCGAACTCACCGGAACGGTCGGTTCTGAACGAAGGCATGGGCCGGCTAATCTCGCCGCGGGCATCGGCATCGAGGTAGCTGTTGAGCTTGCCAGTGAAGATGCCGGGCCGGGTATCGCGCGCCCACGGCACACGCAGGCTCATGACATTGGCGAACGAGCGTGACGGATTCAGCCCGCCACGAAGAATGATCAACAGCAGCGGGTTGTTGATTCGCCGTTCGAGCGGCTTGATCACATACCGGTCCAGCGCGTCCTCGCCGACCATCCAGACAGTTCCGACGACAGGCGTTACCACATGATCGACAAAGCCATGTTGCGGGTAGTATTTCTGGACCTGGCCGATGGAGGCCTCGCTGAACGGCCCCACCTCGAACTGCGCGCTGTAAATGGCCGAGAAGGCTGTCGCCCGGAGCCGGCTTTTCCAGTAAGCGGGGCCGTCGCCGAACTCGACGGTGCGGAAATCGCGGTCGTGGTTGATCCAGATGTAGCCCGATACCGCGCCCTGCATGGGATGGCCGACGTAGTTCACCAGGAACGGGTCGCCGTCGGACCAGCCGCGCAGGCTCGAAAGCGATGCCGCGTAACCGCTGAAGAACGGTTCACGGAGTCCTTCGCGGGTGCCGGGCTCAGTGGCGATCCGGAACGTGTGCTGAACGCCGAGAAACAGGAAACTGGACCGGAACAGGCCGCCCCAGTCCACGCCCTTGCCCAGGTCCTTCTTCAGCCAGGGTTCGCCGTATCTGGCTTCGGGCAAATCGGGTTTCGGCTCCAGTTCCTGTTGAGCGGATGCCGGAAAGACGAGAGATGCAGCGAGAAGCGGGACCAGAATGGAGAATGCTGAAGACATCTTCAAACCGAGGAGCGAGAAGCCCCGAAGTGAAATGGATGCGGAGAGGCGTTGTCGCGTTTCGCTTATACTTCCAGACACAACAGTTCAGCGGTGGGCGGACATGCCGCTCCGGCTCTCTAATTTGGGAAGATCAGGGAGAGTGGTACGCCCGGCACGATTCGAACGTGCGACCTTTTGCTCCGGAGGCAAACGCTCTATCCAGCTGAGCTACGGGCGCGTTCCCTTATCTCCTGTATTGTAGCCGATTCCGCCGCCAGGGCGTACCTTTTCAATTCAACATTCCGGCGAGGACGAAGACCAGAGCGGCATTCCAGTTGATGGCGTTCTCATTCGAGGCATAGCTTTCGGTCTCGTCCACCCACATGCGCATGGGGGGCAGGCCGTCCGGGAGTTTGCGCATGGGGGCGTCCTGTGCACGGCGGTTGGGGCCGCCGGAGAGCAGTCCGGGCCAGGGTTCGTCGATGCCGTCGGCGCCGCTGGGGCGGTGGTGGGGATGCTTGAACCAATTTGTTCCGACGTGGGTGACCCAGGATGTAGAAAAGACGTTGCGGCCGAGCAGGTAGTGGAGGTTCTCGGCCGCGCCCTGCCTGAAGTCCAACGGCATCTTCCTTCCGTCCTCAGTGCTTTTCATGATTCTATGCGACACCAGCAGAAACATCGCCTGATTCGCCGCCACGCTGTTGGAACCCCAGACGTAGTCATCTGGATTCATCGAGATTTTCCAGGGCAGATTCAGGTTCATCCCGTAGAAGGCGGCCGAGCCGCCCATTGCCAGCGACAGTTCCTTCTGGCCGGGCTTTGGCTGCCCGAGCGCCATGGCCCAAACGGCCATGTTGCCGACGTTGGGCCAGGATTGGGCCTTGGGCGGCGAACTCATTACGGCTTCCAGCCGTGCCGAGCCTTCGAGATAGGCGTCTCGATACTTCGCTGTGGCGGTAGTGCGCCACAGTTCCGCAGCCGCCCACATGCGTTCGTCGGAGCAGTCGGGGTCGCCATAGGCGCCGGTGGAGACGCCAGGCGGATTGCGGTAGGTCACGTTGGGATGATCGGCCGCCCACGCCCAGGCCTTCTCGGCCGCCGCCAGCGCCGCCGCCGAAAACTTCAAATCGTAAGGCTTGTACACGCGCGAGGCGATCGCCATGACGGCGGCGAAATCCCCGGTCGCGCAGGTTCCCTTGAACGGCGCAGAACCGGTGCCGATCACGACGCTGGGCATGGTGTCTTTTTCTGGCATGACGAAGCCGGAGAAGCGCTCGGTGGTCTGTTTGTGGAAGACACCGCCGTCCTTATCCTGCATGGTCATCATCCAATCGAGGTTCCAGCGGATCTCGTCGAGGAAGTCGGGCACGGCGTTTTTGCTTTCAGGGATGTCGAGCGGAATGGCTTTGATCTTGTCGCCGTAGAACTCCCAGGCCCAGAGCAGAGTGCCGGTGGTGAGGCCTGAATTGACAATGTAGCGGCCGTAGTCGCCGGCGTCGTGCCAGCCCTTCACGCTGGGGTGATCGCCGGTCTTGCCCGATGATGCGTGATAGGCGCCCTTCAAATGGCAGGCGTCGTACCTGTACTGCGGGAACTCCGGACCCATGTCCACATTGGTCCCGCAGCGCTGGCCGTAGAACGACCGCATGGCCAGCTTGAACGCGCGCTTGTAGACATTAGGGCCAATGTCGAACGGTACGCTCACCGCCGCGCCGGCAACTTCGACGACGTATCTGCCGGTCGACTTCACGGCCGAGAAATCGGCATGTGAAACGTCAGCGCCGGCCAGCAGGTCTTCCCGCGGCGTGGCCTTCATCTGCGTCCTGCCCTCGAAGACCCGTTCACCTCCCGGCAGGCGTTTGACGACAAATGTCGCCGGCTCGGTGAGTCCCACGACGATGGCCACCTTCTGGTGGCCCGTCAGGTAGCCCACCTGGTCGACGGCCACCCTGGGTTCAACCTTGGCCAGCTGCGTGTTGTTGGCGCTCTTGGCCAGAGTCGGAACGAGAAGGAGAATCAGGCTCAAGTACCGCATGAAGCGAATCCTATCACCGCTGAGCGCCGCAGTCAGCGGTTGCAGGCGCACTTGCCAGCGCACTTGGATCCGAATCCCGCGTCAAGCCGCGGGCTACGGGTGTATGCTCCATTGGTGGGATTCGCCCCCGAAAGAAATCTCGACTAATCAAGGAAAGGGGACACCGGCAATCATGTCATCAAGAAGAAGGTTCCTCGTGAACACCGCGCTGACGGCAGCCGCATCGGGATCGGCCGTGGGCGCCAACGATCGGGTCAGCATCGGGTTTATCGGCACCGGCACGCGCGGCAGCTACATGTCGACGGTGGCCGAGGAGCACGACGATTGCCGCATTGCGGCGATGTGCGACGTCTACAAGCCGACGCTCGAAGCGGCCGCGGGCAAGCTGAAAACGGGTGGGGTAAGTTCATACGGCGACTACCGGCGCGTCCTCGAGCGCAACGACATCGACGCCGTGTTCATCGCCACACCGGATCACTGGCATGCGCAGATGATCATCGAGGCGGCCAAGGCGGGCAAGGACGCCTACTGCGAGAAGCCGCTGTCGAACACGATCGAGGACGGTTGGAAGGCCGTGGAAGCGGCGAGAGCCTACAAGCGCATCGTGCAGATCGGCTTGCAGCAGCGCAGTTGGGACCATTTCCAGAAGTGCTGCGGACTGGTTCAGAGCGGGATGTTCGGGACCATCTTCCATTGCCAGCTTCACTGGCAGGGCTACTACACGCGTCCGGCACAGCCGCCGGCGCCGGTGCCGGAAGGGCTGGACTGGGAACTGTTCCAGGGTCCGGCGCCGAGGCGGCCGTACTCGCCGGGCCGGAGGGGGTGGCGGTCTTACTACGACTACGGCGGAGGCATCATCACCGACCAGGGCGTGCATATCGCCGACGTGGTGGCGTGGTACATGAAGACGCGCGCGCCGATCAGCGTGTCCGGGTCGGGGCAATACGTTCAAGTGCTGCCGCCAAACCTGGAATGCCCGCCGGATTCGTTCCAGATCACGGCCAAGTTCGACAACTTTGTGATGTCGTACAGCAACGCCTACTTCCCGCAGATCGATTACCCGGCCGATCAGGGCAACTACTTCTATGGCAGCCTGGGGGCGTTGCATGTCAACCGGCAGAGCTATACCTACCGCCCGACGCCGGGGCGCCCGGTGCGGGGGCAGGCGCCTGCTCCGCCGCCGTTTGAGCCGTTCAACACGAAGTTTCCATATGTCGGCAAGCCCGCCGACCTGGCCCATATCCGCAACTGGCTGGACTGCATCAAAACGCGCGCAACACCGACCACGGACGCCGAAACGGGCTTCTATTCCACGCTGCCGCTGCTAATGGGCCTGCTGGCCATCCGCACCGGCAAGACCTATTACTGGGACGATAGGTCCCACACGGCCAAAGCCTGACAGGGAAATTGAACCATGATGAACCGAACCAACAGACGCAACTTCCTTGCCGGCGCGGCCGGCGCGACAGCCGCCACCGGGACGGCGGCTCAGGGCGCCGCGCGGAAGATGAAAATGGACCTTCACACGGGCAATATCGGCGTGAAGGCGAACCTGCAGATGCAAATCGAGTATGCCGCGAAATACGGCTTCGAGGCCTTCGACCCGAACATCAACGAACTGACGGCGCTTTCGGATTCCGCACTGAAAGATGTGATGGATCGCATGGCGGCGCGGAAGATGGGGTTTGGATTCCTGGCGCAATCGGTGCCCGTGGGGCAGCCGGATGAGAAGTTCGCTGAGTGGATGAAGACGTCGCTGACCGTGTGGGCCAGAACGATGCAGCGAATGAATATGCCGCGCTTCTGCACGTGGCTGTCGCCGTCGCATGCGGAACTCACCTATCTGAAGAACTTCAAGCTCCACGCAAGGCGGCTGAGCGAGGTGGCGGCGGTGTTGGGTGATCATGGCATCCGGTTCGGGCTGGAGTATGTGGGGCCGAAGACATCGTGGAGTTCTCGAAAGTATCCGTTCGTCCACACGATGGAGTCGATGAAGGAACTGATTGGGGAGATTGGCAAGAGCAACGTCGGATTCCTGCTCGATAGCTGGCACTGGCACAATTCAGGCGAAACAGCGGCCGACATATTGACGCTGACCAATAAGGACGTCGTGGCGGTGCACCTGAACGATGCGCCGAAGGACACGCCGGTGGATCAACTGCGTGACGGGGTCAGGGAGATCCCGATGGCGACCGGCGTCATCGATACCGCCGGCTTCGTGAACGCCCTGAACAAGATCGGTTTCGACGGCCCGATCGCGGCTGAACCGTTGGGCGCGAGCGTCCGTAACCTGCCGCCGGAAGAGGCGCTGAAGCAGGTCTCCGAGGCGATGAGGAATGCGCTGGCGCTGATTGTCTAGAAGCCCGTGGCTGGATGCTGGTCAGGCGCTTACTCACTCGCGCCGGCGCCCGCGCGTCATTTCTGACGGAGCAGCATTGAACCAGAGCCGGGTTTTTGGGGGGCGCAGACCGGGTGAGCGAGATGTCGGATCGGGAGCAGCAAATCACAATGGCCTCCAGTCCGAGTTTTCCCGGTTGCCAGACCGCCTATTATTAAGCAAACACGCATCACCGCGGCGTGACCTGAAAATGATGGCCAGGAACTCAGGGCGGCAAATGCCCGTGCGGGACTGATAGGAGACATAAGTTATGCGATTCCCGCGAATCTCAATCAGACGCGTATCGGCCGTCGTGGTGGTATTACTACTCGGGGGTGCCATTGTCATAAAATCGAGCCCAGCCAGAAGCACGCGGACATACTCTGTGATATGCCGGAACTGGATATCTCACTGGCCGCCGGAGCTCCGAGCGTTTGCCTTCCTGCTCGCCGAGCCGCTGTTCCGCCCGCTGGTGCCCATCCGCCGGCAGGTTGAGCCCGGGGTGAACATGCTGCTTGATCCGCAGGATCTGGTGTCGCGCCGGATACTCGAGTACGGAAGCTGGGAACCGAGTTCGTGGGCCGGCATCGCCAAACACCTTCCAGCAGGCGGAACCTTCGTGGATGTGGGCGCGCATATCGGTTACTACACGCTGAAGGCGAACCTTGCCGTAGGGCCGCAAGGCCGCGTGATCGCGGTTGAGCCGAATCCGGAAACGTTGCGGCTTCTGCATGACAATATCCGCGAGAGCGGCGCGAAGACCATTTCCGTTCAGCCCTACGCGTGCGGCGACGGAGAAGGCGAATTGGACCTGTACGGCGGTGCGCACGCCAATACAGGCGTATCGTCGCTGTCCAAGGCAAACGCGGCGCAGGCCGGAGCCATCTCCCGGGTGTACCGGGTCCGGGTACGGCCGCTTGACGACATCATTGACGAGGTGCATCCCGCGCGAGTGGATGTGATCAAGATCGATGTGGAGGGCGCGGATCTACTCGTGATCAAAGGTGCGGTGCGCACGCTGTCTCACTACAAACCGGTCCTTATTGTAGAGGTGGAAGACAGCCAATTGCGCGCCATGGGCGCGAGCGCGGATGAATTGCGGGCGTTCCTTCAATCCCAGGGATATACCGCCCGGCGCGCGTTCGGTCAAAACGTGGTCTTCAGCAGGCGCGAGGAGTAACGCAGTTCAATAGCGTGACTACGGGGCGAGCGAAGAGCCGGGCGTTCCACACCGGTGATACTGCAAGCACACGGAACGCGGGAAGCCTGGCATCAGGGACGTGCGCGATCTCATGAGACCCGGCGCACTTCGTTCGCGGCCTCGGGGCGGTGAGTGGTTGGGCTGAGTCGGCGGGGGCGTCGGGGGTGTCTTCGGGGAGGCCGAGGATGACGTCCGGCGAAGCCGGTTTGACGGAACAGTGGCGCGGCATATACTGGGCACTGTGAAAACCGCGGCGATCCTCTCCCTCCTTGTCCTGCCGGCGATGCTGCACGGCGCCACCGACGAAGCCGAAATCAGCCGGCGCCTGACGCAGATGGGCGCGGCTCACCCGCGCATCTTCCTCAAGCAGGGCGCCGAGCAGTCGCTGAACGAGTCGCTCAAGTCGGACCCGGCGCGTGCGCGGCTGCGGAGCGCGTTGCTGGCGCAGGCGGACAGCATGCTGGCGACAAAGCCGGTGGAGCGCGTGCTGATCGGACGCCGGCTGCTCGACAAGTCACGCACCTGCCTGAGCCGCGTCCTCCACCTCGGCCTCGCCTGGCGTCTGACCGGCGAACGTAAGTACGCCGAACGCGCGCGGCAGGAGATGCTCGCCGCGGCGGCGTTCAGCGACTGGAACCCTTCTCACTTCCTTGATGTCGCCGAAATGACCGCCGCGCTCGGCACCGGCTACGACTGGCTTTACGCATTCCTGGACGAAGACAGCCTGCGGACGATTCGCCAGGCGATTGGGGAAAAAGGCCTGAAGCCGAGCCTGACGGTGAACGGCTGGTCGAAAGCGATCCACAACTGGAACCAGGTCTGCAACGCCGGCATGGCCATCGGCGCGCTTGCCGTGGCCGAGAGCGAGCCCCAACTGGCCGCGCAGATGATCGCGCGCGCCATCAACACGGTGCCTGCGGCGATGCACGAGTATGGTCCGGATGGAGCGTACCCGGAGGGCGCCAGTTATTGGAGCTACGGCACGACGTTCAATGTGATGTTGATTGCGGCGATCGAGTCGGCGCTGGGTTCCGATTTCGGGCTCACACGGACGCCTGGCTTTGGGGCCACGGCGGACTACATGCTTCACGTTTACGGACCGACGGGGTTGCCGTTCAACTATTCGGACGCCGGCAGCGGCCGCGCCGGACTCATCCCCGCCATGTTCTGGTTCACGTCGGTGCGCCAGGCGCCTTACCTGCTTTGGAGCGAGTGGGCGAAGCTGGCTGGAGGCGACAATCCGTTTGACGGCGACCGGTTGGATCCGCTGCTGCTGCTCTGGCTCCCGAAAGGCTCATCGCGGCCCTCTACTCCTCAGGCGCTCTCCTGGACCGGCCACGGCACCACGCCTGTGGCCTTCCACCGCTCGTCGTGGGATCCGTCTGCCACCTACATCGCCATCAAAGGCGGATCGCCTTCGTCCAATCACGCCCATATGGACGCAGGCGCGTTCGTGATGGACGCCGCCGGCACGCGCTGGGCCGACGATCTGGGCATGCAGAGCTACCATTCGCTTGAATCGAGGGGCGTCGACCTGTGGAGCCGAGGCCAGGAGGCGGGCCGGTGGAAAGTTTTCCGGCTGGGGACCGCCGCGCACAGCGTGCTGATGGTGAACGGCCAGCAGCAGCGGGTGGAGGGCATGGCCCGGATCACGGCAAGCAAGCCCGGACGGACGGTGGTGGACGTGTCGGAGACCTACCGCGGGCAACTGGGGCAGGCGCGGCGCGGGGTGCAAATGAGGGCGGACCGCACGGTGCTCGTCCAGGACGAGTTCACGGGGCTGGGTCCGGAGCGGGCGAGCGTGCGCTGGGCGATGCTGACACGAGCGGACGTGCGCGTAGACGGGCCAGGCCGGGCGACGCTGACCCGCGACGGCCGAACGCTGGAGTTTCGCGTCGTCGAACCCGCGGGGGCTGTGATCAGGATCTATGCGACCGACCCCCCGCCGGCAGAGACCGATGCCCCGAACCCGGGCACGAGGATGTTAGGATTTGAGATCGATGCTCCGGCGGGCGCGGCCCGGCGCGTAGTGGTGCATTTGGTTCCGCAGACGGCGGCAGCGAGCGCGGTTGCGGTGCAGCCTCTTTCGGAGTGGTAGCGGTTCGGGGGAAGAGAGATCTGCAGTGGCGGCTGGGGAGTAGGGGGGAGAGGTGTTGCCGATCTAACGTGGCGATGCGCGCGGGTTGGGGTGAGGGCTCCGGCGTGAGGGGGGCGGGACGAGTCCCGATGCGGCAAACGAGAGAGTTTTCGCCACGAACTCACGGGTGACGGCCGGGGAGCCGGCTGCGGTCCAGCAGAGACCGCTCTACTTGGGATGTCGCTGAAAGTCGTCCAAGAAGACCCGCTCACTGCGTTCGC
>JACZJQ010000239.1 GCA_014860455.1 Bryobacteraceae bacterium | reverse complement strand
CCCCGGCATCGACGGCAAAACCCATTCCCTCGCCGATTACAAATCCGCCCCCGTCCTCGTCATCACCTTCACCTGCAACCACTGCCCCACCGCCCAGCTCTACGAATCCCGCATGAAGCAACTCGTCGAAGACTACCGCGGCAAAGGCGTCGCCTTCGTCGCCATCGCCCCCAACGACCCCAACTCAGTCCGCCTCGACGAAATGGGCTACACCGACTTAAACGACGGCCTCGACGATATGAAGACCCGCGCCGCCCGCCACCGCTTCAACTTCCCTTACCTCTACGACGGCGATACCCAGTCCGTCTCCACCGCCTACGGCCCCAAAGCCACCCCACACGTCTTCGTCTTCGACTCCGCCCGCCGCCTCGTCTTCCAGGGCCGCATCGACAACAGCCAGCGCGAATCCCTCGTCAAGACCCGCGAAACCCGCTTGGCCATCGACGCCGCCCTCGCCGGCCGCGCGCCCGAAGTCCCCACCACCGGCGTCTTCGGCTGCTCCATCAAATGGAAATCGAAGGCCTCTTCCCGCGATGCCGAAATGAAGCGCATCCTCGCCGAGCCGGTCGCGGTCGAGCCCGTCACCGCCGGCGGACTCAAAGCCCTCCGTGCCAACCCCACCGGCAAGCTTCTCCTGGTCAACTTCTGGGCCACCTGGTGCGGACCCTGCCTCACCGAATTCGCCTCGCTTCAGGAAACCTTCCGCATGTACCGCCGCCGCGACTTCGACATGGTGTCGGTCTCAACGAACCTCCCCGACGAGCGTGAAGGCGTCATGCGCGTGCTGACGAAATACCACGCCTCCACCCGCAACCTGCAATTCGCCTCCACCGAAATCGACGCCCTTCAGGCCGCCTTTGATCCTGAATGGAAAGCCGGCGTCCCCTACACTGTCCTGATCGCCCCCGATGGCAAAATCGTCTACCGCAAGCAGGGCGAGGTCGATCTTCTCGATCTGCGCAAAGCGATCCTCGCCAATCTCCCCGACTCAGACTATGTCGGCCACCGCGCCTACTGGGCCTCGTTGCAATAACCCGTGCCAGGCGCCGCATCCTCCTCGTGGCGCGAGCTTCGAAGAAGGAATTGGACGTTGTGTACGTTGTCCTGCACGACATCAGGTCCATCAAGCCGGGCAGTTCCAAAAGGCGGAAGTGCGGCTTGGGGACAGGCAGTATGCGCTGAGGCCGGATCAATGATCGCCGCTAACGGCGGCGGGCGTCAGCCTCATCCATCCAGCCGCGGCCGATCCGTTCGGCGGGGATGCTGGACAGGTAGGGCTTGATGTCGAGGATGGGCGTGCCGTCGAGCATGTCGACGCCACGAACACGCAGGGCGGCGCCGTCGCGGCCGAGCAGTTCGACGATGGTCATGGCGAGCGGGTTCGGGCGGCGTGGGACGCGCGTGGAAAACAGTCCGTGAGGACGGTCGTCGGTGGGAGGAGTCACCATGAGGTCGTAGCCCTCGGAGCGGTCGAAGACCCAGATGACGATGAGGTGCGAGAAGCCCTCGATGTCGGTGAGCCCGGCTTCGAGATCGGGCCGAATTTCGAGCACGCCCTCTGCCTTATGTTCGGCGCCCGGCCCTTTCGGCACCTCCGAGTTGTCTCCGTAGGGGGTGCGCACAAATCCGATCGGGCGCATCGGGAAGGTGATGCCTGCCGCGTCGTTCATCGCTATGCCTTGAAGCCGGCCTTCGACAGGTACTGGCGGATCGTCTTCGCGTAGTGGGGGAAGGCGACTTCAGGATCTTCGATTTCGGGGTGCCAGCGCTTCTCCCATTCCAGGCAGTAGTAGCCCTTGTAGTCGTGCTTCACTAGGACGTTGACGATGTCCTGGACGGGCACGTCGCCTCTGCCGATGAGGACGTAGCGGCGCTCGGCGGGGGACTTGCCGGTAACTGGAACGGAGTCTTTGAGGTGGACGTGGCGGGTGTAGGGGCCGAGCGCTTTGAAGGTATCAGCGGGTTTCTCGCCTTCGACCGAGGTATGGTAGGCGTCCCAGAGGAAGGCGACGTTTTTCGACTTGGCGCCTTCGAGAACGGGCAGGATATCGGAGGCACGGCGGAATTCGCCATGCGATTCGAGGATGACGGTGACGCCGGCGGGACGGGCGTATTCGCCGAGTTCGCGGAGCCCCTGGCTGATGCGGGCGAAGGTGACGCTGCGGTCCTCGCCTTTGACGAAGCGATCGGGGAAGACGCGGACGTAAGGGGCTTTCAATTGATGAGCGAGGTCGATGAACCGGCGGACCTCGTCGAAATTTCGGGCGCGGCGGGTGGGGTCGGGTTCATGCATCTGGGCTGAGGCGCCGAGGTCGGAGATGACGAGGCCGGCGGCGGCGAGTTCTTGCAAGGAGGCCTTGATTCGGGTGGGGCTGAACTCGGGGCATTTCGGGAGGTCGATTTGATCCTGGATGCCGCGGAGTTCGATGGCGGCGAAGCCCCAGGCGGAGGCGTTCTTGACGATGGTCTTCCAGTCCCACTTTGGGCAGCCGAGGGTGGAGAAAGCGATGGGCAGGCGGCGGACGGATTGCGACAACCCGAGGGCGGAAGCAGCCGGGGCGCAGGCGGCGAGGCGCAGAAGTTCGCGGCGTGTCATACCCCAATCTTAGATGAAGGGCGCCCCGGTGAGATGAGGGTCTCGCGATCAGGCCGGGCTCTGGCCGAAGGTGCCTTGGAGGCCGAGATCATCGGCGCGCTGGCGCATGGCCTGGATGCAGAAGTCGATGTGCTGTTCGAGATCGACGCCGAGTTGTTCGGCGCCTTTGAGGATGTCGTCGCGGGAGACGGCGCGGGCGAAGGCCTTGTCCTTCATCTTCTTGCGGACGCTCTTGGCTTCCACTTCGTGGATGGAGCGGGTGGGCTTGACGTAGCTGCATGCGGTGAGGAAGCCGGCGAGTTCGTCGCAGGCGAACAGGGTCTTTTCGAGAGGGGTTTCGCGGCTGATGCCGGTGTGCTCAGCGTGGGCGAGGATGGCGCGGCGGATTTCGTCGCTCACGCCGCGTTGCTGGAGGATGGGTTCGCCCTTGATGGGGTGGTCGGGGAGAGTGGGGTGTATTTCCCAGTCGAAGTCGTGGAGCAGGGCGGTGACGGCCCACTTCTCTTCGTCCTCGCCGAGTTTGCGGGCGTAGGCGGCGACACAGGCCTCAACGGCGAGGGCGTGTTTGCGGAGGGCGTCGTTTTGGATGAATTCGCAGACGATGGCCCAGGCTTGCTGACGAGTGGTAGTGGTCACGATCCTATGTTATATTGAGAATGTCCTACGGTTGGGCCTGTGGCGCAGTTGGGAGCGCGCTTCCATGGCATGGAAGAGGTCGTCGGTTCGAACCCGACCAGGTCCACCATCCCCCTTAAAATTTGCGCTGGTCGAATTTTGCGTGAGAATCCGTGCGTTCGCGGCCCACTAGAATGTCGGAGCCTGAACGCATGGGTTTGATATTCGGAGACGAGAGCCACCTGGATCTTTCCAGGTTTGACGAAGAGTACGCGCGCGTCGCGCAGGAGCACGACAGTTGGGACACGGTCCCGGACGGTTACTACCAGACGCGGGTGGAGGATGTGCGGTTGTCGACGACACAGACAACCGGCAATCCGATGCTGATCTGGCGGCTACGGGTGACCGGTCCGACCCATGGCGGGGCGACGCTGACCAAGACGCGGATCATCACCGCGAAAACTTTGGGCCAGGTGAAGCGGGACCTGGGCTATTTCGGGATCTCCCTGGACCGGTTTTCCGAACTGCCCGAACGGCTCGATGAGATGGCCGACAAGGACGCTACGGTGTTCAAGAAGACATCTTCGAGTGGTTGGTCGGAGGTGAACCTGGTACGGGCGCGCAGCGCGGCGGCAGGATCAGGGCAGAGTGGCGCGGACCTGGTTTACGACAACCAGGAGACGCCGTTTTAGTCCGACGGCGTGAGAGTCTCCCATCCGGCGGTGTTGGCGGCGGCGTCGGCCCAGTCGTCTTCGGTTGTCGCGGTGAAAAGCGCCTTGATGCGCTCGTCGGCGGGCAGGGCGGAGTTGGATAGGGCGGCGCGAATGCCGGGGTGACGGTCAAAATCCGGCGCTACCAGGAACATGAGAGAGACGAAGGCGACGGCTGCGCCGTCGGTGTCGAGGCGGTGTGAGCGGGCGCGGCGGATGCCGGCACGGATGCGGGACTGGACCTGCTTGTCGCTCAAGCCGTCAAACGCCTCGGGGTTCTCTTCGGCGAGGTGGTCGTAAATGAGTTCCTCGAGTTCCGGTTCGGGTGTCATGCTTCCTACTGTAAAAGAAGACCGGCCCCTGCTGGACGGGAAAGCGACGAAGATACAAAAAGGGCGCTCACTGAAGAGCGCCCCCCTTGAATCGACCCCTGAAGGACCCTAGCCGTGCTTGACAGCCGGTTTGGCGGTCGCACCGGCGGGCAGGCCCATTTTGTCGATTTCGTTGAACTGGACCATGCGCCCTTCGTCGAGGGCGATGTTGGAGAGGATGACAGCGGCGGAGTCGGCCAGACCGACTTCGAGGTCGGCTTTGGGGCGGCCGCCGTTCTTGCAGTAGTTGAAGAAGGCTTCGAGTTCGGTGTCGACCGGGTTCTTGGGCTCTTCGGGGACCAGGATGCCCTTCTGGTAGAGCCAGAGGCGGGCGAACTTCATTTCCTTTTCGAGGAAGCTCTCCTTGCCGGTCATGAGGTCTTTGCTGAGCAGGATAGGCAGGGGACGGGATCCGGCGGCGGCGACCATGGTGGCCCCGGCCACGTACTTTTCCTTCTTATCCTTCTTGGCGGTCTCGACCTTGGGCGGGTTCGGTTCACGGAACCACATGCCGATGGGCATGTTGTTGTCATCGCCGATGGTGATATGGACGGTGCCCTGGGTGCCGCAGATGATCTCGCCCATTTCGGTGCGGGCTCCGCCGACACCGGCCCAGTGCGAGGTGCCGGGGACGCCGGTCCAGACCAGACGCCGGCCCTTGGGATACTTATAGATGAGCTGGATGTTGTCGAGGATGTCGCGGCCGTCCTTCATGAAATCGTGGCTGCCGAGGCCGGTAACAGCTTCGGGGGTCATGCCCATCATCCAATCCGCGACGTCGATCTGGTGGGAGGCGAGCTCAGCGACCAAGCCGCCGGAATACTCGCGGAACAACCGCCAGTTGGCCATCCGCTTAGGTACGTTCGGCACGTCCTTCATCTTCCAACCAGGATTGCGGTGCCACTGCGCCTGGACGTAGGTGACTTCGCCCAGCAGGCCCTTTTCGATCATGTTGCGGACGGCCTGATACATCTCGCTGTAGCGGCGCTGGAGTCCGGTCTGCAGGATCTGTTTGGGCCGCGCCTCGACCAGCTCGCGCAGGGCGTGGACCTCTTCGGGTTTGAAGACGAGGCTCTTCTCGCAGAAGACGTGCTTGCCGGCTTCGAGTGCGTCCTTGGTGGCGGGGAAATGGAGGAACAGCGGCGTGGTGACGAAAACGGCGTCGACGTTCTTGTCGGCCAGCAGTTCGCGCCAGTCTTTGTAGCGTTTGGGGCTGCCGCCGATGGTCTGTTGAGCCTTGTCGAGGGCGTCGTCGGTGATGTCGCAGATGGCGACGCACTGGCCGCTGTCGATGCTCTTCAGGTGCTTCAAAAGGTAGGTGCCGCGGCTGCCGGTGCCGATCATGCCGTACTTGACGCCGTCGGCGGCTTTGGCGGTCCGGATCAGCGGCCCGCTGGCCGCCATGGTGGCAATCGTCGCGGCGCCGGCCACTTTCACGGCTTCACGGCGCGTCATGTTTTTGGATTCGGCCATACGCAACAACCTCTCCTCGAGGGTAGGATCACACGAACTACGCGGAACTGGTTCCGCCAATATTCTATCCCGATTCTAACCCGTCTGTGCCACACCCGCGGAAGCTTCCGCGGAAGACTCTATGGAGCGGCGGGCGCGACGAGCGGTCCAGTCGGCTCCGGCGAGGACAACCAGGGCGGCAAAGAAACTCCAGGTGAGGATGGTCACCGAGTTGAGGAAAACGCCGAACTCGCGCGAGAACTTCGCATAGACCCAGGGCCAGATCAACAAGTTGATCCACTTGAGGGCCTCGAGAAACAGCCCTATCACCACCGCTCGCGGAACGATCACACGCCATGGAACCTTCGTATTCGGGAGGCGCCAGAAGACGAGGAACAGGATCAGCATGGTGCTGGGAATGGTGGTCAGTTTCAACAAGGCAACCAGCGGCATCGGCGCCCAGTTGAGCTGGTAGCGGTTGGTGAGTGAAGAGTGCATGGCTTCAACGCTTTGGCCGCTGACGCCGCTCCACAGCACTGGGCCAA
The DNA here is from genome assembly GCA_014860455.1 of Bryobacteraceae bacterium. Taxonomy (GTDB): domain Bacteria; phylum Acidobacteriota; class Terriglobia; order Bryobacterales; family Bryobacteraceae; genus PNKE01. Next base: position 9,348 of record JACZJQ010000239.1, on the reverse strand, counting down.
GGCCCGATAGGGCCGCCGACAGCGTCACCAGGAAGCCGCAGCCGAAGATCAGCCCCATGCTGACGGCCTGGTTCTTCAGGAGGCTGCGGTTCGCCTTCACGCCCCAAGCCTTGTTGAGAGCCACTTCGAGCGGCAGGAAAATGCCGTTCGCCGTGAACAGGAGCAACAACATGGAAACCCATTCGAGGCGCCGGCTGTTGTCAGCCGCCACTGACAAGTTGTAGACGAGGAACTGGCCTGTGGATCCAGGAAAGTAGTCACGGATGGCGATATAGAGCGAGAGTTCAGCCGCCGGCGAATCCAGCACATGGCGGCAGATGGCGATCATCACCAGCATGAAGGGGAAGAACGCCAACAGCACATTGGCGGCAATCGAGAAGGCGTGGACGTGTGCTTCGGCGTCGATGAGATAGCGGCCGAGGGCGGGCAGGTCGGCGCGGAGTTCGGCGAGGGACTGGCGAACGTCATCCAGCATCCGGCGGATGAGCGGGCGAGAGGGTACGGCAGGGGCGTCCATGTTGGGCAGGTCATCCCCATTATCCGCCACCGTGGAGCATAATCGACTCATGCCATTCCGAACAGTGTTGCATTCGGTTTCCTACGCCGGCGTGTGGCCGGGGCAGGCGCGGCTGGACCTGGACGAGTTCCTGGTGAAAGCGTCCGCCCTGGGCTACCCGGGCGTGATGCTGATGGCCAAGCGCCCGCACCTCTCGGTGCTGGACTATTCCACCGACACCTGCCGCGCATTGAAAGACCGGCTCGACCAATTGAAACTGCGCTGCGACGTGATCGCCGGCTACACGAACTTCTCCGCCGACGCCGAACACGGCGAAGTCCCGCAGCGCGAGATCCAGTTGCAGCACGTCATTGAACTCTCTCGCATGGCGCGCGATTTGGGCGCGGGCGTGGTGCGAATCTTCACGGCATATCAGCATCCGCAGTTTGCGCCGCATCTGCTGGTGGGTGTGCTGCGGGAGGCGGCGATGCGGGCGGCGGATTATGGGGTGGTGATCGGCGTTCAGAACCATCACGACACGGCGGTGGATCATCTGTCGCTGATCGATTTGTTGGAGGCCGTGGATCATCCCAACTGCCGGGCGTGCTTCGACGCCTGGGCGCCGGCGCTGCACGGGACCGACCTGGCGGCTGCGGCGCGCGCCATGGCGCCATGGACATGCCATACGACGGCGGCCGATTACCAGATGCGGCCGCGGTTCAAGTACAACCCGGCGCTGGTGAACTACGAACCGCAGACCGCGGCCACTCAGGCGGTGCCGATGGGCGAAGGGTTCATCGACTACAAGTTGTTCCTTGGCGCATTACGCGCGGGCGGATACGAGGGCACTGTGGCCTACGAGATGTGCTCGCCGCTCAGAAGTGGCGGGTCAATTGAGAATCTCGACCGCTGCGCGAAACGGTTCCTGGAGTACATGGACGGGCTGTGGCCGCAACCGTCGGGGAAGCGGCGCGCGCGGCGGTAAAGACGCGCACTTGCGGCAACCCGTAGTACGGAATTGGGGCAGACCAAGGCTGTCTTCCGTCGGACCGTCTCACTCCCTCGACCCGACGCTGCTAGCTCTACTGGATATGCGCTCTCTCCGCCCCAGCGACAGGTGTTGTCGTTAACATGTGTGGAATGAACTCTTGCAGCTTTGCGAGAATCTCGTCACACCGCTCTGTCGTAGTGGCCAACTCAACCGCACAAGGGTAGTCTGGCGCCGCGTGAAGCACTGCACGTAAGCTGGAGCGTTCTCGCCTTCCTCTGAACTCAATCGCGGCCGCCGAATCGAGAGGGCCGTGTAGGCCCAGCCCTCTGTGTCGGTCCTCCCGATCGAAAAAGTAGCGGACAGATCTATGTTCTAACCAGATTCCACCAATCCCTTCGCTTCCCCAAGACCTCAACAGATCCCGACTTTCCCACACAGGCCTACCGTCCAGCCCAATCCACCGATCCGTCGAATCACTGGCGCACGGAGTGAGGTAGAAGGCTTCGGTGCGATCTGGAAGATCGGCAGCGGCCCCGGTGAGACATAGGGATATGCTGCCGGAGGCGAGGACGAGATTCAGGTAGAAACCGGGAACATCCCCTAGTGGCTCTCCAGCGATACTGTGGATCGAAGCATAGCTCAAGAAATCGCCTAGATTCATGGTCTCCATACCAATGCTACACAAGGCTGAAGCCATGGGAAAGCAAGCAGTCACCGGTAGGCTAATTGATCGGAAGTGTCCTGACCGGCTACCACTCTTGTGACTAGAGTCGTTCGCGATATTGGCTCCGACAAGCTGCATCAAATGGCGTCACTGGGCGAGACTGCCAGCATTCGCCTACTTGCCAAATTTAACCTACTAGGTTAATCTGGTTTTGTGGAGAAGCGGACGCCGCACTACAAACTGCCGGTGGTTAGGGCGCTGATTGCGGCGGGCAAAGTCCGGGCCACGTTTACAGCGCTTTCGGGCGGCGCCGCTCTGGGTTTCAGTTTCGAGCAGATGGCCGGCATCGTCGGGGCGCTGACGCCGCGCGACTTCTACAAGAGCATGACCACGCACGCCGATCACAGAATCTGGCAGGACGTCTACCGCCCGAATACGCCGGCCGGCGAGGTCTATTTGAAGCTGACGGTGATCGATGACGTGCTGATCGTGTCGTTCAAGGAATTGTGAAGGAAGGAGTGACCGCGATGAAGTGTCCATCCTGCGGAGCGGCGAAACTGGTGCGCGACAGGCGTGACATCGAGTACGTGTACAAGGGCGAGACCACCACGATCAAGGCCGTGCGCGGCGAGTTCTGCCCGGCGTGCGGCGAAAGCGTGCTGACGGCCGAAGAGTCCACGCGCGTGAGTGCGGAGATGCTCGCCTTTAACAAGCAGGTGAACGCGTCGATCGTGGATCCGGCTTTCATCGCGCGGGTCCGGAAGAAACTGGCGCTCGACCAGCGCCAGGCAGCCGCGATCTTCGGCGGCGGGCCGAACGCGTTTTCCCGCTACGAGAACGGCAAGACAAAGCCGCCGCTGGCGCTGGTGAAGCTCCTGATGCTGCTGGACCGCCATCCCAACCTGCTGCACGAGGTCCAGACGAGCCGGTAGCGCCACGTCCTGGCGGTCATTTCTGTGAGCCCGGCGCTCAGAGCCGGATGCTCGCGCAATCGCTCAAGTAGAGGGAGAGGAGCGAGGTGGATGAATCTTCACTCTTGAGTTTTGATTGAAAGACGGGCAGACTCGGGATATTCGGTGTCGCACGGGAGGCGAACTGTCAGGGGGAACAACTGACGAAGGGAAGCCTGGGATGACAAGATACCGCGAGAGGTTGCCGCAACTGAATGGCGGACTGTTTCTGACGGATGGAGGCCTGGAGACGACGCTGGTTTTCCACGATGGGATCGAGTTGCCGCAGTTTGCGTCGTTCAATCTGCTGAAGACTGAAGCCGGGGAGCGGCGCCTGAAGTCCTACTACCGGACCTACGCCGACATTGCGAAGCGCGCCGGGACGGGGATGATCCTGGAGAGCGTGTCATGGCGGGCCAGCCGCGACTGGGGGGAGAAGCTCGGCTACACGAAGAAGAGCCTGGCGGAGGCGAACCGCAAGTCGATCGCGATATTGGAGGAGATCAGGCAAGAATACGAACCGGGAACGGAGGCGGTGATCAGCGGTTGCGTCGGGCCGCGGGGCGACGGGTATAAGGCAAACCGCGAGATGGGGATGAAGGAGGCGGAAGAGTATCACGCGGAGCAGATCGGGGTGCTCGCCGACACAGCGGCGGACATGGTGAGCGCGTTTACAATCAGCACGGCCGGGGAGGCGGCAGGGATTGCGCTGGCGGCGAGGAAGGCGGGGATCCCGGCGGTGGTTTCCTTCACGGTGGAGACCGACGGGCGGCTGCCGGACGGGGATGGGTTGGGGGAGGCGATCGATCGGGTGGATCAGGTCACGGGCGGGTATCCGGCCTATTACATGGTGAACTGCGCCCACCCGGAGCACTTCGAACAGGTGTTTGAGAGTGGCGGGGAGTGGACGGGGCGGATTCGGGGAGTGAGGGGGAACGCTTCGAGGAAGAGCCACGCGGAGCTGGATGAGTCGACGGAACTGGACGCAGGGGATCCTAAGGAGTTTGGGGCGCTGAACGCCCGGCTGAAGAGGCACTTGCCGGGGCTCAGCGTGCTGGGCGGGTGCTGCGGAACAGACCACAGGCATGTGGAGCAGATTGCGGCATGGTGCGCGCCGCAGGGACGAGCCCAGGGCGCTGGGGCAGGATGACACGAAGGGAGATGGATTAGGAGAGTTCGTCGATGGAGCGGGGCCAGTCGGCGCCGAGGAGGCGTGAGAGGGAGCGGTCAGCGAGGAGTTTGCCGGCGGTCTGGCAGCGGGCGCAGTAGTTGGTTTCGTTCGAGGCGTAGCGGATGCGTTGGACGGGCGCGCAGCAGTCGGGGCAGGGCTGTTTGAATCGGCCATGGACGGCCATGCCTTCGCGGAAGGCGGTCACCTTTTCCGGGAACTTGCCGGCGGCTTCGGTGCGGAGGCGGGATTTCCATTCGCCGAGAACGCAGCGGGTGGAGGCGTAAAGGCGTGCCGATTCGCCGGCTGTCAGTTTCTGGCTGAGCGCGACGGGCGACAGGCGGGCGTGGTGGAGGATTTCGTCAGAATAGGCGTTGCCGATGCCGGCGAACAGGCGCGGGTCAGTGAGGGTGCGTTTGAGGGTATGGTTCTCGCGGCGCAGCACGGCGTCAAACTCCCCGGCGGTGGCTTCGAAGACTTCGATGCCGCCGGGGTCGTAGGCTTTGAGCCCGTCGTCGCCGGAGGCCAGATGAAGCGAGGCGCGGCGCTGGGAGCCGGCTTCGGTGAGCGTGAGGACGCCGGTCGAAAAGGTGAACGAGGCGAGTACGTTGCCCGATTTGTGATTCCAGTGCAGGCGCCCGGCGATCATCAGGTGCAGGACGAGCCAGACGCCGTTAGAGCAGCCAATGCAGATGCGCTTGCCGAGGCGGCGGAGCCGGGCGACTTCGCTGGCGGTGACGCTTGAGAGCGGAGGATCGACGGTTCGGAGCAGGAAGGGCGACTTCAACTCCGCCTTCTCGATGCGCGCTCCTCGGATGCGTGCGTCGAGGGCCTCGATGTAGATGTCGACGTCAGGCAGTTCGGGCATGGGGCGTTTTAGACATGATAGCGGGAGGAGACCAGGAGCACGGCAACGGAAACTCGGATGCAACCGTTGACGACGGGCGTACATTTAATACAGTAGGTGCCAACAATATGACCTGTTTACGTTTTGCGATTCTCACTCTGTTTGCGGCTGCGTTGCCGGGACTGGCTTTGGCGCAGACGACGGAGCGCAAGGAGGGTCCGTTGACGCGGGCGGCGGGGGCGACCGAGGATGCGGCGAAGAAGACGGCGGATGTGACGGTGAAAGGGACCAAGGCTGTGGGGTCGGGCACGGTGAAGGCGGCGAAGGTGACCAAGGACGCCACGGTGGACGGGGCCGAGGCGACCGTGGAGGGGTCAAAGAAGATTGGATCGGCGACGGCCAAGGGGACGAAGAAGGCGGCCGTGGTGACTCGCGACGCGACGGTGGATGGGGCCGAGGCTGTTGTGGATGGCACGAAGAAGATCGGCTCGGCGACGGGGAGGGGCACGAAGAAAGCCGCCGTGGTGACTCGCGACGCGACGGTGGATGGGGCCGAGGCGTTTGTGGATGGGTCGAAGAAGATCGGCAAGGCGACGGCTAACGGCACGGTGAAGGGGACCAAGGCGACGGGGCGGGCGATCGCGAAGGGTTGGCAGAAGACGGTGGACGCCACGGGCACGGTACTGGAAAAGACCGGCGATGGGTTGAGCAAAGTGGGCGAGAAGGTGAAAAAGGACTGATGCGCGCCTACGGGCGGCGAGTGACGTTCAGGCCGCTGGAGTGCAGGGCGCGGTCGACGTCGGGCAGTTGCAGGCGCGAGGCGTCGTAGGTGACGGCGAGGCCGTCCATTGAAGAGGTGAGGCTGACGCGGCGCAGTCCGTAGACGGAATGGGCGCGGGCGATGGCCTCCATCGTCCGGTCGTCGATGGGGGATTCGAGAAGGTACTCAACCTCGACCTTGGTCATTTCAATAGTCAGAATATCATCCGCGGCCGGAGCGGAGCTTCCACTGGATCTGGCGCAACATGCCAGTGAGGACGGTGACGTCCTTGGCCGGGATATTGAGGCGGCGGACGAGGCGGTGGATCTTTTCAGAAGTGCTGGCGGAGGTTAGTTCCTTGGTGTACTCGGCGCCGGCGAGGATTTCCTCCAGAAGCAGCGTGAGGCGTTCGATATCGGCGGCATCTGCCAAGGCGCGGGTCTCGGGCAACGGGCGCGCCGAGAGAGGTTGGCGGACGAGTTCCCAGAGGCAGACGGCGACGGCCTGGGCGAGGTTCATCGACTCGTGTTCGGCGCGGGTGGGGATGCGCAGGAGCCAGTGGCAGTGGGCCATGTGGTTGTTGCCGAGTCCGTGCTTTTCGGATCCGAACAGGATGGCGGCTTTCGAAGACGACATGTGGCGGCGCAAGAGGCGTCCGGCCTTTTCCAGGCGATGATAGGGGTGGAGCGGCATGCGGTGGGCGCTGCCGGTGGCGCCGACGACGAGGGTGCAGCCGGCGACGGCTTCGGCCACGGTCGGGTGAATGGTGGCGTTGCGGAGGAGTTCCTTCGCGCCGACCGCAGAGACTGCTTCCTGGAAGGCGACGTCGTAGGGGTCAACCAGGCGTAGGCTGAAGCAGCCGAAGTTGCTCATGGCGCGGGCGACGGCGCCGATGTTGAGCGGATTCCGGGTTTCGACAAGGACGACGGCCAGGTTGTCGAGCGGGGACGGCGGCATTGCGGGGTTTGTCCAGGCGCGAAAAAAAACGTGGAACTTTGCGGGCCGCGCGGGACAATTCCAATTGTAGCCGGGTCAAAAAACACAAGTGAGCGATTTCGAACGATGGAGGGCGGGCGAGGCCGAACTCCTGCGCCGCACAGCGCAGGGGGACGAGTCGGCGTTCGGCGAGATCTATGCCAGGCACAGCCCGGCGGTGTACCGCTATGCGTTTCGGATGACGTCGTCGCAGGACATGGCCGAGGAAGTGGTGCAGGACGTTTTCCTGCAGGTGGTGAAAGGGTGCAGGGGATTCGATCCGGCGATCGGGCCGCTGTCGAGCTATTTGTACGGGCTGGCAAGGAACCGGTTGGCGCGGCTGTGGCCGGACCAGGCGGAGGTGCCGCTGGAGGATTTCGATCTGGCTGGAGACGAGCCGGATGCGCTGGAGGGGTTGAGCCGGGGGCAGCAGGTGGAGGCGGTGCGAACGGCGGTGGGAGGCCTGCCGCTGGCGTATCGCGAGGTGGTGGTGTTGTGCGACTTGGAAGAGATGAGCTACGCGGCGGCGGCGGAGATGCTGGGAGTGGAGACGGGTACGGTGCGGTCGCGGCTGCACCGGGCGAGGAAGATGCTGTTGGCGAGACTTGTGCGCAGCGGAGTGAGGATATGAACGGCGACAAGCGGATGGAATCACTCGAAACCGCGTTGCGGCACCTGGCCGGCGAGACCGCCGGTGCGCGGCCTGCGGCGCGGATTGAGACGGCGTTGAGGGCCGAGGTGCGACGGCAGAGGCCTGTGCGCGTTGGATGGTGGGCGATGGCGGCGGCAGCAGCGGCGGTGGGGGTGGTTGGATTCTGGACTCTACGGGACCGGGAGCAACCGATGGCGGTGGAGACGGCGCCGGTTGCGATCGCCGAGCCGGTGGCGGAGATTCCGGCAGTGGATGTTGCCGAGCAGGTGACGCCGGCGGTTCGACGGGCGGTTTTGCGGCCTGAGGCGGTGGCGAGCAGAGCCACGGAACAGCGGGAGTTGACGCCGCTGACGCCGTGGTACTACAGCGATGGTTTGCCGAAGCCGGCGCGGGGGCAGATTGTGACGATCCGGGTGAGCCCGGCGACGGCTGGGCGGTTTGGCGTGATGGCTGATGCGCCGGTGCCTGCGCAGTTGCTGATTGGCGACGACGGGCTGACCAGGGCGATCCGGTTTATTCGTGAGTAGATTTGATTTCAGATCAGGAGAGAGAAATGTTGAAAGCAATTTTGATGGCGTGTGTGGTGGTTTCCGTTCCGGCGGCCGCGCAGAAGGTGGAGAAGATCGAACGCAAGGTTGAGCGCAAGTTTGTGGAAGGCAAGCCCATGAACACGATGGTGTTCACCGGAGCGCCGGCGGCTGGAGGGATGCGGCATACGATCGCGTTCAAGAACATGCTGGTGAAGGGCGCGCCGTATGCGGCGGAGTCTGTGACCGAGACGGTTCAGATTCTGGCCGACGGCAACCGGATCGTGAACAAGCAGTCGAGCAAAGAGTACAGGGATTCGGAGGGCAGGACGCGGCACGACAACACGGTGGCGCCGTTGGGTCCGTGGGTTGCCGAAGGCAAGTCGATGACGATCTCGATCATCGACGATCCGGTGGCGGGCGAGCACTTCACGCTGAACCACGAAGAGAAGACGGCGAACAAGATGAAGATGCCGAGGCCGATCCACGTCAGCGAGGGCGTGGCGCATAAGGAGATTGAGATGGAGGTGCGGCACGAGGTTGAAACAAGCGTCAACCAGGAGATCCATGTGACGGCCACGACGGGGCCGAAGGAAGCGATGACGACAGGCGTTCTGGTGGCTCCGAGGGGCGGGGCGCAGGCGATGACGTGGACGGTGGCTGATGCCGTCGGGGGCGGCGCGGCGAACACAGAGCCGCTGGGCAAGCGTGTGATCGAGGGGGTGGAGTGCGAGGGGACCAAGGAGACGTTGATGATAGAGGCGGGCAAGATCGGCAACGACCGGCCGATCGAGACGGTGACCGAACGGTGGCATTCGCCGGAATTGAAGGTGGATGTGCTGCGCAAGCACAGCGATCCGCGGTTCGGGACGACGGAGTACCGGCTGCAGGGGATCGTGCGGGGCGAGCAGCCGAGGTCGCTGTTTGAAGCGCCATCGGACTACAAGGTTCAGGAGATGGGCGGAGCGATGACGATCAAGATGAGGAGCCCGAAGCAGTAATCGCACGGGAGCTCGTTTGGTAGCGGCGGGGCCCTGACGGGTTCCGCCGTTTTTGTTTGTGGACGAAGGCCGGGGACACGATTCGACACGGGGCTCGATGGAGTTGCCTCCCGCTTCCTCACGGTCGCGGCTCCGCGCGGGAGTGGATCGTGTGGCGCGAGGGGACCCGCTTGCTTTGGTCGCGGCCTCGGGGCTAATGGGCCAGGGTGGAGAGGGCGTGGCGGGCGGCTTCGATGCCTCGGTATTGGGCTTCCTCGAAGAGAGAAAGGCCGCTCAGGTCGGTATTGGCGAAGGCGAGGTTGTTGGCTGGTTTGAGG
>JACZJQ010000238.1 GCA_014860455.1 Bryobacteraceae bacterium | reverse complement strand
TCCCCAGATGCTCCACCACCAACTTCTGCAGCCTCACCATGTCGCCGATCGTGATGCCCGGAAACCGCAGTCCATAGGGCTTGCCCGTCGTCGGATCAATCGATGACGGACCCGTCGTCCCCTTGCACCCCCCCAGCACGTTCACGCATAAAACAAAATACTTGTCCGTGTCGAACGCCTTGCCCGGACCAATCATGTTCGCCCACCAGCCCGGCTTGCCCTCATGGTCGATCCCGGCCGCATGGGCATCGCCCGTGAACGCATGCAGCACAAGGATCGCGTTCGCCTTGTCCCCGTCCAACTCGCCCCAACTTTCGTAGGCGGCCTGGACATGTTTTAGCGTCTCGCCGCAATCCAGCGGCAGCTCCGCGAATCTTACAAAACTGGGTTCAGAGATCATCGGCAACAGTCGTGATCTTATTGTACAGTCGGCCCGCTCACGCGCTCCGGCTTCGCCGTCAAACCGTCCATTTTCGCGGGCAAACGGTATACTTTCCCGTCTCTGGTGGCAAAGTACAGCCGCGACTCGGTCGGCTTCAGCGGCGACCCGTCCGCCCAGATCATCCAGAACTCCGGATTCGCGTTCACCACCTTCCTCGCATACGTGTGGTTGTACTCGCCTCCCCCGGTCAACGTCGCAGCCCGCGTCCACGTCCGGCCTTCGTCCTTCGACGTCCACATCACCATATCCCCGCCCGTCCCCCACGGCTGCGGACCCGCATCGGTCGGCGCCACCAACCGCCACGTCCCATCCCGCTCAATCGTCATCGACCCGTGGTCGTAGTTATGATCCGACGTCGTCACCGGCAGCCGTACCCATTTCCCCCCATCCCACCTAGCCGTGTACCACTGGTACGGTCCCGACCCCTCGCCCGGCTCCCACCCCTTCGATGTCAGGTACACAATCACCGGACGCCCCTGCCTGTCATAGGCCAGATCCTTCAAGTAAACGTTCAGGTTCTTCGTGTTATAGTCGTGCACCAGAGCCGCATTCGCCGCCTTCGTCAATGGCAGCTTCACTGTCTCGCCCCCGGCCGTCTGCCACGTCTTGCCCAGATCGCTGGTCTCGACGTAGTAGATGTTGGTCCGGTAGTTCAACCCCTTGCCGCGTCCTGACGCCGGATGCATGTCAAACGCTGTGCCCAGTTTCTCGCCATTGGGCCACGTGATCTGGTAGTCGCCCATCTCGATATGCGCCAGCAGCCGGGGCGCGGTCCACGAGCGCGCATCCGGCGACGTCTTGAAGTTCAGCGTCCGCTGGCCCCCTTTGTACAAGGTGTGCATAAACAGAAACTGGTTCGCCCCGGTGAAAAACCACGGCTGCGTGTAGCTGAAATTCGTCTTCGCCAGCAACTCCCATCTCGCAATGTCGTAGGGCCTCCTCGACCGCCAGATATAGGCTGGCCTCGACGTCCCATGCGCCGCCGAAAAGACGTAGATATGCCCTTTGGCGTCAATCGAGATCGTCGGATTATCGTGCGCATCCTCGGTCATCTTGTGCAGGATCCGCACCGGCCGCGGCACCGTCCCCGTCCGATGGTCGTAATAGGAAACCATGTGCGTCAACGTGTCGCCCTTTTCCGACACGTTGCCGCCAGACCCGCCATAGACAAAAAACGTCTTCCTCACCGCCGGCGCATAGATCGCAAACGGCGCATGCCACTGCGGATACGTCCCAAACCCGCCCGAATACTTGTACCTGTGCTCGTCCTTGGTCGGCTGGTTCATGTACCAGATGCCGCGATAACCGTCCTCGACCGATGTCTTCAAGTCATCGGCCGGCGGCGCCGGGCTCTGGGCCATAAGCAATGCGGCTGCGATCGCCGCCAGTGGCGCTACTGCTCTCATGTGGACCACTCTATCGCGCTCGTGTGTGCCTGGTCTGCACCCGGGTCCGCAGCCGCGCTAGCAGCCCGCGGCCGTCGACGCCGCCGCCGATGGCGTCTTCGACTTCTTCCCAGCGCCCGAGAAGCTCAGATACCGCTTGACGTTCTCGCCCAGCAGTTGCAGGAACGGCTTATCCAAATTCGACCGGATCGCCACATAGCACTCGTCGCAGGTATTGTTCATGGTGAACTCCTTCACCATCCGCGCCTGCTCTTCGAGAGGAAACTTCTTGAACTGCATCGAGCACGGCTGCAAATCGCCCTGAGCCGTCACCACCAGGAACCGCAATCCGGCCTTGCAACCCGACCTTCCACCCTGCTCGAAATACTCTCGAGTGTGCTGCAACGTGGTCGGCGCCGACACGATCCAGTTGGTCTCGTCCCGCCGCGTCTCCACTCGGTCCAACTGCGTCTTCAACTGCACCAGTTGATCCGCCGCGCCAGGGAACAACTCCCGGTTGCCCGTCCGCCGCGCGGAATACGCCGAATAGCACAGGTTTACGCCCCATTTGCGCGCCTGATCGGCGTTGTCGTTGATGAATGGCAGGTTGGCCGACGTGATGCAGGTGTTCAGCACGATGTCGTCGTAACCATACGCCGCGCACTTCGGAATCACGTCGTTCAGGTGGTCGTACAGGCCCGGCACCACCCGGAAATCGTCATGCCGCTTATCAGGAAAATCGAGCGACACCGAAAACTGATCCACGCCCGCTTCCCGCAGCCTCAGATACCGCTCCGGCGTCATCAATGACCAGCAGGAGACCAGAATGATGTAGGGCAGGGAATTGGGCTGTTTGATGTTCCTGACAACCTCTTCCAGATCGTCCCGCATCAACGGTTCGCCACCCGACACCTGCACCACGCACGGCTTCAGTGTGTCCATGTAGCGGCGGAAATCGGCCGGTTTCAGGTTGTTGGAGTCGTCTTTGGGGCCGCCGTGGTCGCAGTGCTGGCAGTAGCAGGTGCAGGAGTCAGTGACTTCGAATGAAACCACGATCGGACGGTCGGCCATCCAGTTGAGCGACCCTTGGCGGATGACCTGGAGAGATTGCGACAGCGGTACCTTGCGCATAGCCTAAGCAGCCATCATACCAAGAGATCCTGAAATCCTGCAAGAGAGTACAGATTCAGCAGGCCGCGCTGTGCCGCCGCTCACGCCGCGCTTCGTGCCCGGCGGTAGTCCGAGATCTTCACCAGCAGGAAGGCGAAGGCGAAAAGTCCCAGCGCTATCAATGCAAAGTCCCACTTGTGGACCTTCAGGTACGTCGTCGATTCCTCGCCCAACTTCCGTCCCAGGTAGGCGATGGCGAAATAACGCGGAATGCGCGCCGCCGCCAGCACGGCCAGAAACGAACGCAGCGAAATGCCCAGCGCGCCGGAGCAGACCACGGCGATTTTCAGCGGAAGCGGGAAGGGGATCAGCCCTGGGATGAAGACGGTAATCAGCCCGTAGTTCTGGAACCAGCGGCGCCAGCGTTTGCCGCGGGGGGTGACGGTGTGGCGCTCCAGATACATCTCGCCGCTCTTGCGGGCCAGCAGAAACAGTATCGCCGAGCCGATCAGAGATCCGATGACCGCCAGCGCGGCGGCATAAAACGCGTTCTCCGGCCTCTGCGACGCATAGAGGATGAGGGCAATATCGGGGCCCGACGGATTCGGCAACCCCGCCCCGTCGATAATTCCAATTAGCAGCGATCCGGGCAGTCCCCAGGCAAGCAGGATTTGTGAAATCGTTTTCATTACTTCGTTCGGTCAGCTTTCAAGACTTCTGAGCAGAGTTTCCTCGTCCCACACCGGGATGCCGAGCAGGGTCGCTTTCTCCAGTTTCGATCCGGCGTCGGAGCCGGCCACCACCACCGACGTCTTCTTCGATACCGAGCCGGTCACCTTTCCGCCGGCGGCCTCGATGAGTTCGGTCGCACGCTCCCGCGACAGCGTTGGTAGGGTTCCTGTGAGCACGATCGTCTTGCCGGCCAGCGGACCCGTGGCCGGGCGCCGCATCTCGTGCGTCATCACCAACCGCTCCGCCTTCAGCCGCTCGATCAGCGCGCGGTTGTGTGGTTCGGCAAAGAATCGCAGGATCGATTCCGACACCTTCGGCCCTACTTCGGGAACCGACTGGAGCTGTTCCGCGGTGGCCGTCATCAAAGCGTCCATCGACCCCATGTTCTCGGCCAGCAACTGAGCCGTCCGCTCGCCCACAAAGGCGATGCCGAGGCCCGAGATCAGCCGTGGCAGCGGGCGCGAGCGCGATGCTTCGATGCCGGCTATGATGCGCGCGGCGGATTTAGCGCCCATCCGGTCCAGGTCCTGCAGTTGATCGGCGGTGAGCGAATAGATGTCGGCAACATTGCGGACCAGCCCCTTATCGACCAATTGCTCCACCAGCACCTCGCCCATACCGTCGATATCCATCACGGAGCGTGAAGCGAACCATCGGACCGATTCCTTCAACCGCGCCGGACAATTCGTACTCAGGCAGCGCGACGCCACCTCGCCCTCGACCCGCATCACCGGCGCGCCACAGACCGGGCACGACTTCGGAATCTCGAACGCCCGCCGTTCGACACCCTGCGCCTTCACCGCCACGACTTTCGGGATCACGTCGCCGGAGCGTTCGATCACCACCGTATCGCCGATCATCAGTCCCAGCCGGCCGATCTCCTCCTCGTTATGCAGCGTGGCGTTAGACACGGTGACGCCCGAAACCGTGACCGGGCGCAGCCGTGCGACGGGCGTCAACACGCCGGTGCGGCCCACCTGGACGTCGATCGCCTCGACGACAGTCTCGGCCTGGCGCGCCGGGAACTTGTAGGCGATGGCCCAGCGCGGCGCTTTGGCCGTGAAGCCGAGCTGCTCCTGTTGGGCGATGGAGTCGATCTTGGCCACCACGCCGTCGATCTCGTAGGGCAGGGAATCGCGCTGCCGCTCCCAGTGGTCGCAGAACTGCTGAAGTTCGGCCAGCGAGGCCGCCCGCCTGCGGTTCACATTCACCTTGAAGCCCATGCCGGACAGCTGTTCAAGAGATTCCCAGTGCGACTCGACGGCCGGCTTGCCTTCCACCAGCAGCAGGTAGGCGTAGAAATCCAGTTGCCGCGATGCCGTGATGGCCGGTTCAAGCACCCTCAACGACCCGGCGGCCGAATTCCTCGGATTGGCGTACAACGGCAACCCACCACGTTCCCGCTCGGTGTTCAGCCGCTCGAAGGCCGCTTTCGGCATAATCACCTCGCCGCGCACCTCGAACGCCGGCCAGGACGCTGAAACCCGCAGCGGCAGGCTGCGGATGGTGCGGGCGTTTTCGGTGACGTCCTCGCCCGTGCGTCCGTCTCCGCGGGTGACAGCCGAATGAAGGAGCCCGTCGCGGTAATGAACGGCCATCGATAGCCCATCCAACTTCAGTTCGGCCGCATAGAGAAACTCGTCGCCCGCAATCAGTTCGGCTGCCCGCTGGTCAAACGCCGCCAGTTCGCCGGGGTTGAGCGCGTTGTCCAGGCTCAGCATGGGCGACGAGTGGTCGACCTTGACAAATCCATCCCGAGCCGCTCCGCCCACCCGCACCGTCGGCGAATCAGGCGCGGCAAATTCAGGATGCGCGGACTCCAGCGCCTGCAGCCGCCGCATCAATGCGTCATACTCGGCGTCGGTGATTTCGGGTTGGTCGAGGACGTAGTAGAGCCGCTCGTGGCGGCGTAGCTCGCCGCGGAGCTGGTCGATTTCGGCCTGGACGGATTCGCTCATCGCATGTAGGGGCTTCTATAATCGTACCCAGGGGGTCGTCCTGAACGCACGTTTCGATCGAGGGATTCTTCTGTACAATCCGGCTGCCGGACGGATTCGAAGCCGGCCCGCACTAGTGGATGAGGCGTTCGATGCCCTCCAGCGGCTTGCCGGGTCGCTTGCACTAGTCGCCACCGAGGGTCCTGGAACCGCAGGCAGGCAGGCTGCCGAGGCGGTGCAGGCGGGCGCCGATCTCGTCCTGGTCGCCGGCGGCGATGGCACTGTGAACGAAGCCCTTCAAGGCATCGCCGGAACTCACGCCGCCTTGGGCATCGTCCCGGCCGGCACGGCCAACGTCACCGCCATGGAAATCGGGCTGGGCAAGTCGAACCGGACGGCGCTTCCCGGCCTGCTGCGCTCCGAGCCGGTCAGAATCGCCGTGGGATCACTGAAGCCGGCGGAGGCTGCGGAATGCTACTTCCTCGCCATGGCCGGCGCCGGGCTGGATGCATCGATCGTGCGGCGCGTCGCCCCGTCGTTCAAGAGGCGATTCGGCAAGCTCAGCTACTGGTATGCCGGCTTCGCCACGCTCGGCCAGGCGCTGCCTGAATTCAACGTCGAGGTCGATGGCCGGCGCGTCCGGGCCAGCTTCGCCCTGGTCAGCCGCGTGAGAAACTACGGCGGTGACCTCGAAATCGCCCGACACGCCGACATTCTGCAGCCCAAACTCGCCCTGGTGCTGTTCGAGGGGCGGAGTTCGTTCCGTTATTTGAAGTACTTCAGCGGCGTCCTGCTGAACCGGCTCGACGGCATGACCGGCGTGACGCTCAAACTGGTTGACCATCTTGATGTCGAAGCCGGCGCCGCCGCCGGCGGACCCGATCTTCAGGTGGATGGCGAATACGCCGGCCAGGGCGCCGCCCGGTTCAGAATCGTACCCGACGCCGTCACCCTGCTGGTCCCGCGGCGGTGATCAGAGCGCTGAGCGCATGGCCTGGATCTCTCGCTCCAGTTCGGCTTCCAGCGCGCTTCCGTGCTCGCTCAGGCTGATTGCCGCCACCACTTCCGGGTTTGCCTGGGCGATGCCCGGATCAAAATCCTCGATCCGGTAGCCCGAGTCCACCGCCAGGTGGTCGGCCAGTTCGACGGCCCGGCTCAGCGGCAGCCACGAACTTACCGCCGTCGGATCCACCGTGCTGCGGTGATGATAAAGCACAGCACTTTGCACAGCCGGCGGCAACCCCCAGCGGTGCAGCGCCGCCGCGGACAACTCGGCGTGGTTCACCTCCAGGATGTCGCTCTCGATCTCCTCCAAGCGGCGGTTGGTGGCCCTTGCCTGGTTCGAAATCTCCAGATACTGCGCCGGGCAAGACGTCGCAACCATCAGCCGCCCCAGGTCATGCAGCAATCCGGCCGCAAAGGCGCCCTCGGGGTAGTCAAACTGGCCTCTCTGCACAATGGCGTCGGCCAGTATCGCCACCGCCACCGAATGGTCGTTGAACCGCCGCATGTTCCAGCCTGGCGGCGCCTCGATTCTCGCCCACAACCGAGCCACAGACATGCCAAGGACATACTTCCGCAGCTTGTTCAGACCCAGCAGCGAGATCGCCGCCCTGATGCTCGAAATCGTGCCGCGGCGGCCATAAAGCGCTGAATTTACCAGCCTGAGGACATTGCCCGACAGCACCGTGTCGCGCTCAATCACCGTCGCCAGTTCGGCAAACGACACATCCTCATGCGTCAACGACGCCATCAGGTGGTTCAGTACCGGAGAAAACGGCGGCAGGGCGTCTAGGCCCCGCATCGCCTTCTCGCGGTAGCTCTCGCGTGGGAGGATACCCGGACTCACGTCTTTCCCATCGGCAGAAATCGGACTGGAGTTGAGCTTTACAGCGCGAAATTCTCACGACGGATACCATAGTGGGTACGGTGCAAGGCGAATTCTCTCCGGCGATCCAGATCCGCGATCTCAAAAAAGTCTACGGCGGCAAGGCTGCCGTGGACGGGCTCACGCTCAGCGTGGGCCGGGGGTCGTTTTTCGGCTTTCTCGGCCCCAACGGCGCCGGCAAAACCACCACCATCCGCATGTTGATGGGCCTGGCCACGCCCTCGGCCGGCGAAATCGAGATCCTTGGCATGAAGATGCCCGGTCAGGCCCTCGACATCCGTGCCCGCATCGGCCTTGTCCCGGACGACTCGCTGCTGTTTGACCACCTGACCGGCCCGGAGTTTGTCGAATTCGCCGGCCGCATGTACCGCCTGCCCCGCGACGTCGCCCGCAGCCGGGCCGCCGAACTGATCGCATTGTTTGAACTCGACGGGGCGAAGCAGAAGATCATCGGCGAATACTCCAAGGGCATGCGCAAGCGAGTGGCCATGGCGGCCGCCCTCATCCACCGCCCCGACCTGTTCCTTCTTGACGAACCGTTTGAGGGCGTCGATGCCGTCGGCGCGCGGCTGATGAAGGACATCCTCCACGAGCAAGTCCGCCGCGGCGCAACGATCTTCCTCACTTCCCACGTCCTTGAAGTTGTCGAACGGCTCTGCGAACGCGTGGCCATTATCAGCGAAGGCCGCCTCGTCGTCGACGCCCCGATGTCTGAACTCCGTACCGGCGCCGAAAGCCTGGAAGACATCTTTGTCCGTGTCGTCGGCGGCGTCGAACGCACCGCCGAGTCGCTCGACTGGCTCTAGGATCCACCGATGAGATTCGCCGATAACCAGATTTGGGCGATCGTCAAGGCCCAGTGGCGGGGCTGGCTGAACCAGGGACCGAAGTCGGTTTGGGGCATGTGGATCGTCTATCTCATCTGGTATGGATTTGCCGCGTTCCTGGCCTGGGTGGCGGCTACGGTCCTGCCCGAAATCAAAGACCCGCGCCGGCTGGCGCAGGCCGTCGAAGCAGCGCTGTTCCTGGGCATGCTCTACTGGCAACTGATCCCCATCCTGCTGGCCAGCACCGGCATGTCGCTGGATCTGAAACGCCTGCTGGTCTACCCGGTTGAACCGTCAAAGCTGTTTACGATCGAGGTGATTCTGCGGCTTTCGACCGGCATGGAGGTGGCCATTGTCCTCGCCGGCGTCGCCGTCGGCCTTTGGCGCCACCCCGACGCACCCTGGTACGGCCCGTTCATTTTCGTGCCCTACATGGCCTTCAACATGTTCCTGTCGGCCGGCGTGCGCGACCTGCTCGCGCGGCTGATGTCGAAGCGCGGGGTGAGGGAACTGGTGATCTTCGCCGTCGTGCTGGTCAGCGCGCTGCCGCAACTGCTGCTGATGATGTTCCCGCCCGAGCGGATGCGGGGCCAGCAGATCCTGCGCTTTTTCGACGACATGCCCGTCCTTCCCCTGCCCTGGACCATGGGCGCGCGAACGGCTGTGGGCGACGGGGCATGGTGGGCCGCGCCGGTGGTTCTGCTTTGGCTGGCTGTGGGCGTGTGGTTCGGCTACCGCCAGTTCATCGCCGGGCTGAACTGGGACCGCGCCGAAAAGCCCCGCCCGAAAAAGGAGCCCTCAGCCCGCTCCATCGCCGTCGCCGGCTGGATGGAGGGTTTTTACCGGCTGCCATCGCGCCTGCTGCCCGACCCCCTTGGCGTCCTTGTCGAAAAGGAGTTCCGGTTCCTTTCGCGCGCATCCCGCTTCCGCCTCGTCTTCCTCATGGGATTCTCGTTCGGCCTCATCATCTGGTTTCCTCTGGCCTTCAGGGAGGGCCGGCAGCAGGGCATGCTGGCCGAGAACTTCCTGGTCTGGGTGAGCCTCTACGCCACGCTGATGCTCGGCGACGTGCTGTTCTGGAACTGCTTCGGCTTCGACCGTCAGGCCGTCCAGGCCTACTTCGCCATGCCCGTCCGCTTCTCCACCATCCTGTTTGGCAAGAACATCGCCGCCGTCTCGCTGCTGTTTCTTGAAGTCCTGCTGGTGACGCTCGCCTGCACGCTCTTTCAGATCAAGGTGACGCTCGACAAGGCCCTGGAGGCGTTCGCCGTCACCGGCCTGGTCTGCCTGTTCCTGCTGCCGGTGGGCAACCTGATGTCGGTCCGCATGCCGCGGCCGACTGACCCGTCGAGTTCCTGGCGCAATTCAAACGCCGGTAAGTCGCAACTGCTGCTGCTCATCGTCTACCCCCTGCTCGGCATCCCCGTCTCGCTGGCCTACCTGTCGAGATATGCGTTCGGGACCGAACTTGCCTTCTATCTGGCCCTTGCTGGTGGTTACATCATCGCCGGAATCACTTACTATGTGGCCATGGAGTCCGCCGTCGAGTATGCCGTCCGCGAATCGGAATCCACCATCGCCGCGCTGTCGAAGGGAGAAGGCCCGATTGGCGGTTAAACGGCCAGCATGGGCTCTGCTCGGGGCGCTGCTCGCCGCCTTGCCGGCGGCCGGCGCCTGGGAAGAGGCCAAGTCCGGCCCGTTCATTGTGATCTCGGAGCGGGGCGGCAGGCAGATCCGCGAAACCCTCGCTGCGCTCGAACAGTTCCGCGGCGCCCTTGGCCAAGCCGTCGGCAAGGACGAATTGAAGACGGTTTGGCCCGTCACCGTCGTCCTGGACCGCGGCGCCCCGGCCGAAGCGTTTCTTGGCATGAGCCGCGACGGCTGGATCGCTTTCTGGCCCGAAAAGTCCCGCCCCTCCGACGCCTGGTTCCGCCAGCTCGCCCTGCTCCTGCTCGAAGACAGCCTGCCGGGGCAGATGACGCTGGGCTTTGAAGACGCCATCGCAGACGCCTATTCAACTCTCCAGATCGACGGCGCCCGCCTCACCTTCGGCACCGCCCCGCCCGCGCGGACGCGCACCTGGCAATGGGCGCTCATCCATCAACTCACCGTCAACGAGGACACCCGCGGCCGCATCCGGGTACTCATGTCCAACCTCGCCAACGGCGGCGACTTCGACGCATCCCTGCGCAATTCCTTCCAGCGCACCCGAGCCGATATCGAGCAGGAGGCCAAGGTCTATGCCGCCAGGACGTCGTTTGAAACCGCCGCCTGGTCCGGCTTCGGCATCAACCCCGATCGCTTCCGCCTGGACCCCTCGCTGCCCTCCCGCGTCCGGCTGATCCCCGGCGACCTTTCTCTCGGCCGTGCCAGGTACGCCGAATCTGTCGCCGCCTACGAAAAGGCCCAGAAGGAGCGTCCTTCGACGGCTGGATTCGAAGGTCTCGGCCTTGCACTCGCCGGCTTGGGCCGCAAGGAACAGGCTCTCGAAGCCCTGCGTGAAGTCGCGACCGACGAAACCGGCGGCGCGCGCGGACTGCTTGAGCTTGGCAAGCTCGAACCAGGCAGGGAAGAGTCACGCCTCGCCGTCGAGCGCGCCTCCCTGAAGAAGCCCGATTGGGCCGAACCGTTCATCTTCGCTGCCACCCAGGAGCCCGGCCCGGTCCGCAAGGCTTATCTGCTCAAAAAGGCCGTCGAACTGGCTCCTCGCCGCGTCGACCTGTATGAGCAACTGGCCGCCGCCCAGACCGCTGCCGGCCAGTTTGACGAAGCCTCGAAGTCCTGGCGCGCCGCCGTCCGCGTGGCTGGATCTGAACAGGCCCGCGCGGAACTGCTCGAACGCCAGCGCCTCGCCGAAACCGCCCGCCTCGACGCCGCCGACACCGCCCGCCGCAAACGCGAACAGGAAGAGCGCGACGAGGTCGATAAACTCAAACGCGAGGCCGAGGCCCGCATCCGCGCCGCGGAGCAGAAGGCGAACGAAGCCGCCGGCGGCCTCAAATCTTCCGATAAACCGTTGGACTGGTGGGACGGCCCGGCGCTGGAAAAGGCCGAAGGCCGGCTGTTGAGGGTGGAGTGCGTTGGCAAAGCGGCGCGGCTGGTCATCGGCCTGGCGGATGGCAAGACGCTGCGCCTGAGTATACCTGATCCCTCCAAAGTCGTCGTGATGGGGAGCGGACAGGCCACGCTGGCCTGCGGCGTCTTGAAGGCCCCTCGCAATGTCCGCGTCGAATACCAGCCAAAGCGTGATGCCCGGGCGGCGACGGCGGGCGAAGCGGTGATGGTGGAGTTCAAGTAGAGGATGAACCAGGTCTCCATGCGCTGGACCGCGGTCGGCGTCTTCGCCCTGGCCAACGCGCTGAATTTCCTGGACCGCCAGATCCTGGCCGCCCTCGCCCCGCAGATCATGACCGAATTCGGCATGACCGCCTCGGGCTACGGCGACGTCATCCTCGCTTTCTCGTTGACCTATGCCATTGCCGCCCCCCTGGCGGGACTGATGATCGATAAGGTCGGGCTGCGTCTGGGTTCGGCCATCGCAGTGGCTTTCTGGTCCGTCGCCGCCATGGCCACCGGCTTGGTCTCATCTCTCAAAGGGCTCATCTTCTGCCGCGCGGCGTTGGGCATCGGCGAAGCCGGCGGCATCCCGGCCACGGGCAAGGCCTCGGCCGTCTATCTTGTCCCCCGCGAACGAGCCCTTGGCAGCGCCGTCTACCAGATGGGACTCACCATTGGCGCCATGACTGCGCCCATCCTGGCCCAGTTTGTCGCCCGAATGTACGGCTGGCGGGCGGCGTTCATGGTCGCCGGCGCCCTGGGATTTTTCTGGATCCCGCTCTGGTTCCGCATCGAACGCCGCGCCCCCAAGGCCGGTGAACTGGCTACGCCGCGCTCCTCGCCCGTCTCTGAAGTCCTCAAAGATCCCCGCTACTGGGCGCTGCTCGCCTCCAACGTCCTGCTGATGTCGGTCTACAGCCTATGGGTGAACTGGACAACCGTCTACCTGGTCCGCGAACACGGCCTGTCGCAGGAGGCGGCGAATTACCAACTGGCTTGGATCCCGCCTATCTTCGCTACCGCCGGCGGACTATTCGGCGGCTGGCTGGTCTTCCGCTTAGGCAAGGGCGCCGCCGACGTCACCCCCGTCCGCATGTCGGTGATCGGGTTCGGATGCCTGCTGCTTCTCTCCAATGCCGCAGTTCCCCTCATGGGTTCGCCCAACGCCGCCGTGGCGCTGATCTGCCTCAGTTTCTTCGCCTGCGTTGCCGCCAGTGTCAACATCTATGCCCTGCCGCTCGACCTGTTCGGCCCAGGCCGCGCGGCGTTCGCCGTCTCCGGCCTCACCTCGGCTTACGGACTGCTGCAGGGCGTCTTCTCCGCCGCAGTCGGCCGGGTCGTCGACGGCTACGGTTTCGGCCCGGTCTGCGTGGCCGTGGCAGTGCTTCCGCTCGGCTCCTGGGCCGTTCTCCAACTCGCCCTGCGGAGGCGGCATGCGCCGGCGCGGCATGATTGAGACCCGGCGCATGACCAGCGCCGACCTGCCCCGTATCGCCGAAATCCAGGCCCATTGCCCGGAAGCCGCCCACTGGAAGCCCGAAGACTATCTCCACCACCAGTCCTGGGTGGCTGAATCCGGCCCTGCGCTGGCCGGCTTCCTGGTCCTGCGGGAAACCGCCCCCGGCGAGGCCGAAATCCTCAACATCGCCGTTGACCCCGCCTGCCGCCGTCAGGGCGTCGCCGCCGCCCTGCTGCGAGGCGCCTCGCTCGACCGGTTCGAACAGGTCTTCCTCGAAGTCAGGGAATCGAACGCCGCCGCCAGAGCCCTCTATACCGCATTTGGATTCAGCGGCTCCGGGATACGGCCAAACTACTATGTTTGCCCCAGCGAAGCGGGTATTGTCATGAAACTGCAAAAGTGGTACGGTTTGGGTGACGAGGGGCCAACTGGTCCCCTGGACGTGTAGACCGATGCGAACGACAGCCCTCACCGGACCGGTATCCGCCAGGAAATGGCCCGGCGAGGCCGTCCATTACAAGGAGATTCACACAATATGGAAAAAGTGAGACAGGAAGAACTCAAAGCGCATCTGATGGCGACGAACGAGGAGTTCCGAGTCATAGCCGAGCAGCACGCCAACTACGAGCGGCTGATCAACGAGATCGAAGCAAGAGCGCATGTGACTCCGGAAGACGAGTTTGAAGAGCACCGGTTGAAGAAGCTCAAGCTTCACCTGAAGGACCAGATGGCTGAGATGATGAACAGGGCAAGCGCGTCGGAGGTTGCATAACGCTTTCCCCGTTTCAAGCGTGAGACACGCTGCTTCCTGAGGCCCCGGACGCCATCGCGTTTCCGGGGCCTTCGTTTTGGATTGACCAAACGAACTTCACCGTAGCCCCGCTATCGGATCGCCTTCCGCTCTCTCAACATCGGCAACACCCTGTCCAAAGGCAGCGCCTCCACCTTCCTCCCGTTCGACTCCACCGTCCCGGCCTTGAACATCGAGTTGTACACCGCCTCTTCGGTGGCCTCCACCGTGGCCAGAAACAACGCCGACACCCTGTCGTTCGCCATCAACGGCCCATCGCCCCGGTGTGTAGAAAACGCGATCGCGTAGTCGCCCGATCCGTTTGACCCGCCCGCGCCCGTCCTGCCCAGCCCAAGCGCCGTCCTCGCCGCCATCCGCTTCAGGTTCCTCGCATCAACCGGCGCGTCGGTGGCCACCACCACAATCACGCTTCCATCCGCCGATCCCTTCCCGTCCCGTTCCAGCAACCGCCCCACAGGCACACCGGCAATGTGCAGATCTCCACCATAGTTCGTTTGGACAAGCACCCCCACCGTGTATCCGCCGGGAAC
>JACZJQ010000023.1 GCA_014860455.1 Bryobacteraceae bacterium | reverse complement strand
GAGCGGAGCAGGGCGCGGTCGGTGCCCTGGAGGCGGAGGTCGAGATCCTGTCCTTCGCAGAGGCCGGAGGCGTCGAGCGAGCCGAGCAGATGGGACTGGAAGTGGAGGATGGTGGCGCAGGCGGATGGGTCGTGATTCATGGTGAGAAGGCAGCGGCCGGCGAGACCGACGAGGCCGAAGGCGGCGAGCAGGGCGGTGGGTTCGCCATAGACGGTATGGGTGGTGGGGCGGCCGCGGCGTTCGGCTTCGTTGTCCATGCAGGGCAGGTCGTCGACGATGAGGGATGCGCAGTGGATGAGTTCGACGGCGGCGGCGGCGCGGAGGGTGAGGGCGGACTCGATGCCGAGGGCGCGGGCGGTGCGGAGGGAGAGGATGGGGCGGAGACGTTGTCCGCTGCCGAGGGCGGCGTAGTGCATGGCATCGCGGAAGGGGGTGCGGGAAGTGCCTGGGGGCGAGACGAGGGCGGAGAGTTCGGTCTCGACGGCGACACGGTCATGCGACAGGGCGAAGCCACGGGCGGATGGGGACGGGATAGCGATGGCCAGGCTCATTGCAAGAATAGATGAGATCTTTGTGCGGGTGGAGCCACAACATTTTCAGGGGAGTGAGTCGGAGCGGAAGGTGTAGTAAAATTCAACACATGAAGAAGGGTGTAATGGTGAGTTGGCGGTATTCGGACCAAAATGTCTTGCATTCATTCGGGCGGTGTAGAACAATGGAGGAGCAACGCAGGGGAAGGCCCGCTTCAGGGCAAAGAACCTGCATCGGCACTTGTTATATGTACCTCGCCGTACTTCGCTAAGGACAAAGGAGATTGCTCATGAACATCTATCGTCGATGTTCGGGACGTGCACGGTGGTCGGTCCTGATCATGTTGAGCATGATGATGGTGGGATCAGTCGTGCTATTCAGCGCCGATGAGGGGCCGTACACGCCCCGAGACAAGGCGTATTACGCGGATGAAGCTCTAGTGAACTTCGTTCGTCCAGGGTTGGCATTCAGCGTGGTGAGCCACGAGATCGCGGCCGACGGGACCGTGAAGATTCGGTTCAAGATTACTGATCCGAAGGGATTGGGGTTGGATAGGCTGGGCGTGACGACGCCTGGGACAGTGAGTTCGAGTTTCGTGATTTCACGGATTCCGAACGGTTCGAAGTGGCATCAGACGTACACGAAGCGGACCAAGACGAGCACCTGGCCGGACACGGCCGGCAAGAAATCGGTGCAGTCTTCGGGAGACAGCGGCGGCAAGTATGAGACGGTGGCGGAAGGCGAGTATATCTACACGTTCGGCACGAAGCTGCCGGCGACGTATGAGAAAGACGCCACGCACACGGTCCAGATTTACGGCAGCCGGAACCTGTCGGAGTTTGAACTGGGCACCAACTACGCCACGACGATGTACAATTTCGTACCGGCGGGCGGAGCGGTGGCAAAGGTTCGGGACGTGATTTCGAATGCCAGCTGCAATAAGTGCCACACCGATCTGGCCGCCCATGGCGGTTCGCGGCGCGGCATCGCGTCGTGCGTGCAGTGCCATGCGCCGGCATACGAGGGCGTGGACAACACGAACCCGGAGACGGGCGCCACGATGGACATGACCGAGATGACGCACAAGATCCATGCCGGCGCGACGCTGCAGAGTGTTCAGGGCGGCGGCCGATACTGGTGGGTTGGGCACGGCAATTCGGTGGTAGATTTCTCGATTGTGAATCTGCCGTCGGATGCGCGCAACTGCGCGTTCTGCCATGACGGGACGGCGTCGCAGGGCGATGCGTGGTTGAAGAATCCGACGCGGGCGGCCTGCGGGTCGTGTCACGACAACGTGAACTTCGCGACGGGCGAAAACCACCTGAACCTGCCGCAGCCGAGCGACAATCTTTGCGCGAACTGCCACATCCCCGAGGGCGAGCTGGAGTTTGACGCGTCGATCAAGGGCGCGCACACGATTCCGCAGCGTTCGTCGATGTTGACGCCGGTGATCGCGCAGATCACGTCGGTTGAGAACGCGAAGCCGGGCGAGAAGATCACGGTGAACTTCACGTTGAAGAAGCCCGACGGAAGCGTTTGGGACATCAAGACGCTGAACGGCATGGGTCTGATTCTGGCCGGTCCGACGACGGATTATGTGTCGCCGACGAGCCGCGGTTACGTCCGTGAAGATCCACGCGCCACGGCGACGCTTTCGGGCGACACCTACCGCTACACGTTCACCAACGCGCTGCCGGCCGACGCCAGCGGTACGTTCACGGTGGGCCTGGACGGACGGCACGTGATGGTGGTACTGGAGGGGACGCTGAAGCAGCAGTCGGTCCAGTACAACATCAACAACCAGGTGTTCAACTTCTCGGTTGACGGATCGGCAGTCGCTCCGCGGCGGACGATCGTATCGACGGCGAAGTGCAATGGCTGTCACGCCAACCTGGCGCTGCACGGCAACAACCGCAACCAGATCGGGACGTGCATCATGTGCCACAACCCGGTTGAGACGGATGCGGCGCGGCGTCCGGCGGCGCAGATGCCGCCCGAATCGATCGACATGGCCCTGATGATCCACCGCATCCATGCAGGCGAAGAGCAGGCCCGGGACTACACGGTCTACGGTTTCGGCAACACGCCGCACAACTACAACAAGGTGGTCTACGTTGGCGGGTTGAACAATTGCTCGACCTGTCACGAAGGCACCAGCTACATGGTTCCGGTGAAGGCGACAGCCGACAAGCGGGATCCGCGCGGGTTCCTGGATCCGGTGAAGCCGGCGACAGCGGCCTGTACGGGATGCCATGTGAGCCTGGACGCGGCGAGCCATGCCCTGGTGAACACGTCACAGCTCGGAGAGAGCTGCGGCGCGTGCCATGGGTCGGGCAAGACATATGCCGTTGACAAGGTGCACGCCAACTAAGTGTGTTGAATTGGGGGAGGGCCTTCGCGAGGAGGTCTTCCCCTATTTTGCTATTCCAGGGGAAAACCGCATGATCCGACTGTCACGCAGCACGGCCATGGTTAGTCTGGCCGTCTTTTTTGTTCCGGCGTGGCTTTCGGCGCAGGAGACCACGCTGCCCAAGGGGTATGTAGGGTCGGAGACCTGCGCGGGATGCCACGATGAAGTGAACACCTCGTTCCAGAAGAACGCACATAACAAATTGACGACGACGAAGTGGCGGGGGATGCAGGAGCGGGCCTGCGAGACCTGTCACGGGCCGGGGGCGAAGCACGCCGAGACCAATGAGACCGGCGACATTCTGAATCCGGCGAAGATGCCGGCAGGGGCAGTGGACAAGATGTGCCTGTCGTGCCACCGGAATTCGAAGACGCAGGTAGGGACGATCCAGAACGGGCATGCGCGTTCTGCGGTGAGTTGCACGTCGTGCCACACGGTGCACAAGACGGGGCAGGAAAGTTCGGACTGGCAGTTCAGGACGGCGACGGGGGTAAACAAGAAGTGCGCGAGCTGCCACACGAACGTGTGGGCGTCGTTCCAGAAGCCTCACCGGCATAAGGTGCCCGAGGGGGCGATGACGTGCACGAACTGCCACAATCCGCACGGCAGCATCCTGGCTCGCAACATCAGGACGGCAAACGCGGCCGAGCCGGGGTGTTTTGCATGCCACTCGGACAAGCGCGGGCCGTTCCTGTTCGAACATGCGCCGGTGAGAACCGAGCCGTGTTCGACATGCCACGAGCCGCACGGGTCAGCGAATCCGCGGATGCTGACGCGGCATGAAGTGGCCAATCAGTGCCTGGAGTGCCACTCGAACATTGTGTCGCCGACACCGGCGGGGATTGCGGGCGGAGTGCCGCCGGCGCTGCATGACATGCGGCAGCCGAAGTACCGCAACTGCACGATGTGCCACCAGAAAGTGCATGGATCGAACGTTCATAGGGGGCTGCTGCGATGACGCTCCGCAAACTGATGCTGATGATGATGCCGCTGGCGGTGCTGGCGGCGCAGGAACAGAAGCCGGCCGAGGCGCCGAAGGCTGAAGAAGCGAAGCAGGAAGCCAAGCAGGAAGAAGCCGCGCCGGCGGGCGAGAAGACGTGGAGCGGGTGGGTGGAAGTAGGAGCGCGGTGGCAGTCCGATGTCGCCGGGTCGATGGACGCCTACCGGTCGATCGTGAACCTGAGCGAAGGGTTCAGGCTGCCGTCGATGGACGTGAGTTATCAGGGCGCAAGCAAGCTGATGAAGACGATGCGTCTGACGGCGGGCAACTGGGGCGATCCGTTCAACACGGCGCGGCTGGAGTTGAGCGACGAGAAGTACTACCGGTACACGACGCGGTACTCGAACCTGCTGTATTACAACTTCCTGCCGTCGTTCGCCAATCCGGCGGCGCCGGGCGGGTTCAGCCAGCGGGCCTACGACATGAATATGCGCAACTTCGACCACGAGTTGACGGTGTTGCCGAACGAGCGGTTCACGCCGTATCTGAGGGTGACGCGCAACTGGTCGGACGGGCGCGGCATCACGCCGCTGGTGGTGCAGGGCAACGAATACGCGCTACGGACGAACCTGGACTGGTACCAGCAGGACGTGACGGGCGGGATTCGGATGAACTTCACGCGGTCGCACCTGACGATCGAGCATGGGTCGACCGATTTCGGCGATTCGCAGAGCATTTTCAACACCGAGACGATGAAGGGCAGCCGCGGAAACGTGCCGGTGCTGGGGCAGTTGCTGTCGCTGACCAACGGCAATCAGGTGTATGACGTGGACGGAAGTTCGCGGATCACGAAGGTGCTGTTCACGGCGAACCCTTACGACTGGGTGGACCTCTACGGGCAGGTGCTTTACGCCAACCCGAAGACGGTTTCCAACTTCAACCAGACGCTGGTGGGCAGCCTGTATTCGACGGCGCCGGGGTTGCTGTTCTATTCGAGCGGCAAGGACACGGTGTTCGGCGACGCGAGGCGGCCGCATACGACGGGTTCGTTCGGCATGGAGCTGAGGCCGATTTCGCGGCTGCGGATTCGCGAGACGTTTGAGACCGACCGCATCAAGACCGATACTACGGGCGCGCTGGAAGCGACGTACCTGAAAAACACGGCGCTGGCGGCGACGCTCAAGGACAGCTACGCCGACCGATTGGAGACGAGCCTGCACCGCCAGACGGTGGAGGCGCTGTATGACTTCAGCCGCAGGTTCACGCTGCGGGGCGGGTACCGCTACGAATGGGGCGATGCGCTGATCCGTGCGGGATCGCTGAGCATCACGGGTCCGCAGGAGCGGCTGGAACTGCGGCGGCATATCGGGCTGGCAGGGTTTGTGGCGCGGCCGTGGGATAAGCTGACGCTGAACGGCTCGGCCGAGGTGAGCAACGGCGTGAAGACGTACTACCGGACGAGCTTGCAGGATTATTACCGGCTGAAGTTGAACGGGCGGTATGAGATCCGGCCGGACCTGTTGATGACGGCGGTGTACAACCGGATGGAGAACCAGAACCCGGCGGCCGGGGTGAACTACGACTTCAAGTCGCAGAACACGTCGGTGGGGTTGCAGTACATGCCGGGCGGGGGCAAGTGGGTTACGTTGATCGCCGATTACTCGCGGTCGACGATCCAATCCGACATCGGCTACCTGATCCTGTTCCCGTATCAGCAGGCGCAGTCGCTGTACCGCGACATCGCGCACACGGGGATGCTGCTGGCCGACATCGCGCTGCCCGGTTCGGGTGTGTTCAAGCCGAGGCTGACGTTTGGGGGGTCGTATGTGACCACCGACGGCAGCCGGCCGTCGAAGTTCTACCAGCCGCATGGGAAATTGATCCTGCCGCTGCATAAGAACGTGCATGTGTTCTCGGAGTGGAGGACGTATGGGTACAACCAGCCGTTCACCTACAGCTACGAGACGTTCCGGACCAACATGGTGATGACGGGCATCAAATTCGTGCTGTAATATCCCGATAGGGGATGTACAGCCGATGAAGCACCGAACACTCATTTTTGTCATTGCGGCGGCCCTACCGGCCGCCGCTTCCATTCAGGGAGACGCGTCGCGGGGCGCGGTTCTGTTCGAACAGCAGAAGTGCGTGAACTGCCACGCTGTGAACGGCAACGGCGGCAAGCCGGGTCCGGACCTGGGCAAGATGGCAGGCAAACAGTTCACGCCGGTGACGCTGCTGACAGACGTCTGGAACCACGCGCCGGCGATGTGGCCGGCGATGGATGCGGCAGGGGTGGAGACGCCGAAGCTGAGTTCGCAGCAATCGGCCGACATTTTCGCTTATCTTTACGTGGCGCGGTACTCGGGCGCGGCCGGGGATGCGGCGAAGGGGCGGAAGGCGTTTATCGCCAAGAGTTGCGCGGAGTGCCATAACATCACGTCGACGAACTCGTCGGGGGGGGCGGCGGTGATGAAGTGGGAGTCGATTGTTGACTCGATTGAACTGGCGCGCCAGATGTGGGTGCACTCGCCGCAGATGAGGCAGGCGGCCAAGGACAGCGGCTTGAAGTTCCAGGATATCTCGGCGGCGGAGATGGGCGACATGATCGCTTACCTGAAGAGCCTGCCGCAGACTAAAGGGTTGACGGCGAAGTTTGCGCCGGCGTCGGCGGAGACGGGGGAGACGCTGTTTGCGGTGAAGGGGTGTGTGGGGTGCCACCAGGGGTCGAAGGCGCTGCCGAAGGCGGGGTCGTTCAAGTCGATGGCGGACTTTGCGGCGGCGATGTGGAACCACTCGGCGGTGATGAGGCAGGCGTCGGCGATCCGGCCGGAAGAGATGACGCGGCTGGTGGGGTATCTGTTCTCGAAGCAGTTCGATCAGTTGCCGGGGGATGCCAGCAAGGGCGAACGGTTGCTGCAGGCGAAGGGTTGCAACAGTTGCCACAAGACGGCGCCGAAGGCGTCGACGCCGTATGAGATGATTTCGGCGGTTTGGGTGCATGGTCCGGCGATGAAGAAAGAGTCGGGGGCGGGCAAGGCGGGGTGGCCGAAGCTGTCGGAAGGCGAGATGGCGGATTTGATGGCGGTGCTGCGGAAATAAGAAGGTGCGGTTCAGGAACCCGCTTGCTGCGCGCGCGGCCTCGGAAACCCGCTCGCTGCGCGCGGCCTCACACTACCAGCGGGGGAGGATGCGTTTCCAGTTGGGGTCGACGTGGAGGCGCATTTCGGCTTCGTCGTCGCGCTTGCGGTAGGTGAGGGAGCGGTAGCGCTCGCCGAGGCGGTGGACCTGGTCCATGTCGAGCGAGACGCCAAGGCCGGGCTTGTCGGGGATGGGGACGGCGCCATCTACGAATCTGACGCGGCCGCCTTCGATGATCTCGTCCTGTTCGGTCTGCCAGGGGTAATGGGTGTCGCAGGCGAACTGCATGGCGGGCGAGGCGCAGCAGGTGTGGGCCATGATCATCAGGCTGAGGCCGAGATGGTTGTTCGAGTGCATCGAGACGCCAAGGCCGAGCGAATCGCAGAGCATCGACATGCGCTGGACGGCACGGATGCCGCCCCAGTAATGGGGATCGCTGAGGATGACCTGCGAGGCGCCGGTCTCCCAGGCCGGGACGATGTGTTCGAGGGCGGTGACGGCGACGTTGGAGGCGAGCGGTGTGTCGACGCCGGCGGCGAGCAGGCGGCGGCGGACTTCGGCCATGCCGTCCATGCCGGCGGTGGGGTCCTCGAAATAACCGCCTCCGGAGAGTTCGTCTTTGAGGGCGAGGCCGATCATGACCGAGGTTTCGACGGACCAGGCGCAGTTGGGGTCGATGCGGAGCGGGACGGTGGGGCCGAATTCGGCGCGGAGCAGACGCATGGTCTCGATCTCGTCTTCAGGAGGGAGGACGCCGCCCTTGAGTTTGATCTCCTTGAAGCCGTAGAGGTCCATCATGCGATGGGTCTGGGCGACCATGGAGGCGGGCGTGAGGCATTCGCCGTATTCGTCGTCGCGGGCGTCATCGCCAAGGCCGCCGCCGCCGGCGTGTTTGTAGAACAGATAGGCGGAAAACGGAGCGGCGTCGCGGGCGCGTCCGCCGAGCAGGTCGCAGACGGGACGGTTGACGGCCTTGCCGATGAGGTCGAGACAGGCGGCCTCGACGGCGGCATAGGAGCGGGTGCGGGCGTCGCGGGGGTTTTCGCCGGGGACGAACCAGGTTTGAGAGCGGTCGCCGGCGCCGGAAGGGTCGGCGGTCTGATCCCAGAGGCGGGTTAACTGGAAGGGGTCCATGCCGAGGACCATGGGTTTGATGGCTTCGAGGGCTGCTAGGGGTCCGTCGCCGCCGTGGGCTTCGGCGATGCCGGTGATGCCGTCGGTGGTTTCAAGGACGAGGGCGGTGCGCAGGGCATAAGGCGCATGGCGGCCGTAGGAGCTTCTGAGTGGGGGATCGGCGACGGCGAGGGGGTAGGTGGTGAATGATTTGATCCGCATGGCTCAGGCGCATGGTATCACGGCGTGAGAGAGGCCCGAGCCATGCGGAACGAAAAGGGAAGAGAAGGGGCTACTTGCGCATGCCGGCGTTGGGGCTCTTGAGCCGGAGCTGGCGCATCTTGCGCTTGTTGCGCTTGGGCTTTGAAATGATGAAGGTGCCGCTGCCGATGTATTCAGCCTGGTAGAGCTTCTCGGGGTTTTTGTTTTCGTTGGACAAACTCGTCTCCTCAGTCTCCACGATGGGGTGTCATCCTAAAGTCTAGCATGGCGTTTGGCGGCGAAATGTTCAGGGCTCTCAGGCACCGCGA
Organism: Bryobacteraceae bacterium; assembly: GCA_014860455.1. Taxonomy (GTDB): domain Bacteria; phylum Acidobacteriota; class Terriglobia; order Bryobacterales; family Bryobacteraceae; genus PNKE01. The sequence goes on along the minus strand of JACZJQ010000023.1, from coordinate 695 downwards.
TTTCCGGCTGTATGCCGGGGGGATGGCGGTGTCGCTGGCCGGGACGTGGATGCAGAACCTGGCGCAGGCGTGGCTGGTGTACAGGCTGACGCGGTCGGAGTGGATGCTGGGGTTGACGTGGTTTTGCGCGAGCGTGCCGGTGCTGATTTTAAGCCCGATCGCGGGTGCGGTGGCGGACCGGTTTCCGCGGCGGCGGATCGTGATGGTGACGCAGGCGGTGGCCATGTTGCAGGCTGCGACGCTGGCGGGGCTGACGCTTACCGGCAGGGTGGAGATCTGGCATGTGCTGGCGCTGGCGGCGGTGCTGGGGGTATCGAACGCATTCGACATTCCTGGACGGCAGGCGCTGTTCATCCGGCTGGTGGGCAGGGACGACCTGTTGAACGCGATCAGCCTGAACTCGGCGATCTTCAACATGGCGCGGATTGTGGGTCCGTCGGTGGGGGGATTGATTGTGGCGCGGACGGGCGAGGGGATGTGTTTCCTGTTGAACGCGGTGACGTATGTGGCGGTGTTGGGGTCACTGGCGGCGATGCGGGTGAATGAAGAGATGCCGAAGGCGACACAGTCGGGGCTGGAGGGATTGAAGTCGGGGATCGGGTATGTGTGGCGGATGCCGGAGGTGAGGGCGGTGCTGGTGTTGTGCGGGATGATCTCGATTGCGACGTCGCCGGGGCCGACGCTGGCTCCGGTGT
>JACZJQ010000237.1 GCA_014860455.1 Bryobacteraceae bacterium | reverse complement strand
TGACGGCAGGCTTCCCGAGAGACTGCTCCGTCTGCCATACGACCACCCAATGGAAGGGCGCGGTCTTTGATCACAGCAAAACCCGGTTCCCACTCACGGGCGCTCATCCTGCCGTCTCTTGCGCAAGCTGCCACGTGGGTGGACGTTATGGCGGTACTCCGACCGACTGTTACTCCTGCCACCGCAGGGCGTTCGAAACAGTGACGAATCCGAACCACGTCACCGCTGGATTCCCCACCACATGCACGACTTGCCATACCACCACGCGGTGGGCGGGTGCGACGGTCACGCACAAGTTCCCCATCTACACCGGCAAGCACGCAGGCAAGTGGACGACCTGCAACGATTGCCACCGTACGCCCGCCACCTACTCTGTGTTCAGTTGCATCGACTGCCACGAACACAACAAGACCAGCATGGACAAGGAGCACCAGGGGCGCCAGGGGTATGTCTATCAAAGCCAGGCATGCTACCAGTGCCATCCCACAGGGAGGAGCTAGTCCATTGAAGCCAAAGCTGATGATCCCGGCTCTTTCCCTTCTCTCCGTCGCGTTCGCGCTACCCGCTCCGTTGCCGCACACTCGACGCGTTTTCACCGTGAAACAGGTGGTGCCGGGAATGGTCTATCTTGACGGCGGGACGGCCCATGGCCTGGGTGAGGGCATGAAACTCAGGCTGGAGCGACTGGCTCCAGGCGATGCGAAGATGGCTGCACACCGGATCGCCGACATCGTTGTTGTATCCGTAGCCACGCAATCCGCGCTCGCCGAGATAGTCAATCTTGAACCAGGCGAGGAAGCGCAATCAGGAGATCGTGCCGAGCTTTCCGGAAGCGATGCTGCCGAATTCGACCGGCTTGAAACGGCTCGCCGCCGGCAGCGGTACGCCCAGGTGATCACATTCACCAGCGGCGATCCGCTGGAAGAAGAGGTTCGCGAATACGTTCCCATGCCCGAGCCAACTGAAGTCGGACGGCTCCGCGGCCGCATTGGATTCGAGGTCAACTCGCTGCAGGATCGTGGTGAACTCCGACGAAACTCCCATCAGGAGGGCATCGCGGCCCGCGTCGATTGGACCAGGATCAATGGGACTTTCTGGAACATGACCGGCTATTGGCGCGGGCGCTGGAACACGCGTCAAGGCGGATCTCAACAGCCGACGATGGTTGATCTGATAAACCGGACCTACACCTTCGGGATGTTCTATAACAATCCGCGCTCAAAGTACGTTTTCGGCTTCGGCCGTGTCCTGATTCCGTGGGTGTCCAGCCTCAGCACGATTGATGGCGGCTACGCGGCCCGCCGGCTGACCCGGAATCTCACCACGGGCATTTTCGCGGGTTCCACCCCTGATCCAACGCATTGGAACTACGATCCTAACCGCCAGATGGTGGGCCTGTTCGCCAGCTACGAAAAGGGGAGCTTTGAAAAGGTCCGTTGGACATCCACAGTCGGCGCGGCGGTCACGCGTATTCGCTGGAGACCGGAACGGCAGTTCCTGTTCCTTGAAAACTCTATCTTTGCCAGCAGCAAGCTCAGCGTCCTTCACAGTATGGAAGTAGACCAAAAGAACGCCAGGTTCATGAATGGCCAGTCCGGAGCGATGCTCAGCCGGAGCTTTCTGACCTTTCGGGTCCAGCCTTCCGCAAAGTTCTCCTTCGACTTCAACCAGAATTACTTTCGCGGACTGCCCACATTCGACAGCAGCCTGATTGGGACTGGCTTGCTCGACAAGTACCTTTTCCAGGGCTTAAGCGGAGGCTTCCGCGCGCAGCCCTGGGAAAGGCTGGTACTCTCGGCAAGCTGGGGCCGGAGCCTGCGCGACTCGGACGCATCCGCTTCGCTCAATCAAATGTACTCGGCAGGTTGGACCCGCTTGCCGTGGATCGGCGCGCGCGTTGACGGCCGCTACACCCGATTCAACAGTTCCTTCGGCAGAGGCTCGTACGAGTCGATCAGCCTGATGCGCGAGATTCGCGAAAACTTGCGGATGGAATTGCAGGCCGGCCAGCAGGAGTTCGGCGGGTCGCTGACGCGCCAGTCCCGTTCGCGATTCGTGAACGGGCAACTGGACTGGAACATCGGACTTCACTACTTCGTCACCGGCGGTTGGCTGGCCTACCGCGGCGCCATTCAGAACTACGATCAAGTCTTCTTTACAGTGGGGTATCGCTTTTGATGACCATGAATGGACACTCGATGATTGCATGGGTTCTGGTGAGCGGATCATTGTCTCTAGTCCACGGGCAGAACCCGGCCGCATTCCTGGAGAAGGCGGCTGTGCGGGCTGAGGAATTCGCTGCCCAGTTCCCTGCGCTTGTCTGTTCCGAGAAGCTCATCCAGGTCAAGTATGGCCAGGCAGAGAAGATCGCGAGCAGGCGTGAGTCCACGTTTGATTACCTGATCCTCATGGAAGCCCTGGGCGACGAATTCACTGTCGAGGAATCCAGATTGGAAAAGAGCCGGCCGCAGAAGGAACCGCCCCAGGCGCTGCTTGCGACCACCGGGTTTGCCGTCATGCAGGTCGTGTTCCATCCTCACTTTCAATCCAGCTACAAGTTCGATGAGGTTGAGTCCGAGGTTCTGGCCGGCATCGCTTGGCGCCGGATTCGCTTCGAGCAACTGGCCGGGCACTCATCGCCCACCGTCCTCGAAGTGAAAGGCCGTCAGTACCCCATAGCCTGGCGGGGCATAGCCTGGCTGCACCCTGAAACCGGTGCGGTGAAGCGTATTCAGACAGAACTCCGCGAGCCCCTGCCGGATATCGGCTTGCTTGCACTCACTTCGGTGGTGGATTACGGGGCCGCGAGTCCGGCGATCCCGGTCTGGGTTCCGAGCATCGCAGTAGTGGAAGCCAGAACCGCCCACCAGCATTGGCGGAATCAGCATACGTTCTCTGACTACCGGAAGTTCGATGTCAGCTCAGAACAGACGTTGCAGGAGGTGATCAAGTGATGGGCGCTGTGTCAACGCCGGTCGCCGCCCGGAAGTGGGTTCACCCCGTGATCATCACAACTCTGGCGGTTGGAGCGGTTCTGCTCGCGGTCTACTTTGCCTTGCAGGGGGCAGAATACTACCGCCTGCCGCTGACAGAGCGCCCGTTTCATCCTCAACACGGGACTCTCCGTCCCGCGGGCACGATTGGACTCCGGCTCGGCTTTGCCGCCGTGGTGGCCTTCGCGGTGATCTATCTTTATCCGCTTAGGAAGCGAATCAAGCCCCTGCAGAAGATTGGCAAGACCCGGAACTGGCTCAACTTCCATGTGCTGTTCGGCCTCGCTGTACCGGTCATTGTCACCTTCCACTCGTCCCTAAAGCTGAGAGGACTGGCGGGGATGGCCTATTGGATCATGATCGCCATCGTTCTCAGCGGCATCGTCGGCCGGTATCTCTATTCGCAAATCCCGCGAAACGTCACTGCGGCAGAACGCTCTCTGCGCGATTTGCTGGAAGAGGCGGATGCCCTCTCCCATGAACTGCAGACTCAGGAGGTCTTCCGCCAGGACGAATTGGCTAAACTCCTGGAACTACCGGCGCCGGAGCAGGTCGCCGCGATGGCTCTGTTGCCGGCGTTGATCACCATGGCGAGCCTGGACGTTCGCCGGCCGTGGCACGTCGCCGCCCTTCGCCGCAGAGTATTAACTGGAGGCGAGCTTTGGTTCACGCTCGGCGGCCTTCGTGAAAGCAGTCACGAGGATCTGGAGCGCATCATCCGTGCAGCCAGATCCCAGTCCTGGCTCACCGCAAAGCTCCTGTTCCTCAATCGGGCCGCAGAGGTGTTCCACCTTTGGCACGTAATCCACCGCCCCTTCAGCTATTCGTTCGTCCTCCTGGTTGTGGCTCACATTACGATGGTGATGCTGATGGGCTACTTTTAACGGAGTCGTCCCATGGATACACTACTTGCCTTCGCTATCGCGTTCGTCGTCACGATCTTCTTCATGCGCGGATACCTGAAAAAGTTGACGCGCGGGCAGAAGGAGGCCGCTGCCGGCGCCCCGGTCGGCCAGGCCGCCATGCGCGACTGCCCCCGCTGCAACAAGCCTGCCCCACTAGGTGCATCCTTCTGCAACCACTGTGGCGCCCCCTTTTCACTCTGGCGGATCCATGGTGCGGGGATCTCCGTCCCCGGTGAATCCGCCGGCGGCGACCTGAGGCCGGTCATCAACGCCTCGCTCTGCATTGGCTGCGGAAGCTGCGTGGAAGCTTGTCCGGAACAGGGCACGCTCGCGTTGGTGGGCCACAAGGCCATCCTCGCGAATCCCGAACGCTGCAAGTCTCATGGCGATTGCGTGACCGCCTGTCCAACGTCCGGCATTTCTCTGAGCGCCGGAGGAAACCTGCAGACTCTGAAAGTGCCGCTCCTCGACGAGAACTTCGAAACCACCGTGCCTGGCACGTTCATTGTTGGTGAACTCGGCGGCTTGGGCCTGATCAAGACGTCCATCAATGAAGGCCGCCTGGTCGCCGATCACCTGCGCCAGCGCCTCCAGAAACTCGATCGCCATGTCGCATCCGGGGTGAACGACTACGATGTCATCATCGTTGGAGCCGGACCGGCCGGCCTGAGCGCCTCGCTGACGCTTCACGAGCATGGCGTTCGGTATCTCACACTCGAGCAGGGAGAAGTCGCCGCCACCATCCGCAACTATCCGCGCCACAAGTTCCTGATGGCCGAGCCGCTTGAAATGCCGCTATACGGCAACCTCTACATCGCCGACAGCACCAAGGAAGCCCTGCTGGACGTCTGGGAAACGATCATCAGCACTACGGGCGTGCGTATTCAGACAAACGAGAAGGTGGAGAACATTGAGCGCGACCCGGTAGCTGGTCGCTTGCTCGTCAAGACGCCGCGAGCGAATTACTGGGCCCGGTTTGTGGTGATGGCGATCGGGAAGCGAGGTACGCCTCGCAGGCTTGGGGTCCCAGGGGAGGAGCAGAGCCATGTCGCCTATCGTCTCATCGAGGCTGATTCATACGAAGGTCGCGAGATCGTCGTGGCCGGCGGCGGGGATAGCGCCATCGAAGCTGCGCTCGGCCTCTCCAAAGGCGGCCGGAATCGCGTGACTCTGGTCCATCGGGGTGGGGACTTCAACCGCGCCAGGCAGCGCAACCGCGAACTGCTCGAGCTAGCCATCGCCGAGGGCCGCATTCATTGCAGGCTCGGCGCCAGGTTCCAGTCGATCGGAGAAAACACCGTCGAAATCGAACAGTCTGGTTCAACGGTGCGTATTCCTGCCGACTTCGTCTTTGTCCTGATTGGAGGTGAGTCCCCGGACGAATTCCTCCGCCGTATTGGAATCGAGATTGTGGAGAAAGCGGTGGCTGCATGAACCAGAAGATCGTTCTACTTTCAGCAGGTGGGCTCTGTCTGTTACTGATTGGCGGGCTTTGGCTGGGGCTGGAACGCAAGAGCGCTCCACCGAGCCTGCCGGCGGTGGAGTCTGCGCCACCCCCCAACCGGGCGCATGAGAAGGCGATGCTCGAAGAGCAACTCAAGAGGAAACCAGGGCATGCCCCGGTTTTGCTCCGCCTCGCACAATTGGCCGCCGAGGACAATCAGCCGGCTGAAGCTCGCCGGACCCTCGAGATGCTCTTGAAGGCGGACCCGGGCCAGATCGAAGCCAGGCTCGAACTGGGCCGCGTCTGCTACCAATTGAACGACCTGGCTTGCGCTACCGCGGAGACAGAGAGGATCCTGGCCGTGCAGCCGAATCACGTCGACGCGCTTTACAATCTGGGCGCCATCAGCGCCAACACCGGGTTGAACGACAAGGCAAGGCAGTATTGGAATCGTGCCGTGAAATCAGCCCCATCCTCCGAGAGCGGAAAGATGGCCGCGGAGGGCCTACGAAAGCTTGGCGGGTGATCTGAGGTTGCGCATCGTCGGAACGTCGAGGTGTTGGCGGCGGCCTGCCGGTTCTTGGCCAGCGTCGTAGGATGCACCGTACCTGGCCCCGGCGTCATCAATTGATGCGTGAGCGATTGCCAGGTAACCGAGGCTTGGGGGCCGCATTGACTGGCCGGTGTGGGTGTGTTTGAGTCGGCTGGCTACGTGTCCACATAGCGCTTATGTGGACACATAGGACGAATGGGTCAGTCGGCTGCGGACGGTCCGACGACTGAGCCCAGATCGACATTCCAGGGCAGCAGGTCGTTGATGCGGTTGATCGGGTGGTCGGCGATCCGCTCCAG
>JACZJQ010000236.1 GCA_014860455.1 Bryobacteraceae bacterium | reverse complement strand
CATCCGATTCAGGGCATCGGCGCGGGCTTCGTGCCCGGCGTGCTCAACACGGCCATCTATGACGAGGTCATCCGCGTGCCCAACGAGGCCGCCTTCACGACGGCGCGACGCGCGGCGGTCGAGGAAGGGCTGCTGGTCGGTATTTCGTCCGGCGCGGCGATCTGGGCGGCGCTCCAGGTGGCGGCGCGCGACGAAAACGCGGGCAAGCTGATCGTCGTCATCATCCCGTCGTTCGGCGAGCGCTATCTCTCGACCGCGCTCTACGCCGACCTGGACGATTAAGCGATCGACCTTGTGTGTAGGGACGCCATTCTTGGCGTCCGAAAGGACAGCGGCCCGCCATGGCAGGCATACTCGAACGCATGAGAGAGGACATCCGCTCGGTGCTGGAGCGCGACCCGGCGGCCTACAGCCCACTCCAGATCGCGCTCACCTACCCCGGCATTCAGGCCGTGTGGATGCACCGGATCGCCCATTCGTTGTGGCGCGCCGACATGCGGCTGCTGGCGATGATGGCCGCGCGCCTGTCTCGCTGGCTGACGGGCATCGAGATCCATCCCGCCGCGCACATCGGGCGGCGGCTGTTCATCGATCACGGCATGGGCGTCGTCATCGGCGAGACCGCCGAGATCGGCGACGATTGCCTGCTCTACCAGGGCGTCACCCTGGGCGGCACCGGCAAGGAGCGCGGCAAGCGCCATCCCACGCTCGGCAACCATGTCGTTGTCGGCACCGGCGCCAAGGTGCTTGGCAGCATAAAGGTGGGCGACCATGTACGAATCGGCGCCGGCAGCGTGGTCCTCAAGCCCGTTCCCGATCATTCCACCGTGGTCGGCATTCCCGGCAAAATCGTTCGCAGCCGTGTCGAGGAAGAGGAAGAGCCGCTCGAACACGGCAAACTGCCCGATCCCCAGGGCCAGGCCGTCGAGGAACTCGCCCGCCGTGTCGAGGAACTCGAAAACCTCGTTCGCGGACTCACCGGCAATCCTGACAAGCAGCAGTAGACCCGCTCCGCCGCGGCTTCACGCTAGACTTGAGTCACAGAGATCCGCCTATGTCACGCCGCAGCATCATCCTCGTTCTCCTGCTCTCGCTTTCCGCGCTCGCCGCGCCGAAGAAGGCCCTTATCATCGACGGCCGCAACAACCATGACTGGCGCGCCACCACGCCCGTGCTCAAACAGATCCTCGAGCAAGACGGGCTGTTTACCGTCGATGTTGTCACCGCCCCGCCCGACAACGAATCGCTGAAGAGCTTCAGCCCGAAATTTCAGGGCTACGACGTCGTCGTGCTCAACTACAACGACTTTGGCCCCAAGAACGCCGGCGACTGGCCCGAAGCCACTCAACTCGCCTTCCTTGATTACGTCCGCAAGGGCGGCGGCGTGGTCAGCTACCATGCGGCCGACAACGCCTTTCCCAAGTGGGTCGAATTCAATAAAGTGATCGGCCTCGGCGGCTGGAGCGGCCGCAACGAAAAGGATGGACCCTACATCCGCTGGCGCGACGGCAAGGTGGTCCGAGACACGACGCCCGGCCGCGGCGGCAGCCACGGACCCCGCCACCAGTTCAAGATCGACATGCGCAACCTGAAGCACCCCATCTCCAAGGGGTTGCCCGCGACATGGCTCCACGATACAGATGAACTCTACGACCGCCTGCGAGGCCCGGCCGAAAACCTCGACCTGCTGGCCACCGCCCTCTCCGCCCCCGCGCAGAAGGGCACCGGCGAACACGAGCCCATCCTGTTTACCATCGGCTACGGCAAGGGCCGCATCTTCCACACCACGCTCGGCCACGACGTGCCGGCGATGCAGTGTGTCGGCTTCATCGTCACGCTGCAGCGCGGCGCCGAATGGGCGGCCACGGGCAAAGTAGAGCAGAAAGTCCCGGCCGATTTCCCCGGCCCCGACAAGGTCAGCACACGAACGTTCTGAACTCTGGCTTAGCGGCCGGCGTCCAGAATTCGAATCGATCCGTCCATCGGCAGCGCAGCCAAAATCCGCCCGTCTGGCGAAAACTTCACCCCGTAGACCTGAGCGTCGAACGGGATCGACAGCAGTTGCTCGTAGCCCGCCGTGTCCCAGATCCGCACCGTCATGTCATTCGACGCTGACGCCAGGCGCAAGCCGTCCGGCGCAAAGTCCAGCCCGTAGACCAGTTCGGTGTGGCCTTCCACGACATGCAGCAGCTTGCCCGAGGGCACCTCCCAGATCCTTGTCTTGCGATCTCCCCCGCCGGTGGCCAGCAGTTTGCCCGACGGATGAAACGCCACAGAGTAGACGCCGCCGCTCTGGTCAGGCAGCGCAACGACGTCTGCCCCGGTCTCGCGGTCGGCCAATTTGGTCTGCCCGCCCGTCCAGCCCAGCGCCAGCCAGCGGCTATCGGGCGAAAACGTGGCCGCGTAGACTTCGCCCTTGCCGCCCGTGATGGTATGCAGCGCCTTGCCTGCCGCCGCGTCCCAGAGTTTGCCCGATGGCCTCGACGACGGGCAGAACACCGTCTTGCCGTCCGGGCTCCAGGCGATCGCCGCGCCGCGGCCGTCCTTGATCTCTTCCCAGGTCGCCACCACCTCGCCCGTCGATGCGTCCGTGATGCGCAGCCGCCCATCGTTGCCGCCGCTCACCAATCGCTTTCCATCCGGACTGAACGCCACTCGGTTGGCCGACGACTCGTGAACTGGCTTCTCCCACATCGACTGGCCCGTCACAGTGTCGAACATCTTCAACGTGCCGCCCCAGGCCGCCGAGACGGCCCGCTTGCCATCGCGCGAGAAGTCGAATCCATAGACCGACGTCCCGTGCCGCCAGTTCGTTTGTGCGCGGAGCCTGGTCTCCACTGCCCACCACCGCAGCGTGCCGTCGGCGGCAGCCGTGACAACCCTGCCGCCCGCGATAGCCACGCCGTTGATCGCCGCAGTATGCCCGCGCAACACCTCCATTGCGGCCCCTGAAGCGACGTCCCACAGCCTAAGCGTCCCGTCGCTCGAACCGCTGGCCGCCCATCTGCCCCCGCCCCCGAACGCCACGCCGTTCACCCAACCGGCATGTCCTGACGATGCCCTCAGCACCTTTCCGGTTGCGGTGTCAACGTAGTGAACAAGCCGGTCCTTCGCCACCGCGGCCAGGGTCTTGCCATCCGGCGCGTAGGCCACGCCCTGCATGGCATGGTAGGCGCCCTCCGGCTCTGTCAGCTTCAACTCCGCCGAGGGCCGGCCATGGCCGGGTAACTCGAACAGGCCGATCCAGCCGTCCCATGTCGCCACGGCCAGTTGCTTGCCATCGGGACGGAACGCGATCGCCGGGATCGGTTTGATGCCATATTCGGCCTTCCAAATCAGATCTCCGGTGGACGCGTTCCAGAGGTGAATCCACCCCTTCACGCCCGCACCGCGCTCGAAGGTCCACGTACCGGCCGCCAGCAGCCCGCCATCCGGACTATAGGCCACCGCGCCCAAACCATTGCCCACCTTCTCGATGGCCCGCAACTGCTGCCGCCCGGCGTAGTCCCAGATTCTCACCGCGCCGTCCGAGCCCATCGTGGCCAGTTCATTCGTGCCGGGACGGAACGCCGGCGACCAGGCCGCGGCCGTGTGTCCTTCCAACGTCGCCAGCAGCGCACCCGACGCCGCGTCCCACACCTTTACCAGCTTGTCGGCCGAAGTTGTCGCCAGCCGCGCACCGTCCGCCGACACGCCAAGTCCCGTCACCGGGCCGTCATGGGCCTTGGCTTCTTTCAGGCTCTGATCCGACAGCCCCTTCAGATAGCGCCATTCCCACCCTCGATGTCCTTCCGGCGCCGCCGCCAGCCAGCGCTTCGCCGAACCGCTTTCGTTCAACCGGATCGCGCCATCGGCCGCCGCCACCGCCGCCTGATACAACTTCCACTCAAGCGGCCCCTGCATCGCCAGAGCCAGCGCCAGTGTGACGGCAATCATGACAGGCGGTCTTTCAGCTCATTCAGAACCTTCGCCCAGGCTTCCCTCATTCCGTCGGCCGTGTCACGCGATTGCAGCCGGTCGTGGTTGATCAACGCCGAGGTCTTGCCCGGCATCACCGTCGCCTTGATCTCCACCAACTCCACCGGCGCATGCCGCGGCCCCTCCCAGGTGAACCGGATCAGCTTGCCCGGCGTCACCTTTTTGAACTTGCCCTTGTGTCCGTCGCCGGCGTCGAAAGTGCCGCCTTCGGCAACTTTTACGCCCTTGCCAAGCCACCAGGAGCCGTTCGAGAACTCCTCCAGGACACGCTCCGGCGCCGCCGTCAGAGCCTTGGTCACGCAGATGTTATAGCCCTTCGCCAGCCCGTCTTTTTCAGCAACGCCACGCGCCTTCTCGTATTCAACAATGATGGTCGTCGTCCACCAGGCGTCCACCTTCAACTGCCGGAACAGGTACTCGGTCAGCACCCTGCGGCCCTCCGCCGCGCCGCCCTTGGCGTCCAGAACGGCGTACCACTCCTCCAGCGTCTTGCCCGTCGCCGCCTTGGCCGAGGCCGGAGATACTTCACTCTGCGGTTTGTAATCGACTTTCATGCACGCTCCTATTTGCACGATTGTAAGCGCACCGCAGGCGCCGGGTCTTGTAAAAAAGCGAAATCAAGCCACGATCACGGCCTGGTTGCTTTCGTCCCTTTCGCGGATGTAGCCGCCCGGCGGCATGCCCGTGAACCGCCGGAAGTCCTTGTGCATGTGCGCTTGATCGTAGTAGCCGCACTCGGCCGCAATCCGGCTCCAATCGGGCCGTCCCTGGGCGGGCAGCGCTGCAATCACCCGGCCGAACCGCACCAGCCGGCACAGCCGTTTCGGCGACAGCCCGACATGTTCATGAAACGCCATCTCCAGGTATCGGACCGAATAGCCGGTTCGCCGGCTGAGTTCTGACGCCGTCGTCCGGCCTCCGGTGGCGAACGTGTGCCCGACAGCCCAGGCCATGGTGTCGTTCAACAGCCTAGCTCGTTTCAACCGGCCACGAAGGAACTGCTCGAAGACCATGAACCGGCTGGCCGTTGTGGCCTCGCTGTTCAGCCGGTCGGCCAGACGATCCACCTCGCCGGCCAGGATTTCGTCAAGCTCAATGATGGCCGAGGTGATTTCCGGCCCTTTCACGCCCAATAGGGCCGGAGCCAAGGCTGCGTGCAGACTGGCCGCGATCAACCGCGGCGGCGTCGGGCTGCTGATCTCGATCGGCGACTGCTGCAGGCCCGATACCCAAGCCCTCCGGAACTGCTTCCTTTCGCCGTCGCCGCATTGCGCAAACTGCGGCTGAGCCAGGTTGATCATCAACTCGACCGTCTGCCGCGCAATTACCCTTTCGCTGAACGCCACCGTGCCGGCTTCGGTCGCCCACAGCGATGACACGGCGTGTGCCAGATCCGGCGATGGCGCCCACGTCCACAGACGCCATGGCCCCGCGGGCGATTCAAATTCGTAACTGCTCAGCCGGCCGGGCATTCATCTCTTGTCGCGCGCCGCGACTCAAGTTGTCAATCCCGCCCAGCTTCAGCCGAACAGCTTTTTCAGCAGCCCGGACGACTTCGGCGTATCGACTCCGGCCAGCTGGCCGGCGAAATCGAGGATGCTCCGGCCGAAGGGCGTCTTGAGAGATGGGATCGAACCCTCGCTCATCGCCTCCCGCAGCGTCCGGTAGTCATTCGGAAACACGCAAGCAACTTTCCGGCCAATCAGCTTCTCAAGATCGGCGGCCCCTAACTCGCCTGGATGCGACCGGTTCAGCAATACGTGAATGCGGTCCCCTGGCGCACCCCACGCCGCTGTCTCCTCGCAGCGCAGCTTCGCCAGACGCAACGGAGCCAGCTCCGGAGTGCAGACGATGTAAGTCGCCGCAGCCCGGCGGACGATCTCCATCGTCGCCGGATTCACCAGTTCGGGCAGGTCCACCAGCATCATCTGATACCTGGGCTTGGCGAAATTCAGCAGCCGGTGATAGTGGTGCCAGCGAGGCAGCGCTTTACCGCCGTCGCGCCCGGTGAGCAGGAACTCCGCTCCGTTGGCCCTGGCCAGGTTGTTCTCCCACTCGAAGCTGTCCATCTCTTCAGCACGCTCCAGCGCATGCTGGATGCCGCCTTTATGCTGGATGCCCAGCATGATGTCCATGACGCCCGAGCGAAGATCGCCCTCGAATACCAGTGTCTTCCTGCCGAGATCATTTGCCAGCCTCGCCGCCGTATTCATAACGATCGTCGAGGTCCCACTGCCGGCTTTCGCCGGCAGGAACGCATACAGATTCTCGATCAGACCGCCTGTCTTCTCGCGGATCGCCTCATCAATGGCCGTCAGCAGCGCCGTCATCTGGACTGGGAACGGGATCACCGAATCCACCCCCGCCATGATCGCGGTCTCCACGGCCCGGTGATTGCGCTCCCCGAACGCGATGATGGCCGTCGAGTCTGATCTTTCCCGGATTCGCCTCACCGTCTCAAATGAACTCTCCCCGTCGTCGAGATCGACCAGATAGAGTTCCGGCTCCGTCGTATTGAGTAACCGCACCAGTTCGTATGCGGTCGGAGGAATCTCCAGCACCCGCTTGACGAACACCTGTCCGGTCTCCACCAGACTCTCGCTCATCACCTGGCTGCGTATCGAAACCGTCGACTGTAGTATTGCCCCGAACAACCGCGCCTATCCCTTTCGCGCTTCCATCCTGATGAGATAGTACACCCACGCGCGCGTCCTCTCAGTCTAGTTTCACTAAAATTGGTGTATTCAGGCCCCCGCGCGGTTGAATGCCTGCATTTTCCTGTTGACACTGCATCGCAGGAGGTTCACTATAGCGATAGGCGATATATCGATATACGATGTAGCGTAGAACGATGTATCGAAAGCCGATGCAAGACTCGACAGCACAACTCCTTCCACTTAGCGAGGCCACGTTTCTCATCCTGGCGTCGCTCACCACGGCCAAGCACGGCTACGCAATCATGCAGGACGTCACGGCGTGGAGCGGTGGCAAGACAAAATTGGGACCCGGCACTCTGTATGGCGCGCTAACTAAACTCCTCGACCAGAAACTGATCCAGCGAGCAGGCGACAGTCCGCCCGGCGACGAGCGTCGCAAGACCTACCTGCTCACCGCCACCGGCCGCCGGCTGGTGGAACTCGAATGCGACCGCCTGGAATCGATCGCCCGGCTTGGCCGCAAGTTGTTGAACGGAAAGGAAGTATGACCATGGGCGACGCAGCCACGATCACCCGCTTGAGATTCTTCACCGCCTGGAACGCCGAGGCCGAGGAGAGATGGCTGGAGCAGATGGCCCGCCAGGGTTGGCACCTCACCCGTGGCGGCATCCTGTTCAAGTTCCGTCAAGGCGCGCCATCGATGGTCCGCTACCGGCTCGACTACCGGAGTGAGACGGGCACCAAACTGCGTGAGTATCTTGATCTCTGCCGCGATGCCGGCTATGAGCACGTCTATCAGTTCGCCAGCTGGCACTATTTCCGCACCAGCGACCCTGCGGCGCCAGAACTGCACACCGACCCCGCCTCGCTCGCCGATAGCTACAAACGCATCCTGGCCTTGCTGGCGTTCATACTCTTGGTGAACCTGCCCTTCATCCTCTCGCCGCCCCGGCACTCCAGGCTGGCCGATTGGAGCTTGGTCTGGTTTTTCATCAACTCCATCCGGCTGTTCCTGGTCGTGGTGCTGGGCTACGGCATCATCCGCATGGCCATTCGCATCAGGGAACTGCGGGCGAAATCCACCCGTCACATGCTCTGAAGGCGTCGTTCCAAAAAAAGTTAGCCGGCCATCGTGAGGTGGATGGCCGGCTGGCAAGAGGATGAGGCGGAGTGGCCCCTTCGAGAGTGAATGGAAGAAGAAAACCCGTTGACTCTCTCAACCTCACTATACAACTCCACGAGTTCCGTTTCAAACAAAAAATGGTGAAAATGTCGTAAGGCCGCTTGGACGGCGCGCCTACCGCCAATAGCCTTCGAAGAACACGTATCCGCCCCGCCGCGGCTGCCAGTACCCAGGCGCCCAGACCGCCCTATGCCTCGGAGGTTTCATCCAGCGGCCTTTATTCCATTTGTATCTGTGGCCCGTCCACCTGTAGTAGCCGGGGACCCAGACCTGCCTGGGGTGATGCCTCATCACGACTACTTCCCTGGGCGGAGGCGGAGGTCCAAACCGCACAAACACATCCACCGCGCTGGCCGCCGCCGGCGTGAGCGCCAGGGCCAGCGCCGCGATCAAGAGGTTCTTTTTCATCGTCGTGCTCCTTTGGCGTCCTGACTGGACCTGCCGGCGGAAGTGCACATTCGATGCCATAGGCCTAAGCAATTGATATAAAAACAATTAATTCCAGAGACCGGTCCTCCGGAGTGGCCGCATACAACCACCCTCGGCGGATATCCACCACCAGCGGCTACTGGTTCTTCAACCAGGTGTCGTAGGCGTGCTTGCGGGGGCCGGTGTATTGAATGGTGTCGAAGAAATCCTCGCGCCCCAACATGCGCGGGTCGCCCTCTTCGGTGAGCAGGCGTTCCATCCGGGACCGCAACTCCCTCATCCGCATGGCGTAATCCCTGTTCGTCGCCAGGTTGTTGACGCAATCCGGGTCGGCCTGGATGTCGTATAGCTCCTCGGCCGGGCGTTTGCCGAAATTCAACTTGTAATGATCGTCGTAGCCGCTCAGGATGATGCTCTTGGTCGGACCGTCATCTACATTCCGGTAGCCGGTTTCCGGATTGCCCGCCGGCCATCGGTCCGGGTGGTAGTTCCTTACATAGAGAAACTGCGGCGTCCGGATCGCCCTCACCGGATAGCCCGCGTCGCCGGGCCTGCCCATGTCGTGACGTTCCTTGCCCACCAGCATCACCACCCGGCTCTGGTCGATCCAGCCCGACTTCGGCGACTTCAGGAGGTCCATGAAACTGCGGCCCGTCATCGTCGCAGGCTGTTTCACGCCTGCGGCCTCGATGAACGTCGGCCCGAAATCGCGGGCATTGATGAAGTCGTCCACCTTACGGCCCGTGGGGATGTTCTTGCCCCACCGCACCGCCAGCGGAATCCGGAACCCTGCGTCATAGATCTGGCCCTTGATGCGCGGGAACGGCATGCCGTGGTCGGAAGTCACCACGATCAGCGTATTGTCCAACTCCCCGGCGTCTTCCAGATGCTTCATCGCACGGCCGATGTGGGCGTCGAAGTGTTCCACCTCCAAGGCATAATCCAGCACATCGGAGCGCACGGCCAGGTTGTCCGGCCAGTAGGACGGAATCTTCACCGACTTCGGGTCGCGTCCGGCACGCAGCCCTGAGCCCTGCTCGTAGGCGCGGTGCGGTTCGGTCCCGCCCAGCCAGAAGCAAAACGGCTTGTCTTTCGGCTTCTGGGACAGGAAGTCGGCGAAGTTCGCGGCGTAATCATTATTGGAGATCCCCGAGTAGGGCGGCGTCGCCTTCCGCGCGTCGAACGACGGCCCGGCAGGGTTATGCTTCCACCCGGTTGATTTGAAATCGCCCGGTCCCCAACCCTTGCCCGTCAGCCCCGATGTATAGCCGGTCCCTTCAAGCACCGCCGGGAAGACCGGATATTCGTTCGGGAAGATCGAATAGTGCGACACGGCCTCGCGCGTTTGCCAAGAGTTGCGCCCGGTAAGGATCGTCGCCCGGCACGGGCTGCACTTGGGGTTGGAGGTGAAGCAGTTGGTGAACAACACGCCTTCCCGCGCCACCCTGTCAAACGCCGGCGTCCTCACCCAATCGGCACCATAGGCTCCGGCATGGCCATAGCCCCAATCGTCGAAGATGGCGAACAGAATGTTCGGGCGGCGTCCATCCTGGCCCCGGAGCGTTGAGATCGACGCCATCAAGGCGGAGGATTGAAGGAAGCGGCGGCGTGTATACATCGTTTTTCTCCCTCGCCAGACTATCGCAATCCAAGCCGCTCCGCGACGGGTTGCCCCACTCTGGGCTTGTTTGCGTTTGCGACGCCCTGTTATCCTTATCTTTCGGGGCTTCTGCCGCTTTCCAAGCTCCACACGGTTCATCCGACAATACGAGGTTTCCCATGTCCGGCCATTCGAAATGGGCTACGATCAAGCACAAAAAGGCAGCCACCGACGCCAAGCGCGGAAAGCTGTTCACCACCGTTATCAAGGAAATCACCATCGCAGCCCGCAGCGGTGGTGACCCGGACTCCAACGCACGCCTGCGCACGGCCATCATCGCGGCCAAGGCTGTCTCGATGCCTTCGGACAACATCACGCGCGCCATCAAGCGCGGCACGGGCGAGTTGGAAGGCGCGCAGATCGAAGAGGTGATGTTCGAAGGTTACGGTCCCGGCGGCGCCGCCGTCATGGTGGCCTGCGTCACCGACAACCGCAATCGCACTGTCGCCGAAATGCGCCATGCGTTCTCCAAACAGGGCGGCAACCTCGGTGAAGTCGGCTCGGTCGCATGGATGTTCGACCGCAAAAGCCAGGTCTTCATCGAAAAGGAAAAGGCCACCGAAGAGCAGTTGATGGACTTCGCACTCGAAGCCGGCGCCGACGATGTGAAGGACTCCGGCGACAACTGGGAACTCGTCTCCAGTCCCGATGTCCACCACGGTATTCTCGATGCCCTGCAGAAAGCCGGCATCCCGTTTACCGAAGCGTCCATCGCCATGATCCCCCAGAACCTGATGAAGGTGGATAGCAAGCACGCCGCCGGCATGCTGCGTCTCATCGACGTTCTTGAAGACCACGACGATGTCCAGCACCTTTACACCAACGCTGACTTCGACGAGGCCGATCTGGGCGAGTAACCACCCTTCGGCCGCCATATAAGCAAAGTGCGGATCCTCGGTATCGATTGCGGCAGCCAGATCACCGGTTACGGTGTGGTGGAAAGCGACGGGACCGCTCATTCGCTCATCGCCGCCGGCGTCATCAGGACTCATGCCGGCGATCCGTTAACGCTCCGCCTGCTCGACATCGGCCGCCGGCTCCGCGAGATCGTCGACCAATACAAGCCGGACGAGGCGGCCGTCGAGGATACCTTCCATGCCGTCAACGCCCGCAGTGCGCTGAAACTAACTCACGTGCGCGGCGTCGCACTGTTTGTGATGGCTGAAGCGGGTCTCCCGGTGGGCGAATACGCCCCGGCGAAGGTGAAAGCGACCGTGGTCGGACATGGCCGCGCCGACAAGGAACAGGTGGCCTGGATGCTGCGGGCACTTCTCAAACACCAGGGCGACTTCCCCACGCCCGACGCCTCCGACGCCGTCGCCGTCGCCGTCTGCCACGCCGTTCATCGGCCCATGGCGGCTCACCTGGGAGCAACGAAATGAAAGCGATTGCTTTGGCTGTCATCGCCGCCGCCTGCCTGCAAGCCCAGGACGCACCGAAGCTGTTCTACAGCAAGAGCTTCCCCGGATCGACGCCCGCCTACATGGAAATCCAGATCACCGAAAAGGGCGAGATCGAGTACCGTGAAGCGCCCGGTGAAGATAACCCCATCACTTTCAAACTCACCGGCGGAGAGGCCGCCCAGCTCTTCGATCTCGCCGCCCGCCTCGGCCACTTCGACCGCAAACTCGAAAGCGGCCTGGCCGTGGCCAAGATGGGCGAAAAGACGTTCCGTTGGACGCGCGGCGCCGAAACGCGCGAGCAGAAGTTCAACTACTCGCTCGACCCCGACGCCCAGGCCCTGCTGGATTGGTTTGAGAGGATCTGCGAATCCGCGCTGCGCTTCATCGATCTGGAGCGCACGGCGCAGTTCGACAAACTTGGCGTCAACCGCTCCATCCTGCTTCTCGAAGCCCTCTGGGACCGGGGCCGCCTCGTGGGGCCCGACCAGTTTCTGCCTCTGTTGGACAAGATCGCGAAACACACGTCCTATCTGAACATGGCGCGTGAACGAGCCGCCAAGCTGGCGGCCATCTTCCGCGACCCGCCGCCCCCAAAGACGAACGCGAAGGATAACGGCCAGGGCAAATGATCAGACACCTTCTTCTGGCCATCATGATGGCCGCTCCGATTGTCCCTGCCCAGCCGCCCGCTCCGGCTGCGGCCGAGACCGCCGAGGAACGCGAGGATCGCGACCTGGAAATGGCGCTGGCCGAGGCCGGTTCAAGCCCCGTCGAATACGCCCGTGCGCTTGAGCGGCACCTGAACAAGTACCCGCAGACGAAGAAGAAGGCCGAGCTCCAGCGCGTGCTGGCCCAGGCCGCCGTGGATGCCCGCGACAACAGGCGCATCCTGCTTTACGGTGTCCCGGCCATCGACGCCGGCCTGCGCAACCCGCAGGCGCTCGACTTCGTCACCCGCGCCCTTCTCGACAGGGACGACAAAGACAGCCTGGAGCGCGCATTACGCTACTCCGCCACCATGCAGGATCTGTTGGTTCAGGGACTTGCCCGGCTGAACGCCAATCAGGAGAACTTCACCGGCCGCGGCCGCAAGATCGACGAGACCGAACGCGCCCTGGCGCGCGCAACTGCCTTCCAGGCTCGCGCTCTCGGCAAACTTGGCCGCCCGGCCGAGGCCATCGAGGCTGCACTGAAGGCCTGGGCAATGCTGCCGTCGGCCGAGTCGGGGCTCGAGCTCGCCCGCTGGCTGGAAGCCGGGTCCAAACCCAGAGAGGCTCTCGACGCCCTGGCCGGCGCACTGGCGGTTTCGCCCGAGCCGGCAGCAAGCTCCAGCCGTGCCCGCGACCTTGAAAGGTTGGAGAAACTGGCTGCCGCCGCCGGCACGTCGCCCGGCGACGCCCTGTTCGCCGCCCACAAGCGTGTCGCCGAGGCCCTGGCCGCCCGCCGCGCCCGCATCTCGGCGCTCGATCCCAATGCCTACGCCGGCAAGCCGATGGACCACGTCCTCACCTCTCTCGACGGCAAACCGCTGGCGCTGGCCTCGCTCTCAGGCAAGGTGGTCGTCTTCGATTTCTGGGCCACTTGGTGCGGCCCGTGCCGCGCCCAGCACCCGCTCTACGAGCAAGTGAAGGCACGCTTCAAAGCCAACCCGGATGTGGTCTTCCTGGCCGTCTCGACCGACGAGGACCGCTCGCTGGTCGCGCCTTTCCTGGAAAAGAACAAGTGGTCTCGCGACGTCTGGTTCACCGACGGCCTGGCCGAGGAGTTCCGCATCAATTCGATCCCAACCACCGTCGTGCTCGACCGCACCGGCCAGATCCACAGCCGGATGAACGGGTTCATCGCCGGCCGCTTCGTCGACATGCTGAGCGCCCGTATCCACGAAGCGCTCGAAATCAGGTAGTGCCCGTGGCCTTCAATCGCGTCATCCTGCTGGTCCTCGACAGCGTCGGCATCGGCGCCATGCCCGATTCGCTCGCCTATGGCGACGACCCCGGCGCCGACACTCTGGGCAACTGCGCCATGCTCCGGCCGCTGCGCCTACCCAATCTCTGCCGCCTCGGCCTGGCCAACATCCGGCCGTTCGCCCATCTCGAAGCCGCTGCCGCACCCCAGGCTTCGTTTGGCCGCTTCACCCTCGCCTCGCCCGGCAAGGACACCACCACCGGCCATTGGGAGATGGCCGGCATCCTGCTCGATCAGCCCTTCCCGCTCTATCCCGCCGGTTTTCCGCCGGAGATCATGGACGAGTTCTCACGCCTCACCGGCCGAGGCTGGCTCGGCAACAAGCCGGCTTCGGGCACCGAGATCATCAAGGAACTGGGCGTCGAACACATGCGGACCGGCAGGCTGATCGTCTACACCTCGGCCGACAGCGTCTTTCAGATCGCGGCGCATGAGGACATCGTCCCGATCGACGAACAGTACCGGATCTGCGAAATCGCTCGCGCCCTCCTCACCGGGCCGCATGAAGTGGGCCGCGTCATCGCCCGGCCCTTCACCGGCGAGCCAGGCGCGTTCACCCGCACTTCCAACCGTCACGACTACGCCGTCGCGCCGCCCCAGGGGATGCTGCTCGACCGCCTCGCAGAAGCCCGGGTTCCGGCCATCAGCGTCGGCAAGATCGCCGACGTCTTCCTTAGCCGTGGCATCACCGCCGGGTACAAAACCAGGTCCAACGCCGACGGCATGGACAAAACACTCCAGGCGATGCGCGAACACCCTGGAGGGCTGATCTGGATCAACCTGGTCGATTTCGACATGCTGTTCGGCCACCGCAACGACCCGGAAGGCTACTCGCTGGCGCTGGAAGAGGTGGACGCCTGGCTGCCGGAGTTCAAAGCCGCGCTTCAGCCCAGAGACCTTGTCATCATCACTGCCGACCATGGCTGCGACCCGGTGACGCCCTCCACCGATCACACCCGCGAATACGTTCCGCTGCTCGCCTTCGGACCGCGCGTTAAGGCTGGCTTGAATCTGGGCACTCGCCGGTCATTGGCCGATGCCGGACAAACCATCGCCGCCAATTTCGGCCTGAAACTCGCCTCAGGCGCTTCATTCCTGTCCGAGATCGCCTGACCACCGGGTCCAGGCAAGGCTGGCGACCAGGCAGGCCAGCCCAGCTGCCCCCGCCACGCACCACGGCGGTTCAAACAGGACAAGGAAGGTAGCCACGGGCGCCAGCAGCAAGGCCGCCAGCCAGCGGACCGGGCCGGTTTTAAACTCGTCCATCAGCAGCATCAGGGGAAGGAAGAGCAACGTCAAATCATACAGATAGACGTGCGGAACGGCCAGCAGCCCGCCCCCGATGCCGGCTGCCAGCGCCAGTCGAGGCGGGCTCTTCCAGGCGGCCAGAAGCAAGAGAGCAACGCCGGCGGCGGCGCTCAGGGCCAGGATCCAGCCGCCTTCGAATCCCAGATTGGCCGCCAGTCCCTGAAGGTTGACCATCTTCGGCGGCGCGGGCGAGAGTCGCTCCAGATTGGGGTTGGTGAGCATGGCGATGTAGGACTGTGCGCCGGCGAGGCCGCCCAGCGCCAGGCTCGCCGTGGATAAGACCAGACTGCCGGCGGCGAATCCGGCCGCGTGACGCCACATCCGCGCCGCCACCAGCGCCACGGCCAGGCCGAGGCAGAGGTGGAACTTCATCAGCAGCAGGCTCCAGACCAGTCCGGCGGCGAAAGGTCTACCGCGTTCGGACAGGGCGAACCCGGCTGTCAGGATTGCCAGCATCAGCGCGCTGTCCTGTCCGTGGGCGATGCCGATGGCGCCGGGCAGAAACAGCGACCACCAGACCAGCGTCTCGCCGCCAAAGCGCCTCTGCGCCCACCAGCCGGCGCCGGCATAAACTACCGTCTGCAGACCAAGCCAAACCCAGAACGCCGTGGCGAACGGCAGCAGAGCCAGAGGCGCAAGCAGCACGGAATGGAAGTGCGGCCGGACGTAGGGCACCAGAACCTGCGTGGCCGGGACTATCGAACGCTCGCGTCCCAACTGGATTTCGATGTCGTGCAGGCGGCTGAAGTGGCCATCCAACGCCAGACTGGCGCCGGTGTAGAGGTTCAGGAAATCGTGGTTGAGCGCCTGAGGCGACACCATCGAACCGAGGGCCACCCAGAACAGCACGAAGACCGCTACCGTCAGGTGGCGGGATACACGTTTCAGCCGGTTATCCGAGCTTTGCCCCACATGGGGCTATCGGCAAGCCGGCATCGGCCCTTTAGTCACTGAGTGGGTTGGACTTACGGATTCGCACGCCGGCCTTGCGTCCAACCGGAAACGCCAGCGCCAGGATGCCGCCGGAATCGGTTCGCGCCTCGGCGAGTTCCTCGTCGTCCACTTCGAGGTCGTAGAGCGTATCCGGCTCCAGTCCGACCACAAAGGCGAACTCCTCTTTCAAGGGCCGGGCGGCATCGACGCCGGTCTCCAGCCAGCCTGTCGTGAATGCGAGGCCGGATTGTCCGAAGAAAATCCGCGTGGCGCCGAGTGTGAGCGGGGCCACTTCGCCATCCAGGCGCATCTGCATCCGTGTCCCATTGCGGAACACCTGTGCCTTGCCGTCGCGGTAACCGAACCATGTAGCGTCTTCGTCCCAGTCCGAGCGAGCCAGCAGCACTCCGGCGGTATGCGCCTGATCGGGCATATAGGTGTAGCTCAGGCCGGGCAGATACGGATTCGCCCACAGGAACTCGTGGGTGATGCCGAACGGGCCGCGCATCAGGAAACGGTCCTGGATCAGCCAGCCCTGCAGGAACTGGTTGGGCTGGGCGTTGGAATCGTAGGCGACCAGCGCCAACTCGACGGCACGCCCGAGTGCGGATTCCCGCAGGTCCGGTTCGCCCGGGCCTTCGTAGGCGGGGATGCGGTATTCGTTCTCCGCCGCCGGCCAGGGGGCGGGGTAGTAAGAGAGCACCAGCATGGGCGGCAGTTGCTCGAACCACTTCATTGAGCCCTCGCGCAGGTCGGCGCGCAGGTTGTCGCGGATGACGTGGAGGAATTCGACGACCGCCATCAGGTCGGCCTTCCGTTGGAGTGGGTTGCGGCCGGCCTTGAGCTGTGGCTGGATCTGTTTCTGCCACCAGCCTTCCACCGAATACTGAAGGAGTGCGGCCGAGGCTTTGGGTTCGAGGTCGGCGGCGGCCAGCGCCGCGAATACGGCGGAGCGGACCGCCTGGGGCGAGGTGGGGCGGCCGGAAAGCGCCGGCGTCAGCTTGCGGGCGATCTGGCTGGAACGCGCCTCGCCGAGGGTGGTTTGGCACCAGTCGTAGACCAGGGCCGATTGGCGCAAATCGCCTGGATCGTTTGGGTTGGCCGAGCTGATCACCCAGTCCGCGGCGGTCCGGCAGGCGCCAGGCTCGCCGCTGACCGCCCCATAGAGGGCGTAAGCGAAGCCGGTCTCGTCCATCCTGGCCTTGCCGGAGATCATGGCGTCGAACTGCTGCCAGCGCATCGACTGGCGTTCGCGCTCGCGCTTGAGCAGGCGGAGACGGCGTTCGCGGAGGAAGATCCGCGGGCTGTCGGTATAGACCGTATAATCCATTTCCTGTGCCAGGACGGGAAAAGAGCACCACAGTGAGACCACCGCCAGGACAACGGTGGCCAACCGTGTCACAGAGACACACCCAGTTGGGCGACACAACCCGCCCGGTGCGGCGAACGCCGCCACGAGTGTTGATAACAAAGAACTTGTTTTCTCGGCAACGCTGGCCCTCGATTTGCTACACTCATAAACGAATTGATGAGTTCTCTTTGAACCTGCCCTCTGCTGTGACAGGTAGTCGACGGGAACGAATGGAGTTACGAACGTCGTGCTTGCGGGAGCCGGTGTTAGATTTTTCTTCCACTCGTTCCACCGTCTGCATGTGATAGCAGAGGGTGATTTTTTTAGGGTTTCAGAGTGACTGAGGCTCATCGACAAGGTTTCATCTCCCCATAGGTTGCGGGAATCGGCCACAGGCCGGGCGGATTGGTGAAGGGTTGTTGGAACGCGGTCTTCGCCAGTAGGAAGTAGGGAACACAGGCTTCGCCGTCCCGGAAGTGAGTTGTCGCCGCAGCCAAGCCCTTTCAGGGCTGGCCGCATTGGACTCGTCTCCAACTCGAGTCGCTCCTCTCTGGAGAACGTCCAATGCGGCTTTTCTTTTCCCCCTGCGATCATTGCCGCAAACCGGCGCAGTCAGGGACGCGCCTTCAGAAACTGAGGATCTGCGAGCGCGGAGACTCTTCCTCGCTCGGCAGGTAGATTGTTTTGCACTTCTCGCAGCGATAGATTTCGGCCTCGGCGCCGAATTTCTGCTGCAACTCCTCGCCGAAGAAATAGTAGCGTTTCAGGTGGCCGGCGCAGAGCTTGCCCTTGGCGTCCTTCAGGCTGCAGGCTCTCATGCGCGGCGCGCGGCGGCGGATTTTAGTTCCGTCGGAGAGTTCGCCGAGATCGATTGCCTGGGGGATCTCCCGTTCAACAGCTTCTGGGGTTGGGTTCGCCATCGTGTGCCTCGAAGCCATGATTATGTCACATGGCACACTATAGAGGTTGGACTTGAGACATGACCACAAGAGCAGTACTCCTCATCCTCGCCACTTCCCTCGCAACTTCAATGATGCAAGCTCAGAGCATTCCCCCCTCGCCGCGGAGGCCCGTAACAGAGACGCTGCACGGGGTTTCGTTCACTGACCCTTACCGCTGGCTGGAAGATCAGTCGAGCGCCGAGACCCGCGCCTGGGTGGACGCCCAGATCAAATACACGCGTTCGCAGCTTGACCCGATCGCCGGCCGCGACGCGCTGCGCAAGCGGCTGACCGAACTGATGCGTGCCGACAAGCTGACCGCGCCCAGGGTGCACGGCGGGCGGCTGTTCTACATGAAACGGAGCTCGGCGGCGACGCGCTGGTCGATCTGCTACCGCGAGAGTGCAGGCGCGCCGGAGCAGGTGCTGGTGGATCCGGCGGTGGTGACGAAAGACGAGATGTCGTCGGTGTCGATCGAAGCCGTTTCGCCCGACGGCAAGCTGCTGGCCTACGGGGTGAGGGCGGGCGGCGCCGACGAACGCACGATTCGTTTCATGAACATGGATACCCGGCAGGACCTGGCCGTCGAGCTGCCGGCGAGCCGCTACACGAGCATGAGGATTGCGGCGTCGCGCGAGGTGGTCTACTTCTCTGATCTGCCCAACACCGGGCCGCGGGTTTTCCGGCGGTCGCTCAAAGACGCACAGGCGCAGCCGGAGCAGCTTTTCGGACAGGAGTTCGGCGACAAGTACTCGGCCGAGATCGACCTGACCGCGGATGGCCGCTACCTGGTGGTGAACGTCTCTGAGGGCTGGACGCGGGCCTGGGTCCATCTGCTGGACCTGACGCGGGGCGAATGGGCCGTGCTGGGGCGCGACCTGGATGCGGTGACTGAAGCCAAGGCCGGCGACGGCGAACTGTTCCTGAAAACGAGCTGGAATGCGCCCAAAGGGCGGATCTTCCGCGTCGACTGCACGAAGCTGCAGCGGCACTTCTGGAAGCTGGTTGTGCCGGAGAGCCGGGATGCGCTGGAGGGCTATGCGCTGGCCGGCGGGAGGCTGGTGCTGGCCTACATCCGCGATGCGTGGTCTGTGCTGCGGACGGTGGACCGCGACGGCGCAAACGTCACCGAGGTGGGCTTGAAGCCGTATGGCAGCGCAGGGCTGGGCGGCTCGGACTGGGGCGAGAAAGACCTGTATGTTTCCTTTGTTTCATTTACCACGCCTTCTGAGTTCCAGCGGTTGGACCCGAAGACGGGCAAGCTGACCGGGTGGGCCAAGGAGACCGTACCGTTCGACGGCTCGGGCGTCGAGGTGAAGCAGGTCTGGTACCGCTCGAAGGACGGCACGAAAGTGCCGATGTTCGTGATGTCGAAGAAAGGGCTGGCGCTGGACGGCAGGACGCCGGCGCTGGTCTACGGCTATGGCGGGTTTTCGGTGAGCATCCAGCCGTCGTTTTCAGCCACATGGGCGACGTGGATCGAGAACGGCGGGGTGCTGGCGGTGACGAACCTGCGCGGCGGCGCGGAGTTTGGCGAAGCCTGGCACAAGGCCGGGATGCTGGAGAACAAGCAGAACGTTTTCAACGACTTCATTGCCGCGGCGGAATGGCTGATTGCGAACAAGTACACGTCGGCGGACCGGCTGGCGATTCAAGGCGGCTCAAATGGCGGGCTGCTGGTGGGGGCGGCGATGACGCAGCGGCCGGAGCTGTACCGGGCCGTGCTGTGCTCGGTGCCGTTGCTGGATATGCTGCGGTACCACAAGTTTCTGCTGGGGCCGCTGTGGACGCCGGAGTATGGGTCGGCGGCCGATGCGGCGCAGTTTGAGTACATCCGGAAGTACTCGCCCTATCAGAACTTCAAAGCGGGCGTGAAGTACCCGGCGGTGATGTTCAAGACCGGCGACGCCGACACGCGGGTGGCGCCGCTGCATGCGCGGAAGATGGCGGCGTTGATGCAGGCCACGGCAACGGCTGAGCGGCCGGTGCTGCTGCATTACGACATCAGCGTGGGCCATTCGAGCGGTCTGCCGGTGACCAAGGAGATCGACGACGGCGTGGACGTGATGTCGTTCCTGATGTCGCAGACCGGTTTGGCTCCGACTGGGCGGTAAGTCAAACAAAACAAGCTGTTTTTGAAATTGACCAAACGAACTCCGGGGGCCTGGAGCCGGATTTGGGCCGGTGTGCGCCCGGAGCGGCGATAGGCCGAGGGCGGCGTGGATGGACTTGGGGACGGAGTCGTGGCGTTGGACGTAAGTTAAACAAACTAAGCTGCTTAGAGAGTTGACCAAACGGACTCCTTCATCAGAGAACCAGAGGTAAGTGTCGTTTTTTCTTTACAGGGAAGCGGGCTGCTTATACACTTATTATAGGGGCTTATAGATAAGACCCACTTGAAGGTGGTGTTACACTGGAAGTGGAGCAAGACGGTCCCAGACGAGGTGGGTGATGAGCTGGTCGACGCAGTACAGAGAGAAGCTCCTGACGGCGGCGGAGGCGGTCGGGTTGATCCGGTCGCACGATCGGGTTTGGATTCAGCCGGGGTGTTCGACGCCAGAGCCGTTGATTGACGCGATGGTGGAGCGGGCCGGGGAACTGGAAGCGGTGGAGGTGGTCCACATGCTGACGTTCGGCAAGGCCGCCTACACGCGGCCGGGCCTGGAGCGCAGTTTCCGGCACAACGGGATGTTTCTGGGCGGTAACGTGCGCGGGGCGGTGGGACAGGGCAGGGCCGATTACATTCCGATCTTCCTGAGCGAGATCGAGCGGCTGTTCACATCGGGCGAGATGCCATTGGATGTGGCGATCATCCAGACCTCGGCGCCGGACTCGCATGGCTATCTGTCGCTGGGCACGAGCATCGACTGCACGCTGACGGCGGCGCGGTGCGCCAAGCGAGTGATCGCCGAGGTGAACAACCAGATGCCGCGGACCTGCGGCGACACTTTCCTGCACATCTCGGAGATCTCGGCGGTGGTGGAGACCTCGCGTCCGCCGCTCGAGATGCGAACCGATCCTCCGGACGACGTCCAGCGCCGGATTGCGAACCATGTGGCGGGGCTGATCGACGACGGATCGGTGTTGCAGATGGGCATCGGCGGGATTCCGGACGGTGTGCTGGCACTGCTGGGCAACCACAAAGACCTGGGCATTCACAGCGAGATGGTCTCAGACGGCGTGATCGAGCTGATCCAGAAGGGCGTGATCAACGGCCGCAGGAAGAAGATCCATCCGGGCAAGGCACTGCTGGGCTTCGTGCTGGGGTCGCGGCGGCTGTTTGATTTCATCAACGACAATCCGTTTTTCGAGTTCCAGCGGACCGAGTATGTCAACGACCCGTTCCTGATCGCGCAGAACGACAGGATGGTGGCGATCAACTCGGCGCTGGAGGTGGATCTGACGGGACAGGTTTGTTCAGATTCAATTGGACCGCAGCCGTATTCGGGCTTTGGCGGGCAGGTGGATTTCGTGCGCGGGGCGGCGCGGTCGCGGGGCGGCAAGCCGGTGATTGCGTTGCCGGCGACGGCGTGCGGCGGCAAGGTGTCGCGGATTGTTCCGTTCCTGAAGCAGGGCGCTGGAGTGGTGACTTCACGAGCGGACGTACACTATGTGGTTACCGAGTTTGGCGCGGCCTATCTGCACGGGAAGAACCTCCGGCAGAGGGCCGAGGCATTGATTGCGATCGCGCATCCTGATTTCCGGGAGCAGTTGTCTGAGCCGGCTGCACAGCAAGGTTGGATTGAAGATAGAGTGTTTGCAGCACACTAGGAGGCGATAATGGCGGAACAAGTACAGTCTGGAATGGCGCCCGATAAAGGCATGGTCGAGATCGACACGACCGAGTGCAAGGGCTGCGGGATGTGCGTGGCGGCGTGTAACATCGGAGTGCTCTCACTGGCCGGCTGGCTGAACCATCAGGGTTATCATCCGGCGGAGTATTCGGGCCGGGGCTGCAATGGCTGCGGGCTGTGCTTCTATGCGTGTCCGGAGCCGGGCGCGATCCGGGTTTACAAGCTGGCGCCGGCGGCGGCTGCCTGAGCAGTGAACGGAGAAACGGAATGAAGCCCCAACTGATCAAAGGCAACGAAGCGGTGATCAAGGCCGCGGTGCTGGCCGGGTGCCGTGCCTATTATGGCTACCCAATTACGCCGGCGAGCGAGATCGCCGAAGCGGCCGCCTACTATTTCCCGCTCACGGGCGGGCATTTCATTCAGGCCGAAAGCGAAGTGGCGTCGGTGAACATGCTGTACGGCGCGGCGTCGGCTGGCATCAGGGCGATGACGGCGTCGTCGGGTCCGGGCATCAGTTTGATGCAGGAGGGCGTGAGCTATCTGGCCGGAGCGGAGCTGCCTTGCGTGATCGTGGACATTACGCGCGGCGGTCCGGGGCTGGGCAACATTGCGCCGGAGCAGGGCGACTACCGCCAGGTGGTGAAGGTAGGCGGGCATGGGTGCTACAGGGTGCTGGTGCTGGCGCCGAACTCAGTGCAGGAGATGGCCGACCTGACGACGCTGGCCTTCGACCTGGCCGACGAATACCGGACGCCGGTGTTTGTGATGGCCGATGGGTTTATCGGGCAGATGATGGAGCCGGTTACGTTCGCCTCGGAGGTGAGGCCGGTGACGACGCCGGAATGGGCCGTTGACGGGACGGCGGCGACGCGGAAGAACCTGATCGCATCGATCCGGATCGAGGCCGATGAGCTGGAAAAACACATCCTGAACCTTGATGCCAAGTACAAGAAGGCTGAACGCGAAGCGGTGCGGTATGAGGCGTTCATGGCCGATGACGCCGATCTGGTGCTGGTGGCCTATGGGATGGTTTCGAGGATCTGCAAGTCAGCGGTGGAGCATCTGCGCGCCGAGGGATTGAAGGTCGGACTGCTGAGGCCGATCACGTTGTATCCGTTCCCGGAGGCGAAGATCAGGCAACTGGCGCGGACGGCGAGCGTGTTTGGGTGTGTGGAGATGTCGACGGGGCAGATGATCGAAGACGTCAGGCTGGCGCTGGAAGGGCGCAAGCCGGTGGAGTTTTATGGCCGGTGCGGTGGCAACATCCCGTCGGAAGAGGAAGTGCTGAAGTTTGCCCGCGAGGTATTGAACCGGTCGACGCCGGTGGTGGTTAGCGAGGAGGTGGTCCATGGCTGAGTACAAGATTCTCCATGAGAAGGCGCATTGCTTCTACGAGACCTATGAGCGCAAGGGCGAACTGCAGAACCAGACGCATTACTGTCCGGGCTGCGGGCATGGGATCGCGCATAAGCTGATTGCACAGGCCATCGACCAGTTGGGCATCCAGGACCGGACGATTACGGTTTCTCCGGTGGGATGCGGC
Source organism: Bryobacteraceae bacterium (assembly GCA_014860455.1). Taxonomy (GTDB): domain Bacteria; phylum Acidobacteriota; class Terriglobia; order Bryobacterales; family Bryobacteraceae; genus PNKE01. Next base: position 2,905 of record JACZJQ010000236.1, on the reverse strand, counting down.
GTGTTCGCCTATTACTACCTGGACACGGGCAACATTCAGGCGGCGCACGGGCGGGCGTCGGCGGTGGCGGCGGCGGCGAAGCGGTCGCGGCCGGATTCGATCGTGATCTCGTATCAGGGCGACGGCGACCTGGCGGCGATCGGGACGGCGGAGATCCTGCATGCGGCCAACCGCGGCGAGAGCATCACGGTGTTTTTCATCAACAACGGGATCTACGGCATGACGGGCGGGCAGATGGCGCCGACAACGCCGGTGGGCGCGAAATCGACCACGTCGCCGTTTGGGCGCGATGCGCATACCGAAGGCTATCCGCTGAAGGTGTGCGAACTGCTGTCGATGCTGGATGCGCCGGTGTATCTGGAGCGCGTGGGGCTGGGCAACACGAAGCAGATCATGGCGGCGTCGCGGGCGGTGAAGAAAGCGCTTGAGAATCAGGTGAAGGGGCTCGGCTTCTCGCTGGTGGAAATCCTCTCTCCTTGTCCGACCATCTGGAAGCTGAGCCCCGTAGCGGCGCAGGAGCGCGTGAGGGAGGAGATGGCGCGGGTCTTCCCGATAGGCGTCTACAAGGACCGGACCAAAGATGCGCAGCCGTATCCGGCACCGAAACCGGCGCCACCGGCGGAGCAGATCCCGGCGATTCTGGGCATCGAATCGAGCGAGGGGATGATTGAAGCCGTGAGGCCGGAAAAGGCGGTGGACTGGCGGATCCGGGTAGCCGGCTTCGGCGGCCAGGGCGTGTTGATGCTGGGCGAAGTGCTGGCCGAGGCGGGGCTGGAGGCAGGGCTGGAGGTGAGCTGGTTGCCGTCGTACGGGCCGGAGATGCGGTCGGGGACGTCGAACTGCCATGTGCGGATCGGGACGCATCCGATTGCTTCGCCGCTGGTGACGAGGCCGAACGTGCTGCTGGCGTTGAACGAGCCGTCGCTGAAGAAGTTCCTGCCGACGGTGGAGCCGGGCGGGTGGGTTCTGTATAACGGCGATGCGATTCCCGAGGGGATCGAGGCGCGGACGGATGTGAGCATGCAGGCGATCCCGTTCACGCAGCTTGCGGATGAACTGGGCGAGGCGAAGGCGGGCAACATCGTGAGCCTGGGGGCGTTGCTGGAACTGACCGGGATGCTGAAGCAGGAGGCGGTGGACCATGCTTTGGCGCAACTGGTGAAGTCGACGCGCTGGCTGGAGATCGACCGGCAGGCGCTGAAAGCGGGCAGGCGGGCCGCCCATGCGAGGGAGGCCGAACACGCGGAGGTGTGCCAATGAAAGCCACTGATCCGAACCCGGATATCACGGTGTACTTCAACGGCCGGTACATGCGGCTGGGCGACGCGAATGTGAACATCCTGACGCACGCGCTGCATTACGGGACGGGTGTGTTTGAGGGCATCAGGGCGTACTGGTCTGATGAGCAGCATGAGATGTTCCTGTTCAGGGCCGAGGAGCATTACTCGCGGTGGAAGTCGAACTGCGGGATTATCCGGATCAAGGTGGAAGAAACGGCGCGGGAGTTGTGCGGGATCACGGCGGAGCTGTGCAGGCGGAATGGCTTCCACGAAAACGTGTATGTGAGGCCGCTGGCGTTCAAGTCTGCGCCGAGGGTAGGGGTGCAGCCGGATGACAGGGACGGGATGGCGATTATCGCGATTCCGTTCGGGGTGTATCTGGACAGTGAGAAAGGGCTGCATGCGGGTGTGGTGAGCTGGCGGAGGGTGGAAGACAACGCGATACCGGGACGGGCGAAGATCTGCGGCGCGTATGTGAATTCAGCGCTGGCGGGCGACGAGGCGCGGCGCAATGGATTCGACGAGGCGATCTTCCTGACCGAGAGCGGGCATGTGGCCGAAGGGGCGACGTGCAACATCTTCATGGTGCGGAAGGGGCAGTTGGTGACGCCGCCGCCGAGCGACAACATCCTGGAGGGACTGACGCGGGATTCTGTGATGCAACTGGCGCGGCGGGAGATGCGGCTGGAGGTGGTGGAGCGCTCGATTGACCGTAGCGAGCTGTATGTTTGCGATGAGCTGTTCTTCACGGGCACGGCGGTGGAAGTGGGTCCGATCACGCAGGTGGATCATCGCCCGGTGGGCGATGGTACTATCGGAAAAACCACGGCCCGATTGCGCCAGTTGTATGCCGATGCGGTGAGGGGCGAGATAGACGCCTACCAGCACTGGCTGCTGCCGGCGGGCATGGGCGTGGCGGCTCCGGCCTGAGGAGAGCGATCGCATATGCGTGTTTCCATCCTGGATTCCGTGCTGCGCGAGGGCGTGCAGAGCGGGAGGATTTCCTTTTCGGTTGAAGAGAAGCTGGAGGTTGCGCGACGGCTGGACGAGTTTGGGGTGGATTATATCGAGGGCGGGTGGCCGGGGTCGGACGAGCATGACGCGGAGTTTTTCCGGCGGGCGAAGGGGATCGAATTCAAGCGCGCGAAGCTGGTGGCGTTTGGGCCGGTGAGGGCGGAGTCGCGGCGGGCCGAGGACGATCCGCATTTGGCGGCGCTGATGGAGTCGGGCGCGCCGGTGGCGAGCGTCTACGCGAATCTGATGGGGATCACCGGGGATGTGGTGCTGAAGCAGCGGGTGGCCGATTCGGTGGCGTATCTGAAGGGCAGGTTTGCAGAGGTGCTCTTCGACGCGGCCAATTTCTTCGACGCCTATGAGGCGAATCCTCAGGCGGCGATTGAGGTGCTGCGGGCGGCGCGGCAGAGCGGAGCCAGACTGCTGGTATTGTGCGATTCGGCGGGCAGGACGCTGCCGGACCGGCTGGGGATGGTTTGTGAAATCGTGAAGGTGGCGGTGGGGGGCGAGTTGGGCATCCATGCTCATAACGGGTGCGGGTTGGGTCTGGCGAATACGCTGGAGGCGGTGAGGCAGGGGTTTACGCACGTGCAGGGGACGGTGAACGGGTA
>JACZJQ010000235.1 GCA_014860455.1 Bryobacteraceae bacterium | reverse complement strand
CAAATGCTCCAGCATCAGCGGCGCATCCTGTTTCAGCCCCGCCACCCCCCGCAGATACGGCCTGTAATCCATCTTCCCCCGTCCTGGAATCACCTCCACGAAACGCACATTCATCTCCGGGATCCAGTCCAGGTCCTTGGCATGGCACGACACCACCCACTGCCCCAGCACCCGGAAACACTCCTCAGTGAACGCCGCGTTCCCATAGAACCGGTCCGGCGAATTCACCCCGTTGCACACGTCGATATGCACCCCAAACCCCGCCCGGTCCACCGCCCTCAGCAGTTTCAAATACGACCCCGGCGAATCCGGAATCGACCACCCCATCATCTCGTACGCAAACTTCGCCCTCTTCGGCTTCACCGCGTCGATGATCTTCTGCGCGTTCTCCACCGCGGCGTCGAAAAACTCGGCCGAAAAGTTCTTCGGATGCGGACCATACCAGACCTTCTCGTGAAACGACCCGCAGATGTCCACGCAGCACCGCGCCCCCACCTCATCGGCCAGAGCCATCCCCTGCGTCACCCGGTCCAGATTCTCTTTCCGCTTCGCCGCGTCGGCGTCCATCAGGTTCACCCATACCCCGACTTCGGCGATCACCACGTTCTCCGCCCTGTATGCCTTCTCGATGGCCCGGATGCGTTCCTTGTCCTTCAAGTCGGCCTTCGGGCAATACCCCGCCGCATACCCCAACCGCCGGTGCTCCCGCGCCATCTCCCTGGGATCGTCGGTCTTGAGATAGATCGGCCCGCCCAGCCGGATCTTCTTCATCGCCGGCGCAGCCGTTGCCATCCCCGTCGCCGTCACCGCCGCGCTTGAAAACAGTTCTCTCCGTGTCATGGCCCGAATTGTATCGCCATCGCATGCCAACCGGGTAGCAAAACGGAGCCGCGACCGTCAGGGAGCGACGCCCTGGCCAGACGCCATCAAGCCGGGAAGTCGAGCCGCCTACTTCCCGTCGTACCCCTTCAACCTTCTCATCCAGATGTTCTTGAACCGCACCGGCCGCCCATGATCCTGCAACGAAAACGGCTCTTCCTCCCCATGCGGCGCATACGTCGCCACCCGCCTGTGGATCGCCCGTCCCATGATCTCCTTCCGGTGGTGCACCATCACGCCGTTGTGGATCACAGTGATAAATGCCGGCTTCACCAGTTTCTCGCCCTCGAACTTCGGCGCCTCGAAGAAGATGTCATAGACGTTCCACTGCCCCTTCGGGCGCGATGCATTCACCAGCGGCGGCCACTGCCCGTAAATCGACGCTGCTTGCCCGTCGGCATAGGTCAGGTTCTCGTACGATTCCAGCACCTGAATCTCATACCGCCCCATCAACTCGATCCCGCTGTTGCCCGCCCCCTGGCCCGTGCCTTCGGTGCCTTCCGGGATCATCCACTCGACATGCAACTGCACGTCGCCGAACTTATCTTTCGTCATCAGGCGGCCGTTGCGCGGCACGATCTCGATATAGCCGTTCTCCACCCTCCATTTCGGCTCGGTGATCTGCCCGTTGCGCCCGCGCGTCACCCATTGCGACAGGTCTTTTCCGTCAAACAGCACGATCGCATCCGACGGCGGCGGCGTGCTCACAAGCGCCCCGGGAGTCACTTTCGCCGGCCGCGGCCTCGCCGCATCATGAACCTTCCAGGGCTGCCCCGGATTCACCGGCGTATCGGTATAGCCGTCCCGGTCGTTGCCCTGGACTTCGGGCTTAGGCCCCGGTGTCGGCTGCTGCGCGAGCACCGCGCTGGCGATGAGAATGGTCGCAATCAGTTTCATAAGCGGATCCGTATCGTATCCGCCATGATACACGCCGCGCCCCGTCCTCCGGATCGCCCGCCGTGCGACCATCGATCTAGAGCCATGCCCCGCGTCTTGATAGGACCGCTCAACCTGCTCCCCCCTTCATCCCTCGCCCAGGCCGAACCCGGCGGCGAGCCCGTCACCATCTGCAACCACAATGGCGTCATCACCGCCTTCCACGGACTCTGCCCCCACCGCAGCGGCCCTCTCGGCCACGGCAACCTCGACGAGGGCCGCATCCTCTGTCCCTGGCACGCCTGGGCCTTCAACTGTGAAACCGGCATGCTCGACGGCAACCCCGAAATCCGGCTCCAGCAATACTCCGTCACCGTCGAAGACGGCCAGATCTACGTCGACCTCCCCGACTAAAGCCGTGCCCGAACTCCCCGAAGTCGAAACCATCCGCCGCACACTCGCCCCCCTCGTCACGGGCATCAAGATCCTGTCGATGGAGATCCTGTCGCCACGCGCCGCCGCGCCGTCGGTCGCCTCTCTCATCGCCGGCCAGACCATCGTCGCGCTTGCCCGCCACGGCAAATATCTCTTCCTCGACCTCACCCGCCACCGCCTTGCCGTCCACCTCCGCATGACCGGCAAACTCCTCGTCGGAGCACCTTCTTCCCACCCCCGCGCCATCATCCACACCTCCGGCCCCGATATCGTCTTCGACGACATCCGCCAGTTCGGCTCCATCACCTGCCTTGGCAAGGATGACCTCCCCCCAAACCTCGGACCCGACCTCCTCTCCATCTCGCCCACTGATTTCGTCTCCGCCCTTGCCCGCCATTCCGGCGCCATCAAGCCCGTCCTGCTCAACCAGGCCATCTTCGCCGGACTCGGCAACATCTACGCAGACGAAGCCCTGTTCCGCGCGCGCATCCACCCTCGCGCCCGCCTTGCCCATCTATCCCGCACGCGCCTGCGCGCCCTCCACGCCCGCACCGGCGAACTGCTCATCGAAGCCATCGGCTGCGGCGGCTCGTCGATCTCCGACTACGTCGATGCATCCGGCTCGCGCGGCACGTTTCAACTCCGCCACCAGGTCTACGCCCGCGCCGGACACCCTTGCCCTGTCTGCTCCACCCCCATCCGCCGCATCGTCGTCGCCCAGCGCGGCACTCACTTCTGTCCCCGCTGCCAGCGTCCCTGATCCGCGATAGCATCTCCATATGCTTTCGCGACGCAACTGGCTTGCCGGCGCACTGCTGGCGCAATCGCCCGCCAGTCCCACTCCCCGCATCGCCGGCGACTGGATCACCATCGCCGGCCCGCCCGACCTCGGCCGCCTGGCCACGCCCAAGCAGCAGGCCGTCGATTTCGCCATCTGGGAAGCGCTCGACGGCTCCTGGCAGGCATGGTCCTGCATCCGCCACACCGCCGAAGCCGGGGCCACCCGGCTCTTCCATCGCTGGCAGGGTCCAAGTCCGATCCAGCCCGGCTGGGAAGCCATGGGTGTCGCCATGCGCGCAGATCCCGCATTCGGCGAGCGCCTCGGATCTCTGCAGGCGCCCTATGTCGTCAGGATCGACGGCCACTACCACATGTACTACACCAGCGGCGGCCGCCTGTTCGTCGCCCTCAGCGAAGACGGCAAGACTTTCGCCCGCCACCAGGTCGAACCCGGACGCTTCGGCGTCTTCGAGCGCTTCTCGACCGGTGAGGAGAAGATCGTCGGCGGCGCCGGCCGCGACATCATGCTGCTGCGCGACTCCAGCCGCTGGATCGCCTACTACACAGCCAATCCCGACAACATCGGACGCGTCTACGCCCGCACTTCCGCCGATCATAAATCCTGGGACCAGCCGCGCATCGTCGCCTGGGGCGGGGAAGCCGGAACGAACTTCTACTCCGCCGAATGCCCCTTCGTTTACCGCCTGCCCGGATCACCCTGGTACTTCCTGTTCCGCACCCAGCTCTATAGCCCCGACCCCATGACCCGCGTCTACCGCAGCCGCGACCCGCTCGACTTCGGCCTAGACAACGACAGTTGCCTCGTCGCCCGCCTCTCCGTGGCCGCCCCAGAGCTATTCGAATACCGCGGCCGTCTCCACATCGCCGCACTGACGCCCAAGCTCGACGGCCTCCGCACGGCCCCTCTCGAGTTCGCCTGACCGCGACGCCAGGTTACTGAACCCGGTCGTCGCTCACCAGCAGGTTGCAGATCGGGATGAACGTGCCGCCGAAGTCGGCATAGTGCAGCGGCTTGGATACGATCTCTTGATCGATCAGCCACTCCAGAATCCCGACACTTTTCGACCACGTCTGAATAGCCACCTCGTCCTCGGCCAGAGAGATGCGCGGCAGGTTTACCGTACACGCCGTGCATACGCCGGTCTCTTCGCCGTTTTCCACCTCGATCAGGCGCAGACAGGTCCGGCCGTTCCTCGGATACTGGGTGATCGAAACAGCCACGTGTTTGCGGCCGTAAGTCCGGATTCTTTTCCCGCTGGTAGTGCAGTGTTCAGTCATAAGCTGCCTCGCGTGATCCGGCGCTCCATGAGTGCCTGACCTAGCATAGACCTGATGTTTCCGGTCCGCCAGCGGTTCTCTTTGCCGTAGTGAACCTCCCGGCGTTTTTTGGGCGTTTTTGGGGTTGCTACCGGTCTGGTGAGGGCGCATAATGTGTCGCGAAAGGAGGTGGCCTTGTTTCCAGCAACGCTCATGCGTGTCGCGGCTGCGGGCTGCATGTTGTTCTCTGTCCTGGGCTGCTGCGTTGAAGCTCAACAAGCCGCGCAACCAGCCATGATCAAAGGATGGATTGAGGTGAAAGCAGAGCGCCACCCGCTCACCCATGTCTTCGCGGTGATGGAGGCCGACAAACTGGAGGAGGGCAACAAGCACAACGTGGCCTTGTTGTTGAGCGACCAAGCAGTGCCGGATCCGATGCGCGTCTCCGGCGACACCTGGGCGTTCTGGGCCGCCGAGCAGGCCCGGGCGGGCGCGCTGAAAGGCATCATCATCCTGATCGATCCGGAAACTAAAGTGTGGACGCGCGGGCAGTGGCTTTCCTCGCAGGGCATGATGTTCTACACCCACACCTCTACGGAGCCGGAAGGCCGCATCCTGCGCTTCGAACCCGCTGAATCAGCTGCGGGCGAGATCGCTGGGAAAGTCTGGATGAAGGAGACGATGGGCGGCTTGGGAGAGGGGCCTTGGAGGGTGGAAGCCGAGTTCAGGACACCCGTCATCCCCATGCCAAAGGTGACGGCGACGATCACCGGAGCCGAGGCGCTCAAGAGCCCGCAGTACAAGGCGGTTGTCGCGTTCCTGACGGCGTGCAAGAAGAAAGACCTCGAGGCGATCCGGATGTCGATGGACGCCGACTCGCAGGTGATGCTGGCTGAAGCCGTGAAGCAACAGGGGCAGAAGACAGCGCTGGAGATGTTCGCCGGGATGGCCGAGGAATCCCTGAAGCTGAAGACCGTCCAGGTGACGGTGAGGGGCTCGGTGGCCGACGTGAAGCTGTCGGAGAACAAGGCGGGCGAACGCAACGAACACGAACTCAAAGTCGGGCTGGCGAACGGGGTCTGGAAACTGACTCGCTGACGGGGCCGGCGGCTCCGGGGACGCTACAATGGTCCCACGGAACGCTGATGCGGGCTTTCAACCGGTGGAGACTGCTGCTGGCCTATCTGCGCCGCCGCGATGCGGTGGAGGCGCTGCCGGTGGAGTACATCGTCGAAACCACGGCCAAGTGCAACATCTACTGCCCGATGTGCCCCCGCGAGACCCATAAGCAGCCAAAGGAGGACATGACCGACGATGTCTTCCGCACCCTGGTCGCCGAAGCCGGCCAGACCGCCGAGCACATGATGCTGATCGGGCTGGGCGAACCCCTGCTCGACCCCAGGATCTACGACCGCATCGAACTCTGCCACCAGCATTCGATCTCGTCGCTCATCTCCACCAACGGCACGCTGCTGGACGAAAAGGCCTCGGAGCGGATGCTCTCGACGCATCTCGAACACATCACCTTGAGCTTCGACGGGGCCAGGAAAGAGACCTTCGAGTTCTACCGCAAAGGCGCCAGCTTCGAGCGTGTCCGCGACAACTTCGTCCGCTTCTGCCGCATGAAGCACGAGCGCGGCCGACGGCCTCAGATCGTCGTCCAACTGGTCCGCATGGACGGCAACGCGGCCGAGGTCGACGACTTCATCCGCTTCTGGCGCTCGGTGCCCGGCGTCGACCTCATCCGCATCAAGGAAGACGAAACCAACCTCATGCGGCCGGACTCGGGCCACGCCGCCTCGGACTGGAAATACCCCTGCCACTACCTCTGGCGCGGCGCCATGTATGTGAAGCACAGCGGCGATGTCTACCCCTGCTGCCAGAGCTACATGCTCGACGGCTCACCCGTCGGCCGCATCGGCGAGACGCCTCTGACCGGAATCTTTAACGGCCCGGCGATGCGCGAAATGCGCCGGCTTCACGCCGCGGGCAGGGCAGGGGAGATCGGCATCTGCGCACGCTGCTGCACGACGATCCCTCACCCGTTGCTGGTGGCCGGCAGCCTTGTCTTCCACGGACGCACGGTCCGCAGCCTGCTGCCGTGGGTGGAACGGCTGATTTATCTGGCGAAACTCCCGGCGCGCTGGCTCACCCCGCCAAAGCCGCCAACACCCCCTTCAGACACCGGGCTGATCCAGATCAACGGCCGGGGCGAGGGAGCGGCTTAAGTCTGGGCGTGGCGGCGTCGGCTTCAAGGAGCCATGCCTTTCGTTCGTTGAAGTATTCGAGAAGGCGCGCATTCTGTTCAGGGCCCATCTCGCGTGCCCAGACAACGGGCGCGCGGTCAATGTCCGCGCGGTTGTAGACCCATTCGTTGTTCCAATCGTGGCTGGGCGAGTAGCGGACGAGGATGATGTGAGAATGCGGTGTCGCCGACAGGGCCGACTCGATCGAGTGTCTTCGGCTTGCCCAAATTGGAGTCTTCGAGGGATCCACCGTGATCTGCCATCTGACGTGGGCCCCCCCGCGTGCCGCGAGAAGGATCATGGCGGCTGCGACAATAACCCACCCACGGCGGCCGGAGGCCCGCTCAAAGCACCGCGCTACCCGCAGCGCCGCCACCGTCGCAATGAGAGCGGCAGAGCCAAACGGAGCGTAGTAGTGTGGATGGACCCAAGGGATGGTAAGCATCGCTCCAACACCCGCCGCTGTGAGCAGGATGGGCGGCAGCAGATTGCCTCTCCAGCCGCGCAGAGGCAGGGTCAACGCAAAGAGTAACAGCGGCAGCAGCGCCATCCCGAGGAATATGGTGTTCGCCCTGCTGAAGTTGTCCAGCATTCGCCAGTACGGCGAAAATCCCTCGCGTTTGAGTCCAATATAGACTTCGCGCAACACTTTGTGCCTGTAGGCCGGAGTGGGAGGGTCTTTCTCGAACAGGAATTTACGTCTGGCGATATACTGGTCCACCCCTTCGCTGTAGGGCATCCTGAGCGGGTTGCCGGTCACCGCGTAGTTGTAATAGAGAAACATGCCGGCAGAGGCGGACAGGACGGCCACGGCCGGAAGGGCGGTTCGCAGGTGGTTGCGCAACGCACCGCCTTCCTGTTTTGCAACTCGGAACAGCAGCCACCCGCAGGTGGACAGCGAAAGGACCAATCCTTCAAACGGACGTGTGATGGCACAAAGCGCGATCCCCGCCACCAAAAGGGCAAGATGGAGCCTCGATGGGCGGCGCCTCAGGATCCCTGCGGCTCCAAGCACCAGCGCGCCCGCAATCGCGTTCACAGCGCCGCCCCAATAGGAATTCGTCCAATAAGTGCCCAGGACCATCAGCAGTCCCAGGATTCCAACTGGAAGCGACCAGAACGGAGCCAGCCACTGTCGCGCAGACCAATAAACAGCCACGATCATCAACAGTGTGCTCAGAATGACGCCGATCCACGGGTGGCCCAACAGAAATCCCACCGCCAGGGCGATGGACTGGCCGGGTGGATAGAACGACGCCTTGGTAGGAACGTGGAAGATGTGAGGGCTCTCGAAATGGACCCACATCGGATGCGTCGGGTAGGCCAATCGCCCGGAAGCGAAAGTCTCGCCGGCCATCAGGTAGCTGAATTCGTCGTGGACGCGGGGAACAGGCGGACCGGCTGTGGCGAAACGGACCGCAACCCCGGCGATTTGAATGGAGCAAAGAATCGCCGCCACCAGGACCGGCCGGCGTGCAAGCGCCAGCCACTTGGCCTCCACCCGCCTCCACCATGACGGAGTCCGTCCGGTTTCGCTGGTCCGCAGTCTGGCGAAGAACAGCGTTGCCGCTGCGATTGCAGGAAGGATGGCGGCCGGACCGAACTCATGAAGCAGATGAAGAAAAAGATCAGTCACATTGAAAACCTGAGGCGATCCCTTTTTCTCAACCTGAATTGCTTATAATAGCCGGGTAACCCGGCCTGTTGTTGCATCCCAGCCAGGCCAACAGCAGCCGATACGCATGAAACTCATTATACAGGTCCCTTGTTACAACGAAGAGCAAACACTGGGGATCACTCTGAGTGAACTGCCCAGCCATGTCGAGGGCTTCGACGAGGTCGAGTGGCTGGTGATCGACGACGGCAGCCGGGACCGGACCTTGGATGTCGCCAGGGAGTTTGGCGTGGATCATGTGATCCAATTGCCTTACAACCGCGGCTTGGCGAGAGCGTTCACGGAGGGGTTGGACGCCGCCCTCGCAGCCGGCGCCGATGTCATCGTCAACACAGATGCCGACAACCAGTACCAGGCGCTCGACATCCCGAAGCTAACCGCTCCGGTGCTGCGCGGCGAAGCCGACATTGTCATCGGCGCTCGTCCGATTGAGACCATCCAGCACTTCTCTCCGATTAAGAAACTGCTGCAAAAACTCGGCAGCCGTGTGGTCCGGACAATCAGTGGCGCAGACGTGACCGACGCCCCGAGCGGTTTTCGCGCCATCTCAAGGCGGGCCGCGATCGAACTCCAAGTATTCAACAGGTATACCTATACTCTTGAGACCATCATCCAGGCCGGTTCGACGGGGATGCGCGTCATCTCGGTGCCCATCCGGGTGAACGGCGACCTCAGGCCGTCCAAGCTCGTGAAGTCGATTTGGAGCTACGTAACACGCTCATTGTTCACCATGTTCAGGATCTACATGATCTACCGGCCGTTGAAGTTTCTTTTCCTCGCCGGCTTGCCGGTGGTGGTGGCCGGAGTCGCTCTTTCCGTACGCTGGCTGTACTTGAACCACGTCGAGTACCCGGTCACAGGTAGGGTCCATATCCCCAGCCTGGTGGCAGCCTCCATTCTCCTTCTCGGAGGCTTGCAGATCTGGTTGTTCGGCCTGGTCGCGGATCTGATGGCCGCCAACCGCAGAATCCTCGAAGACATACGCAGGGAAGGCCGTCGCGCACGCTTCGCCCGGCCTCACTCCGGTTAGCCTTTTGTCCGGTCCCCTTCGAAAACCGAGGCCGAGAAACGGTACTTGAGGACTGCGAACAAGGCAACGTTGAGCAACTGGGCAGCCAGGTAGGGAACTCCAACCCACTCGACCAGCACTGTGTATGCGGCCCAATCGGCCGCCCGGAACGCCGCGATGCCTGACACGAACCGCCAGTATTGCGCCAGTGTGGGCCTGCCGGTCCTGCGCTCAAAGACCAGGTAGAAGCAGGCGAAGAAATTCACCGTGACTTGAACCAACAGCACCAGCGCATAGGCCGCCGGCTTGGGCCAGCCGAGCCAGGAGACCAGCAGCCAGTTCAGGGGCACGGCGACCAGGAATGCCGGCAACCCTGCCGCCAGGAATTTCAGGATTTTTGCCATTACAAATCGATTTCCCGAACCTGGGGTTCAGTTGCCGGCCGCACCGCCTCGGCCATTGAGTCGAACTCCTCGATCGAGAAACTGTCCGCGCTGGCGACGTGGCGCAGGTTCTGCCTTGGGGAGCGGGACAGCGCCAGTCCGTTGAGGTTTCGAAAGCGGTCCTCAATCCGTACCCTGTCTCTCGACACTCTGACAATACGGCTGTAAGATGGGCCCGCGGCATGGCCGGGACGGAAGATCAACAGCCGTTTCAGGATTCCGATGACGCGCTGCCGGAGAGTGAAGGCGAGCAGACGCAATGCGGCGTGGCGAAAAGGAGTCGGCACACGGAAGCGGCAGGCCTGGAGAGTGTGGGAGATGGTGACCGAGTCTTCCGAACGCTCAATACGGGCGGGAGGGCTCCACCAATTGGAGGTGAACACGCCTCCGCCCGGCGACTGAGCGCGCCACCCATGGTCGGCGATTGCGGGCTTGCCGGTGCGGTGGACCCGGGTCAATCCTCCCTTGTTGGCAGCGATGTAGACGGTTGAATCAGGCCGGCGGACGATCCAGTAGCCCGCTCCGGGCATCCACTCCGACTCGCTCAATACGGGAGCCACGGGCGGCTGGACCGCCGGAACATAATCCAAGGCCCGAACCACTGACGCAAAGATGTAATGGGCGTGATAGCGGTCGTCGGTGGCCCACAGGAAATGCTTGCCGGCTGCCGCGGCATCGCCAAACAACCGGTGCGCCAGCCATGACGCCTCACCGCTGGAGGCCGCCAGCCGAACGATACCGCATGGGACTGCATAGTCCGTGTTTCGGCTGTTCAACGTTGATGGAAGCTTTCCATCGCATGCCAGAACTCGATTCAGGAATCCCACTGCCCTGTTGGACGCATCCAGCGCCACGGGGTCGCCTGTCGCCTCGTGGTAGTCCATTAGCGCGTCGATAGTGACGCTGAGGTAGCCGAAATCCGGGCCGCCATACTCCTCAAACCATCCCTCGGAGTGTTGTGTGGCGAAAAAGGCGGCGGCTTTGGCGGCCACCTTGCTCTCAGGGACCTCAAATTGCGGCACGCGCGATGCGAGCGCGAGCGCCGCGAGTCCGGCGGCCTGCTGATTCGAGGCCTGCGACTCAACGCGTCCCAGCAGATGGTGCGCCAGCCGCCTCAGCCCAGCCCAATTGACCTCGTCCAGCAGCCCGGGCTTCCCGTTTGACCAATCGAACAGCACGCGGGAGGCGGCGAGCAGACCAAACGCCGCCGCCGGGTAGCTGTGCTCAAACGGATAATACTCGTCCACGGCGCCGAACCGGTTCACCTGGCGCGAGAGTGCGTTGATTGACGCCAGCGCCCAGCCGAGGATGCCGGCAGGTGCGGTGACGCCAGGCAGCCGGCCTTTACGGACCGCCTCGATCGTGAACACTCCCTGTTGGAGGATGGACGAGGGGAAGTCGCGGACCTTGTAATGCCAGTAATTGCGGTCAAAGCACCCGTAGGTCGGCGAGTGAGGATCGCGGTCCATCTGTGTCAGCACTCGCCGGTAGTGGGCTAAGGCGTATTGCTCGAGTTGGTCCTTCATCGACGCGCCTTCTCTCTAAACGCCATCAACTCGCCCCAGCGTTCCGGGCTGCTTTTGGAAATGAACGCGGCCGATGCCAGACCCTTTCGCTTTGTCGGCTTTGACATGCCCTTCCAGGTCTTCCGAAGGAGATTGAAGAGGCGACCCGCGAACGCAAGCGGCAGCATTTCTACCGCCCGCCGGGCCCAGCCGCTCCTCCCCAATGCGAAACTGCCCGAAATCACAGTCTCCACCGCCAGGCGGGAAAGGGGGATTGCTGCCGGAAAATACCCGAAATCCGGTGCCGGGATTCCTCTCGATGCCCGGCGGCGGATGCGAATGAACGATCCACGCTTTTTGAAATCCAACATGTGGCCGTGCATGGCCAGCGCCGTCTCCTCCTCGATTGGATCAATCCGGATCTCGCCCCGGGCAGCGAGCGATTCCAGAATCTCAACGGCCAGTGGACTTCTCGCCGCGATGACCGAATGGCCGCCCCGCATCTTCTCGAAGTGAGGCGACCAGGCATCGCCTACCGAGAGATCCGTCAGTTCGTTCGAGAAATCGGGTGTCAACTGGCAGGCCAGCGAGACATAGAACGGAATCAGGTAGTTGTAGTAGAACTTTTCGGCCCGGTATGTTGCGCCGCCGGCGGTTCTCACCTCCAGATAGCCGGGCCACTCTCCGGCGCGCCATTTCAGGCTCTCGATCGGCACGGAATCCTTGACGCCCTGTGCGCGCAGAAAGGCGCGGACGGCGCCGTGGTACATGTTGGTACCGGTGTAGGGGCCGGCGATGAAATCGAAGCGCAAGGCCGTGGGATGACCGGCGGCCTGCAACATGCGCATAGCGGCGACCTGATCGGGCAATCCAACGAATGCCAGTCTGCCTTGGACGCCGTCGAGTTGGGGCAGGACGTCGAGCATCGGCGTGACGGCATAGACGCTCTGGGCCGAGGCGAGAATTTCGTCGCGGGTTTGGGCGATGACTGGTGAGGCATGCTCCGGCGATGGCACGCCCTGACGGATCAGGACGGCGGCGCTGACGCGGCCCGATTCGACCAGTTCGATGAGAACCCGCGAGAGGATTCCGCCGGACGCGGCTTGCAGCCGGATGGCCGGATCGGTGGCATGTCCTGTGAACAACTTCGCGTAGGGGCCCATGAGCCGGGAATGGCATTCGCGGCCAAGCCACTGGAAGAGTTCGGAAAACGGAACACCGCGACCTGGGCAGACGGCATCGGCGAGCGCCAGGCCAAACTGGTCAGAGGGCTGAAAGTCGCGAAGCCGTGTTGGCAATGGCCCCCGGCCGCTCGCCGAGAAGCCGATCAGCGCCGGGTTCAGCCCGGCACATGCACCGCAATGGGTGCAATTGCCGGTGGAGACCGTTCGGGCAACCATGGAGTTCCACACAGACTCAGCGCTGGTTCCTTCACTTGTGCCCGGCCGGTTTGTTGAGTTTGAGGTCACTTGAGGCTTCAGTGGAAGCGCGTGGGGATCACTAGCGATTCTACCAGCCCGAGGCCGGCTGAAACCGGGATGGGCGCCGCTTCTGCGGGTTGTCTTCCCCGGTGAATGAACCGGCTGGCGCAGAGAAGGAAGAAAACGGCTCGATTTTTGATGCGCGAGTTGCAAAACAGACGAGCGAGGAATGGGGAAGGACAGTGAATGACCCGAAGTGGTGAACCGGCGGAGACGCGGAAGACCCGCGGGATGGGGCATCAGCGGGGAGGTTGCCGTGCCGCCTACTCCGCCTCTCGCCTTCCCGATCCGGAGACGCTTTCGAGGACAAACAACTGATTTGCGCCGAATAGGAACCGCCGGTAGTCCACGAGCCTGATCTCTGCCTCCGCGGCGATCGCCTGGACCTCTTTCAAGCCCAGAAAAGACTCATGCTCCTCGGCGGCGGCGGCGCTGAACAGACCGATCCGCGCTCCCCAATCATGGACTCGCCGGAAAGCCGGGTGGGGCGTTGTCATCACGATTCGCCCGCCCGGCGCAAGACGCTGTGCCAGGCCGGCGAGAAAGGTCGCCGGTTGCTTCACGTGCTCGATCAAGGCCAGCAAGACAACGGTGTCGAATCGCCGGCCGTCATCAATGCCGCCAAGCAGAAACTGATGCCGTGGAAAGCGCCGCCTCGCCGACTCGATCGTGCCGGCGTCGATGTCAACCCCCAGGTAGTTGCCAGCGTCCACCATCGCGGCCAATGAGCCTGAGGCACAGCCGTAGTCGAGTACCTGCCCGCGCAGATGCCGCCTCACCGCGTTGAACCTGCGCTGACGGAGAAAGCTTGAAAGCAGTCCCTGATTGCTTTGGTCAGCCATTCAAAGCCGATCTGCAGGCTAGAGCAGTTTCGATTCAATTGTTAACATATAGACAAGACGAGAAGTAGTTCGAACACTCGTTTGGCGTGAGTGAGTCGAGCAGGTTGCCGATCATGATCCAGAGTGCATCGACGCTGCGTTTGGCTGCTTTCCTTAGC
>JACZJQ010000022.1 GCA_014860455.1 Bryobacteraceae bacterium | reverse complement strand
ACCAGCATACAATGGACAATTGGTAGCGCCTGCGTGGCAGTGCTCTCGGCTGGAGTCCTGTTGATGGGAGGGCAGTATCGTGGCGTTCTGGTGTTGTTCCTCCCTCTGGGTTTCTGGCTGAGCCTCAGGCGAGAACCTGATCAGCAGAACGTACGACCGTGGATTCAAGCGCTCGGCTGGTTCCTAATCCTGTTTTCACTCCTGGCGCTCATCGGTTCCACGGCGATGATTGTTCTCGGCAGATGATGCACTCACACTCGCAGAGCGCGTCCAACAAATCGGCCCAGCCAATGCCGGGAGAGCGTCTCCGTTTCAATCGAGCGCCCTTGGTCCGGCATGGCTGGCCTCATCGTTGGACGAAGCGCGCGTTCCGTGCGGGTTGGTGCGTACCTCACGCGGGCGGGTACGTCTGCAGCTCTGAACGGTAATTGACCTGGTGATTGCGCGCAAAGAACTCCGGCGTACGCTTCCTGAGAAGTCGTTCCCGCGTGGAGAAAGGCAGGAGCCGTCACTTTATCGCCCGGAGTGAGGCGCCGCCGGGCGCTTCTCCCGCAAAGCCCGCAGAGCCCGCCAAGGGAGGAGGGACAGTCTCCCCCTTGGCGAGCTTGCCGCCTTTGCGTGAGCATGGAATGGCATAAAGAGAATTGGCCGCGGAAAAGGAGTGGCGTTTTTCCAGGATCGGCGTTGAATCCCCCGCATGGAGGTGATCGAGCGGCCGACGCTCGCCCAGGTGTTCCGACGGTTCTATCCGCGCTATCGCCAGAGCTCGAAGGTTTCGACGGAGCAACGGCGCGCGGCGTGGTGCATCCAGGCCTGTCGCACCCCGGCCTTGGGCGAGGACCAATGGGAATGCGAACGGTGTGGCAACGTTCACACCGTGTATCACAGTTGCGGCAATCGACATTGTCCCATCTGCCAGGGTGCCCGCAGCCACGAATGGCTCCAACGTCAGCAGGAACGGCTGCTGCCGGTGCCCTACTTCCACGTGGTCTTCACCATCGCCAGCGAGCTCCACGTCGTCTTCCTCTACAACCGCAAGCTCCTTTACCAGGAGTTGTTCGCCCAATCCAGTTCCACGCTGCTGGACTTCCGCAGGAACCCGCAATTCCTGGGGGCGCAACTGGGGTTCCTGGGCGTCCTGCACACCTGGGGTCAAACGATGGTCTACCATCCGCACACCCACTACGTCGTTCCCCAGGGCGGCATCGACGCCCAGGGCCGCTGGGTGCGACCCAAACTCTCCGACCAGGCCCGCTTCCTCTTACCCATCAAAGCCGTCAGCAAAGTCTTTCGCGCCCGTCTCCTCCACCGACTCGAAACACTTTATGCCGAGGGCAAACTCGTCTTCCCCGATCCCCTCACCGAGAGCCAGTTCCCTGATCAGTTGCGGATCGCCGCCAGCAAACCGTGGGAGGTCTACGCGCAGCGGCCGTTCGCCGGTCCGGAACCGTTCCTGCGTTACGCCAGCCTTTACACCCATCGCATGGTGATCGGCTCCAGCCGGCTTTTGGAATGCGACGATCAGTCCGTGACCTTCAAGTACAAGGACTATCGCCAGGGGGGAGTCACCAAATCGATGCGCCTGGACGGGGAAATCTTCGTCAACCGCTTCCTGCACGTTAGCGCTCACGAGAATTGACCCGGGTGTGCTCATGAGAAGAGAGCCACCTGGGAGAAGGGCGGAGGGATTTCCTTTCCAAGGAGTGAAGTTGAGGGGGGAAGAAAACCCTTGCCCCGCCTCGACGGCCGAGGGCCGTTCTGGTAGGACAAGGGTGCTTTAACCAACTTCAGTGTTCATAGTGAGAGCCTGGCTTTTTTGCAACGCAGATCGTAGCGGGATTTCGGTTCGACCCGGGGTGGTATCGGGATGAAGCGGTGGCGCCGGTGGTGTTGGCGTATTACGTCGAGCTGCGATCGGTATTGCGGAACCAGCCATGGCTGCGGAAGTGCCAGGCGCGATGCTGGCACTGCGGGATCTTTTTTCTGACCGACCGGCGCAACGCCGGGCGGGAGGATTTGGGATGTCCGTTTGGCTGTAGCCGGGAGCATCGGCGGCGGGAGTCGACGCGGCGCAGTGTGGCGTATTACCGGGAGCCGGAGGGTAAGGTAAAGAAGCAAGCCCTCAACGGAAAACGGCGGTCGCGAGGGAGGAAAGCTGTGCCGGCTCCCGTGGATTGGGCTTCGCGGAGCCTGCGAGGGATCCTGGCGTATGTGTGCGTGTTGGTCGGGCTGATCGAAGGGCGGCGGGTCGAGCGCTGGGAGGTGATCGGGATGCTGGAGCGGACGGGGAGACAACACCGCATGGTGCGCACGCGCCGGTTGGATCAGGGTGTGGCCTGGTTCAATGAACGACCGCCCTGAACATCCCGAACGCGCGTCGAGCGCCACCGCGCTGGTGGAAGTGGCCCGGTTGGATCTTCGTTACGAGGGCTGCCGGCTCAAATCGCCGGCGGCCGAAGCCCGGCTTTTGTCGGCGATCGCCGCGGGAGGCATCCGGCAACCGTTGCAGGGGGTCGAGGTCTTGGGCGTGCGGATCCTACTCGATGGTTTTAAGCGTCTGCGCTGCGCCCGGAAGCTGCATCTGGCCACGGTGCCGTTTGTGGCGCTGGCCACCGACGAGACGGCGGGCATCGTCTGTTTGTTACGCGCGGCCAACGATCACGCGTTGTCGTTGCTCGAACAGGCCCGGTTCCTGGACGAACTCAAAGGTGTCGGTGGCCTGAGCGTGGCCGAGATCGGCCAGCAGGTTGGGCGCAGTCCCGCCTGGGTGAGTGTGCGGTTGGGCGTGCTGGCGGAACTGAGTCCGCTCGTGCGCGGTACGCTCTTCGACGGAGCCTTCCCGGTTTACTCGTATCTCTACACCCTCCGCCCGTTTAGGCGTCTAAAGGGCGCGGTGGCCGTCGACGAGTTCGTGGCGGCATTGCGTGGCAAAAAACTCAGCGCCCGGCAGATCGAGCAGTTGGCGCACGGATTTTTTCGGGGCCCGGAGTCGTTGCGGGAGCAGATCCGCCAGGGGCATCTGGCCTTGCCGCTGCAACAGCTCAAGGATCTGCCCGAGGATCCGGACGGCTGCAGCGAGTTTGAACGCGTGGTGGTGGCGGATCTGGAACAGACCCAGAAGCTCCTGGTCCGCCTGTTGAGCAAGAGTGCCGATGGGCGCCGGCTTTCCAGCCGACCGTTTCGCGCGCAGGCGCATTTGCTGTGCGCCGGACTGCTCTCCCGACTGCCCGCCTTCACCCAAACCCTTCGAGCTCTCCATGATCACTGTGGACAAGCGTAAAGCGGTCTTCCTGTTGCATCAGGAAGGTGTTTCCAAGCGGGCCATTGCCCGTCAACTCCACCTCAGTCGCAATGTGGTGCGGCGGATCATCGCCCAGTCCGGGCAGATGCCTCCGCCCATTCGTCCTCCCAGAGTCGTGCTGGATCCGGACCGGTTGCGCCAACTGCACCAGGAATGTGCAGGCTACGCCCAACGGATGATGGAAAAACTGCGGGAAGAGCACGGCATCGTGGTCAAATACTCGACCCTGACGCGGCGGCTGCGGGATCTGGGCATCACCGGTCCGAGTCCGGAGCGTTGTCAGCGGGTGCCCGATGAGCCCGGGGCGGAGATGCAGCACGACACCAGCCCGTTCAAGTTGCTGGTGGGCTCCCGGCGGCTGCGGCTGCAAGCCAGCCTGCTTTACCTGCGTTACTCCAAGCGCCGGTATCTGCAGTTCTACCCCGTGTTTGACCGCTTTCATATGAAATGCTTCCTGCATCTGGCCCTGATGCACTGGGGGTATGCGCCGCGACTCTGTGTCATCGACAACACCAACCTGGCGCGTTGGTACGGTCTGGGCGCCCACGCGGTGATGGTGCCGGAGATGGAAGCCTTCGCCCGAGCCTATGGGTTCAAGTTCCTCTGCCATGCCCGCGGACATTCCGATCGCAAAGCCGGCGAGGAACGCAGCTTCTCGACGGTCGAAACCAACTTCATCCCCGGCCGCACCTTCGCCAACCTGGAGGATCTCAACCGCCAGGCCCTGGAGTGGTCGACCGTGCGGATGGAACAGCGGCCCCAGGGCAAGGCCGGCCTCATTCCCGCCCAGGCCTTCGAGCACGAACGCCAGTTCCTGACCCCACTGCCCCGCCATCTGCCCGCGCCCTACCAACTGTTGGAACGTTCCGTCGACGAATACGGCTACGTCGCCGTCGACGCCAATTACTACGAGGTTCCCGGCACCGGCCGCGGACAAGTCCAGGTGTTGCGTTATCTGCGTCACCTGGTCCTTTGCCAGGACCGCCGCGCGGTGATCGAATACTCCCTCTTGCCCTGGGACGTGAAGAACCAGATCGTGCGCGCGCCCGGCCAGCCGGCGCGTTATCGCCCCCGCAATCTGAAGCTCTCCAGTCAGGAGGAGGAAAAGCGCCTGCGTGCCCTGGCCCCGGAGGTGGCCGCCTACGTCGACTTCATCCTCGGCACTCCGGTGTTGCGCCACCAGTTCCTGCGTCGGCTCTGGACACGGCACCAGCGCTGGGGCACGGCGTTGTTCCGGCGCACCGTGGAGCGGGCCCACCGCTATCACATCACCAGCCTGGAGACCCTCGAACGCATCGCCCGGCTGCTCCTGGACGACACCGCCTTGCCCGACCCCCTGGTCGATCCCGATCTGGAAAAGCGCCCCGCCTATCAGGAGGGCTCGCTGACCGACACCCCTGACCTCTCGCGCTATGATGAATGACACCCTCGCTCAACAGCTGAAGTATCTGCGCCTGTCGGGCCTTTTGGCCCGCTGGGATGAACACCTCAAGGCCGCCGCCCAATCCAATCTCTCGCATGCCCGGTTCCTGACCCGCGTGATCGAGGAAGAATACCGGCTCAAGTGCGACCAGGCCCGTCAGCAGCGGCTCAAGCACGCCAAAATCCCGGAACTTTGGGTTATGGACACCTTTCCCTTCCATCGTCAGCCCAAGCTCAACAAGAAGAAGATCATGGCCCTCTACGACTCCCTGGCCTTTCTCAAAGACAAGCAGAACATCATCTGGATGGGCGGCACCGGCGTGGGCAAAACCGGCCTGGCCACCAGCTTCCTCATCCAGGCCATCGAGCAAGGCGCCCGCGGCCGTTACGTTCTCTTCGCCGATCTGCTCCACGAACTGCATCGTTCCCAGGCCGACCGCTCCCAAGCCCGGGTCATCCGCCGCTATCTGCAATACGACATACTTTTGATCGACGAAATTGGCTACGTTGAGGCCGAACCCGCGCAAGTCGGCCTTTTCTTCACCCTCCTGCACAAACGTCACAAACAACGCTCGACGCTCATCACGACCAACCTGGGTTTTAGCGAGTGGGCTTCGTTCCTCAAAAACACCCATCTCACCGCCGCGCTCATCGACCGCCTTACCGAAGCCAGCCACCTCTTCAACCTCAAGGATGGGGTCTCCTTGCGCGGCAGGATGCCCGAGGAACCGTGAACTGGCGCGATCGAGCCGATCGCCTGCGCACCCTGCCGCTACCCCGGGTCCTGGTGGCCTTGGAGGCGACTGCCGATCCTCATGACCCGGCCAAGTGGCGCACCGCCCGTGGCGTGCTTTCCGTCACCGGCCCCAAGTTCATCAACTGGAACCTGGACGTCGGGGGCGGCGGCGCCATCGATCTGGTCATGCACGTGCGCCAGGTCGGCTTTGGCCAGGCGCTCGAATGGTTGGAAGCTCGTTTTGGTGTTACCGCCCCGACTCAGCCAGCCGCCGTGTCCGCACCCCGGATACTGACCCTCCCCCCTGCGGTCGCGCACCACTGGCCGCGCGTCGAACGCTACCTCATCGACGAACGAAGACTGCCGTGCTCGTTGCTCCTGCCGCTCCGTGAATCGGGGATCCTCTACGCCGATGCCCACGCCAACGCGGTCTTCCTGTTGGGCGACACCGCCGCCACCGCCGTCGGCGCCGAACTCCGCGGCACCACCGCCAGGTCCTGGCGTGGCCTGGCTCCGGGTTCCCGCAAAGACCGTGGCTTCTTCTCCGTCTCCGTCGCCGCCGCCCAAGCCATCGTCCTGTGCGAGTCGGCCATCGACGCCCTCAGTTGCCATGCACTTCATCCACAGTACCGCTGCCTGTCCACCTCCGGGGCCAGACCCGACCCCGCATGGCTGCGTACCCTCATCGCCCAGGACTTACCCATCTACTGCGGCTTCGACGCTGATCCCACCGGTGAGGCCATGGCCCAGCGCATGATCCAGCTCCATCCCTCCGTCCACCGACTGTCTCCTCCCGCCAAGGACTGGAACGACTGCCTCCGTCGCCGGAGTTCCTGAGCCCACTGCCCTCGTTCCTTACACCTCACCTCGGCGCAATCAAACTACTCGGAACTCAAACCTCCCTCCTTGGAAAGGAAATCCCTCCGCCCTTCTCCCAGGTGGCTCTCTTCTCATGAGCACACCCGGGTCAATCCTGCTGAGCGGCGACG
>JACZJQ010000234.1 GCA_014860455.1 Bryobacteraceae bacterium | reverse complement strand
AGGGAGGTGTTGATTCGGGGCCGGGCGCGGCGGGCGCTCCCTGGTGGCCCACAGAAGGGGGACATGGGCTGCTCCTGCCGCCGTCCAGGGGACCGCACTACTCGACTGAGAGCGGCGCCGGGAGGCACAGTCTGGGACCCGCTTGCTTCGCGCGCGGCCTCGGTCAGGGCGGGCGGCGGCGGATACACTGGAGACTGGGCATGGACATACGCGAAGCATTGCGGTTCAGTTGGGAAGCGCTGAGGGCGAACCGGCTGCGGACGCTATTGACGGCGCTGGGGCTGGTGATCGGCAACGCGAGCGTGATTCTGGTGGTGACGATCTCGTTGACGTCGCGGGAGTATATTCTCGACCAGATTTCGTCGATTGGATCAAACATGGTCTACGCCTATTACGAAGGGGCGCAGGTGACGGGGCGGACGGTGGACGCCGACTACATCAAGATCGCCGACGTGGAGGCGATCCGGGCGCAGTTGGGCGCCTCGATTGTGGCGTCGACAGGGGTGCAGCCGGGCTACGACCGGGCGTTCATGGGCGGGCGCGAACAGGACGTGACGCTGCTGGGCGTGGACGGCGACTATGCGCTGATCCGCGACCTGGTGATTGTGGCCGGGCGGTTTATCGACACGTCGGACACGACACTGCGGGCCAAAGTGGCGCTGATGACCGACGACCTGGCGCGGCGGTTGTATGGCAGCCCGCAGGCGGCCGTGGGCAGGCCGGTGAAGATTCACCGGATTCAGTTCACCGTGGTTGGCGTGTTCAAGGAAAGAAACGACAGCTTTGGGCTGTCGGAGTTGACGCGGGAGACGCTGGTGCTGCCGATTACGGTGATGCGGTATTTTTCGCCGGTGGAGAGGATCGATCCGTTGTATGTGAAGGCGCGGGATGCGGCCAGCGTGGTCGGGCTGACCGAGCAGGTGAGACGGATTGTAGAAAGCCGTCACAGGCCGGGGGCGCGGTACAGGGTGGAGAACCTGTCAGCGATTCTGGATACGGCGAAGAACATCTCCATGATTCTGACGGTGGTGCTGTTGCTGGTGGCGGCGATCGCGCTGGTGATTTCGGGCATAGGGATCATGAACATCATGCTGGTGACGGTGACCGAAAGGACGCGCGAGATCGGGGTCAGGATGGCGATCGGGGCGACACGGCGGTATGTGCAGATGCAGTTCATGATCGAGGCGGTGTTGATCAGTGTGAGCGGCGGGGTGCTGGGGACACTGCTGGGTGTGGCGGTGCCGGTGACGGTGGGGATCTTCGTGCCGGAAGTACAGATCCCGGTTTCGGGGGCGGCGATTGCGGCGTCGCTGGGGGTTTCGGTGCTGGTGGGATTGGTCTTCGGGACACTGCCGGCGAACCGGGCATCGCGGCTCAACCCGACCGAGGCGCTGAGGTACGAATAAGGGCTTCGAGGCGGCGGGCGATGGCGGGTTTCGATGAGGCGATGTCGCGCTGCTCGAGGGGGTCGTCGCGGAGATCGTAGAGCTGGCGGGGAGATTCGCGGTAGCCGGTGACGAGTTTGTAACGGCCATCGGAGACGGCGCGCCAGGGGCCGAGAGCGGAACGGACATGGGTGCGGCGGGGCTTGGCGCGGCCTTCGAGTTGGGGGCGGAGGGAGAGGCTCTCCATTTCGGGCAGGGGCTGGGCGCGGGCGTAGTCGAGGAAGGTGGCGGAGAGGTCGAGGATGGTGGTGGCGTTGCCGGCGACCCTTGAGCGTTGGACGCCGGGTCCGGCGATGACGAGGGGGACACCGATGGATTCCTGCCAGGGGACGGACTTGCCCCAGAGGGAATGGTCGCCGAGCATTTCGCCGTGGTCGCTGGAGACGACGATGAGGGTGCGGTTGAGTTCACCGCGGGAGGTGATGGCGTCGATCATGCGGCCGAGCCAGCGGTCGAGGTTTTCGACCATGGCGGAGTAGTTCTGGCGGATGAGTTGGTGGGTGGGGGCGTCGAACTGGGTGTTGCCGGGAGGCGGGGCGAAGCGGCGATTGCGGACGGAGGGCGCCATGGAGGCGGTGATGTCCATGGGGTTGTGGGGTCCGGTGAAGTTAATGGCGAGGAACCAGGGGGAGGCAGCGGGGGCGCGGGAGAGGAGGTGGAGGGCGTTGGCGCCGATCCAGTTGTCGCAATAGGCGTCGTCGGGCAGGGGGGTGATGTGGGTGGCGGCGTAGTTTTTGCGGGCTTTGAAATCTGCGACATGGGCGGCGGCGAGGTGGCGGCGGTGGAGCATGGCCATGTAAGGATCTTTGGGTTCGATAGCGCCGGAGTTGATGGCGTCGCCTTTGCCGGCGTTGTCGATCATGTCGGAGAAGCCCCATTCGGCCTTGCGGCGGCGGCCGTCGAGGCCCCAGTCCTTGGCTTTTTTGTGGAGGTCGAGTTTGCCGCAGCCCATGACGTGATAGCCGGAGTCGCGGAGATGGCTGTAGACGGTGGGTGCACCGGCGGGGTAGTCGGCCTGATTGGAGGGGACGCGGCAGTTTTCGTATTCACGGCCGGAGGCGAGGCAGGCGCGGGAAGGGGCGCAGAGGGGGGA
>JACZJQ010000021.1 GCA_014860455.1 Bryobacteraceae bacterium | reverse complement strand
GTACGGCGATCTACGAGATGAACCAGCGGGCCCTCGATGCCAACGAAGAGATGCTGGGCCTGATGCGCACCGCCGATGACATGAAGCGGATCAACGAGGCCATCAACGCCGGCAAGTCCATCGAGGATCTCAAAAAGATGGGCTACTCGCTCGAGCAGGTCCGCGAGGCAATGTTTGGCGGCAAGCAGGGCGCCAAGGAGTTCTTCGACGCCTTCGACAACGACGAGTTCCGGACGCGGATGAGCGACCTGAATCGGGTCGGCATTGATGCGGAGGAGGCCAGGAAACGCAAGGCGGAAGCCGAGGCTCTGGCCAAAGACATCGGGAAACATCAGATCACGGCCGAGCGGGAGTCCGCTCAGGCTGTGGCCGAGGCTCGGCGCGGCGGGCTATCTGGATTCGCCCGCGAGATGGCGCAAGTCGGCGACCAGGCCAAGAAATGGGCGACGTTCACGGACGACAAGGGCGTGGAGCACCAAGCCGGGTTGACGAAGCGTGCCTGGCAGAACGTCATCGAAGAACTTTCGCTGCGTTGGACGGCGTTCCGGGAGAAGTTCCAGCGCGATACCCGCGCACAGTTGGCAGAACACGTTCAAGCTGAGCAGGAGGCGGCCCAGCGGCGGCTGGCCATCGAGGCCTCCCTCCACCAGAAGCGCCTTGAATATGGCGAGGAGATCGCCCGCCGGAACCTCGATCACCTGGACCGCACGATGGGGATTGAAGAGCAGCGATCGACGCTCGCGCGCGATGCCGGCTTGCGTGCACTTGAGGCCGTCGACGCCCAAACCATCGAGCGGAAGGCGGCGGTCGAGGCCCAGCGGGCGCAAATCGAGATTGACCACATCGGGCGGGTCCACGGGATCCGGATGCGGATGTTCGAGCTTGAAACCTCGACGATGCTGATCGAGGAGGAAGCGGCAATGGCGCGGCTCGGCTACCGGGCCGAGGAGATCCGGTCACGGATCGCGGAACTGAGCGCCCAGCGGGACGAAATCAAGCGGGCGAACCAGCAAGAAACCTCGGCGGCGATCGACGCCGCACGCCAGAATGCGGCCAACCGGACCGCCGAGATGGTCCGGGACCACAACCGGGGGATCTTTAATTCATTCAAACGCCAGGCCGAGGGTGTCTTCGATGCACTGCTGACGAAATCCCAATCGATCTGGTCAGCTATAGGGAATTCACTCAAAACGGCGCTGCTCACCGCCATCAAGGATGTGGTCACCTCGCGCGTGGCGGCGATGCTGATGCAGATGTTTGCCGGCACGTCGGTCTCGCTGCGTCCGGCCACCTCCGGCGGCGCGGGGATGCTCGGCGGCTTGGGCGGCCTGCTCGGCATCGGCGCGGCGCCTGTGTTCGGCGGGAGCGCCGGTATGGCGGGGACTCCGCCGTTTCTGCCGCCGAGCGTTTCCCTGCTCAATCCGGCGGCGCAGGCGTCTGCGGGGGCGATGGCCTCGCGTGGCGTGGGCGGCATCGCCGGGCTGAAGGAGTTTCTGGGATTCGGCGGGGGTGTCCAGTATGCGCCTGGCGCCGCCACGACCTGGCAGGCGGCCAGCATGTCGCAGAAGCTCTCCGCCCTGGGCCGCTCGAATGCTGCGCTGCTTGGCGGCGGGCTCCTCGCGATGGACGGCCTGAGGCGCGGCGGCTGGACCGGCTTAGCTGAAACCACCGCCGGCGGCGCGCTGATCGGCTTCAAGTACGGTGGGCCGCTGGGCGCGGCGATCGGCGCAGCGGCGGGTGCGGCCGCGGGCTTCGTTCGGCTGTTCATGAAGGGGTCGGATCAGAAGGCGATCGACAAGATCCGCGACATCTATAAGGTCACCGTCGACAAGGGCTTCGCCCGGTCGGTGGTTGAGATGGCGAAGTCGAGTTTCGGCGGCAATCTCGAAGCAGCGATCCGGTCGGCGCAGGTGCGCGACATGGTGTTTGAATATGCCATGGCGACGGGCCAGAATGCCGGGCTCGCGGACAACAAGCCGCGTGGCGTGTGGATGACCCAGCAGGGTGGCGTGCTCTCGCAATCAGGTTTCACCATGAATGGCCAGCAGTATGGCTATGCTTCGAGCCTGCCCGGCCTGGGCGGGCTCCGGACCACGCAGCAGCAGCCGCAGCAGCAGGTCATCCATGTGACGATCCAAGCCGACGGCGAGTCCACTGAGCGGTTCCTCGAAGGGAAGACCGTGAAGTTTGTCCGCAACAACGAGGGCGCAGTGACTTCGTCGTTTAGTGCGGGGATCTCGAAGAGCCTGGGCCGGACGGCGGCGCTGACCGCACTGAGTGATCCGATGGCGGTGAAGATCTGATGCCCGGCAACGTGGCGGCGGCCGTTGCGACGGCGGTGATGCCGAGCAGCCTCTGCTCGGTGTTTCGCGAGACGCGGGCGTGGCCGGTGCGCGAGTCCGGCGGCTATGCCGATGGACGTTACCAGGCCGAAGTCCAAGCTGAGGCGAGCCGGAATGCCTGGGAGATCGGCAAGCTGCTCACTTTTGCGCAGTGGCTGGCGCTGAGCGCGTTCTACGAAACCTGCAACGGAGCACAGAGGCCGTTCTTCTGGTATCCGAATGTCGCCGACTACGATCCGACCGGCTCCTACACGACAGGCCGGTATCTGGTCCGCTTTGATGGCGCGCTGAGCCGGACTTACCGTCTGGGCCGACAAGAGGCGAGTCTCCGCCTCGTCGAAATCGAATAGCCGATGCCTGAATTGCTTGGTCCAGTTGCGATCCCCGAACCGGGGACGGTGGGAGTGTTTCCCGTGACGCTTGATTACTCGAGCGTCGAAGTGCGGGAGCCGCAGGTTGTTGTCCACCGCTTCGGCACGCTTGACGCCAAAGTCGAGCAGCGCTTCCTCGACGGGCCTGGTGTGTGCCGGTTCCAGGTGCAATTGGCCCGGCTGACGCCTGCGCGGCGCTCGGCTGTGGTTGAGTTCTTCGAAGCCCGGCGCGGCAGTTATCAGCCCTTCACGCTCCAGATCGCCGAACCGGACGGGACCGTCGCCGACTACACGGCGCGCTTCGCCGAGCCATCGCTCTCACTCGATGCATCGTCTGACGGCAGTTGGCGGGGATCTGTCGAACTCGTTGAAGTCCCCACGTCGACGCCCAGCTACGCCGTCACCTCCACCGAGACGCGCTTCCCTGGCTCGGCGCTCAAGGCCGCGCTGCTCGCGCAGACCCAGGTTGCCATTCCGCTCGTCCGCATCGCGGCCGGCGAGCATGTGCTGCATCTCTCCGATCGCCGCATCGTTATCGGCGGAAACCTCTATCAGCCGCGCCTGATGAGTTGGGGCGGGATCAGCCAGACGATGGGCGAGGAGGCCGACCAGGCGAGCTTCGTCTTCGGCAACGGCGACAGGGTCTTCACCTCGCTGGTGAACCTTGTCGATCTGTTCAAGGCCGAGATCGAGTTTTCGGCCTTCCATGCCGGCACCGGCGTGAAGATCGACATCTGGAAGGGCTTTGTCGGCTCGTGGTCGTTTGACGGCGGTCCGGAGTTTCGCATCGAGGCCCACGACGGGCTCTACGCCCTGCGACTCGGTTACCCCGCGCGCAAGATCGTCCGCCAGGATTCCGATCCCCGCCGCGCCTTCGCCATCCCGAACCAGCCCGTCAACGTCGGCGGCAAGAAGGGGATCAGCAGGATCACGAGCGTCTCGGTCGCCAACGACACCGCCTACGGACGCCCGGTCAAAGACATCT
>JACZJQ010000233.1 GCA_014860455.1 Bryobacteraceae bacterium | reverse complement strand
CATGCGTGGTCCGGAAACCATCGAAGAAGTGCACAATCGGGATCCGCGCCTCTAGCGAGGCCGCCGAGGAGATGAGCGCCAGGTCCATGGCTTCCTGCACCGAGTTCGAGGCCAGCAGGCCCCAGCCGGTCTGGCGCACAGCCATGACGTCGGAGTGATCACCGAATATCGAGAGGGCGTGAGTTGCCACCGTCCGGGCCGCCACGTGGAAAACGGTCGCGGTAAGCTCACCGGCGATCTTGTACATGTTCGGGATCATCAGCAGGAGGCCCTGCGACGAGGTGAACGTAGTCGTCAGCGAACCGGCCTGCAGCGCGCCGTGGACGGCGCCGGCGGCGCCGCCTTCGCTTTGCATCTCAATGACGCTGGGAATGACGCCCCAAATGTTCGGCTTGCCTTCCGACGACCACTGGTCGGACCACTCGCCCATGGGGGACGAAGGCGTAATCGGGTAAATTGCAATAACTTCGTTTGTCTGATGGGCAACGTACGCGGCTGCTTCGTTGCCGTCCAAGGTGACTTGTTTTCTGGGCATAGCGATCTCTCAATAGTCATATAAGCAAAGCAAGTGCCATCGTGTCCATTCAGATCCTTTCATCCGTAACTAAAGCAATCGCGGAACTTGGCCCCGGCTCTCGCCGAAACCCCATCTTTGACGGCTGCGTCAGATCACCCAGTTGACCTCGGGCCACGTTTGCGGCCAAGTCCAGCTATGCTGAAAATGCCCCACTCATCAAAGGATTAAATCTTGTACTCCGTTTGTCGTATCTTCGCATTGCTCGCCGTAGCCGGATCCGTGTGCGCGCAGCCGCGGGTGGGCTACGTGGAGGTCTTTGGCGTCCGGGAGGTATCGAAAGATCGGATTCTGAGGGTAGTGGGCACGGAGGCCGGCGGGGTGTTGCCCAAGTCGAAGGGTGAACTTGAGGAGAAGTTGGTCGGGTTGGATGGAGTAGTGGCGGCGAGCGTCGAGGCGTTCTGTTGCGAAGAGGGGCGGCTGGTGCTGTATGCGGGCATACAGGAGCGCGGGACGCCGTTGTTTGAATACCGCACGGTGGCGATGGAGACGGTGGAGGTACCGGAGGAGGTGACCGGGGCGTATGGGGAGTTCACCACGGCACTGGCGCGGGCGGCGGCGGCTGGCGATGTGGCAGAGGATTTGACGCAAGGGCATTCGCTGATGAGGAATGCCGAGTGCAGGCAGGCGCAAATGAGGTTCCCTGACCTGGCCGGCCGCCACGGTGGAGTATTGAAAGCGGCGTTGGAGCGGTCGGAGGATCCGGGGATGCGGGCGATGGCGGCCTACATCCTGGGCTACGCGGCGGACAAGAGCAAGGTAGTGGACGAGTTGCAGGGTGGGTTGCGCGATCCGGAACAGGAGGTGAGGATGACCTCGGCGCGGGCGCTGAGGGCGATCTCGGTGCTCGCCAGGGACAAGGGGAAGGGCATCGTGATCCGGGCGACATGGTTTGTTGAGATGCTTAATTCGGTGGTGCTCGGGGACCGGCTGGAGGGATCTCGGACGCTGAATTTGATGTTCGACGAACTGACCGAAGGCACCGTGGCGCAGATCAAGGAACGGGCCCTGCCCTCGCTGTACGAGATGGCGCGGTGGCGGCATCTGGCTCATGCGTTGCCGGCGTATCTGCTGCTTGGCAAAGTGGCGGGGGTAGCCGAACAGGACGTGCAGCGGGAGTGGGAGGCCGGGCGGCGGGAGGAGATGCTGGCGAGGATGGAGAAGACACTCAGTCCGAAGAAGAAGTAATCGTTCAGGCACCGAAGACGGTGATGCCGCAGGGCTGGGCGCCGACGGGGACCATGGTGAACAGAGGAGCGCGTTTCTCGCGGCCGGGGGTGATGGCGGCGATGCGGATGACGGCAAGGTCGCCGGAGCCGCGGTTGACGACCAGGGCGTATTGCTGGTCCGGAGTGATGGCGATTGGGCCGGGGCTGGCGCCGACGCCGGTGACGGCGACCACTTTCTGGGTTTCGATGCTGAAAACGGTGACAGAGCCGGCCTCGGGATTGGAGACGAACAGGTAATCGGGCGTTCGGGAATCTGCCATCTCGCCGGGGCGGCGGCCGCTGAGGAACGTCTGGGCGACTTCGGTGCGGTAGGGGTAGACGATGGCCACGCCGTCGACGCCCGCGCCGGTGACGAAGAGTTGGCCGCCATCGCCTTTCATCCAAAGGCGTTCGGGGCTCAGGGCGAGTTGGAGTTGAACGACCTTTTGCCGGGAGGTGGTGTCGAACACGGCAATGGCGTTCGACTTCGGCTCGGCGACCAGGACGCAGCCGCCGTCTGAACGAAATCGGATGGCGCCGAGCTCGGCCGCGGCATCGACGGGGGCAAAGGGCTCGCCACCATCGGTGGGGATAAACTGCAAGGCTCCGGTACTGAGGGTGACGGCGGCGAACGGGCGGGAATGGCTGACGTCGAGATCAACGGGTGGGGCGGCGAGGGCGACGGTTCTGAGCGGCTTCCATTCTTTGAGGTCGATGATGCCAAGCCAGTTACGGTTGGGCGAGATCCAGTAGAGGCGTTGGGCGGCGATGCGGACAGTGTGAGGCTGTGCGGGAAGGGAGAGCCTCCTGAGGATCGATGGCGAATCGGGCGAAATCTCGGCGATGGTGGAATGCCCGGCCATGACGGCGTAGGCGCGTCTGGCGGCGGGGTCGGGGTGGGCGACCAGGGCGGTGGGTTCGAACGGAAGCGGGATGGATCCTTTGCGGGCGAAGGCGAGCAGGTCGATGATGGCCACGCTGCGGCTGCCGGCGGCGGCGATCAGGGCATAGCCGTCGAAACCGGAGCCGCGGTGGCGGCAACCGGCGGCGGCCAGCAGGGCGAGGGCGTGTCGGCGGGTGAGGGTCACTTCAAGCTAAATGAGGGCGGTCGTTTTGATGCCGGAGATCTCGAACGTTCTGCGGCATCTCGGCTGGATGCATGTCGCCTTGTCGTCGAGCAGGACCATGTAGCTTTGGGATTTGGCGAATTTGGCGCGGTCTCGTTCGTCGGCGCCGGGAGGCAGACGGTCCTTCTTCTGGCGGATGAGCCAGCGCAGTTCGTACTCCTCCATGCTGCGGCAATAGGGGCAGTTCAGACGCGCCTTGCGCGTGGCCTGTTTTTCGGTAAAGAACTGGCGTTCGTCGAGTGCCACGGTGGCTTACCTCATTGGAGATGATCGCACAGTAAGCTGAAAGTATGCGTTGGATGGTGTTGCTATTGCTGGCCGGGCGGCTTGCGGGCCAGACGCTGACGCCGGCACTCGAGACCTGGAAGAAAGAGATCGAGGCCGCAGGCGTGCCGGTCCTGATTGCGCGGGTGGAGCATGACAAAGGCGCGAACACATACTCCCTGCCCGAGGGTGTGGAGGGGCGCGAGTTGTTCGCCGAATATCTGGGCCAGATTGACTTTTTGCGCCAGTTCGAGCAGATGTACGGGGTGATGGTGCATCACAAGAAAGACAAGCCGGCTTATCTGGTGATGCTGAACGGGGGCCGTGCGGCGGAATGGGGGCCATTTGAAGAGGCGGTGCTGGCGCACGAATTCGGCCACGCGTGGATCAAGTCGAAGAAGTACCCGGCGCCGATCTTCCAGACGGGGCTTGCCGGGTGTCTGGCCATCCACACGGGCGACATTGCGCAGCACGTGCTGATCCGCAAGGAACTGGAGCGCAGAGGGATCGATCAGCGGACTTTCTGGCTGAAGACGCTGGACGAGGCGACGGCGAAGGCCGGGGCGATGGAGAGGCCGCCGGAGCACGACCGGTGTATCCGGGTGATGCAGGCGGCCGAGTTGGTGGATGTCCGGCTGGGGCTGGAAGGAGTGGAATGGGCGGGGCGGGATGCGTATGAAACGATGGTGAGGCGCGTGTTCCCGGAGGTGGAGCCGACCGTGGCCGGGATCGTCGCCTGGATGAAGAGCCACGACATGGAAGACATCGCGCAGCACCGCCAGGCGCTGGGCGTCGTCTTCGAGCATCTCAAGGCGCTCGCCTACGGCAGGAGCAAGGCCTACATCCTTTAATTTCATCATGTTTTGGGCTGCGCGGCTTTCGGGCCGAGGCCCACATATGCTACCCTCAATGAGGATTCCGCGCCGACACAAGCGGGCGCCCGTGATGAAGAGGACGGGTGAGTCGAACCGCCTGGGGCTGGTGTGAATCCACAACGGAACAAATGAACATCCGGTCGATTTTTAGCCTATTTTCATCCGACCTTGCCATTGACCTCGGGACGGCCAACACCCTGGTTTTCGCCCGCGGAAAGGGAATCGTCGTCAACGAACCCTCGATCGTCGCCATCAACAAGGTGAACGGCGAAGTCGAGGCTGTCGGCAAGGAGGCCAAGGAGATGCTTGGCCGCACGCCAGGCAACATCGTGGCCATCCGTCCGATGAAGGACGGCGTGATCGCCGACTTCAAAGTGACCGAGCGGATGTTGACCTACTTCATCCAGAAGGCGCACGGGCGGCGGATGCTGGTGCATCCGCGGATCGTGATTGGGGTGCCGAGCGAGATCACGCCTGTCGAGAAACGGGCCGTGATCGACTCGGCCTACCGGGCCAAGGCAAGCGAAGTTCACCTGGTGGAACAGGCCATGGTGGCGGCGATCGGCGCGGGTCTGCCGATCACCGAGCCATCGGGCAACATGGTGGTGGATATCGGCGGCGGCACGACCGATGTGGCGGTGATTTCGCTGTCGGGCATCGTCTACTCGCGGTCGGTGCGTGTGGCGGGCAACGAGATGGACGACGCCATCATGCAGTACCTGAAGCGCAAGTACAACCTGCTGGTGGGCGAGCGTACGGCCGAGCAGATCAAGTTGCAGGTGGGCAGCGCGTTTCCGCTGGACACGCCGATCTCGATGGAGATCAAGGGGCGCAATCTGATTGAGGGCGTACCGCGGACGATCAAAGTGAGCGACGCCGAGATCCGCGAAGCGCTGGCGGAGTGCGTGGCCACGATAATGAACGCCATCCGTGTGGCGCTGGAGAGGACGCCTCCGGAACTGAGCGCCGATATCAGCGACCGCGGCATCGTGCTGACCGGCGGCGGCGCGTTGCTGAAGAATCTCGACAAGCGGATTCGCGAGGAGACAGGGCTGCCGGTATCGATCGCCGAGGATCCGCTGGCGTCGGTCGTGCTTGGCACGGGCAGGATGCTGACCGACTTCAAGCTGCTGCGACGCATCGCGATCGAATAGGGACCGGGGCCGGGTCCTGGCGCCTGATATGGAGACATTTCTCAGCCGGTACCGCAATATCAGCGTGTTGCTTCTGCTGCTCGCCGGGCAGTTGCTGCTGCTGGCGTACCAGGTGAAGACGGGCGAGGATGTAAGGCTGATCCGCGTGTGGGCGGTGAGCGCGGCGGCTCCGCTGGCCAGCGTCAGCGAATGGATCCGGGAGCGGGGCGCGAGAATGGGCGAGGTTTTCGCCGTCGAGGGGTTGCGGGAGGAGAACGCCCGCGTCAAGGCCGAACTCGGCAAGCTCAGGATCGAGAACCACCTCATGAAGGCGGAGTTGGAATCGGCCGAGCGGGCCAAGGCACTTTCGATCTACGCGGCGACATCGCCATCCAAACTGCTGGCGGCGAGGGTGATTTTCCTGGGTACGGGGGCCAATTCACGGACAGTGTTCGTAGACCGGGGGACGCGGGACGGGGTATTGAAGGGCATGGCGGTGATCACGCCGGACGGCATCGCTGGCCGGGTGTCGGCAGCGTATCCGACGGCGTCACTGGTTTCGCTGGTGACAAGCCAGGGTTTCGCCGCAGGCGTGATTTCGCAGAAGCACAAGGTGAAGGGGACGATGAAGGGGATCGGATCATCCGTGTGTCCGGTGGATCATATCGAGAACCGCGACACGGTGGAAGTGGGCGAATGGCTCTATACGTCGGGCGATGACCGGATATTTCCGCGGGGGCTGCCGGCGGGGATTGTGCGCACCGCGCGCGAGGGCCGGGGCGGCAAGGAAGTGGTGGCGGAGCCGATCGGCCTGCGATCGGGCGTCAATGAGGTGCTGATTGTCACGGGCGGCGTGCATGGACTCATACCAGAGCCTCTGCCGCCATCGGCGCCGGCGGTTCAGATTTTGCCGCCGCCGCCGGAGGAACCAGGTGCTGCGCCGGTGGATGAGCCCACGGTGCGCGAGGGCCCGGCAAGGACCGACGCCGACAGGCTGATGGAGCGCTACCGGCGCGTGGGCGAGTCGCAGGGACATACGTTCGGGATGTCGCCGGGCCGCGTGCCTGATTTCAACAAGGCGCCTCCGCCCAAGCCTGCCGTACCGCCGCCGGGCGAAGTCCAGCCGCCGGCTGAATCGAAACCGCCCGCTGCGGCTCCGGTGAAACTGCCATGAGCCCGCTCGAGGAACGGTTCATCCCACGCGCCGGGCGCAGATCGAGCAGCGCGAAGTTCAATCCTCTGGTGTGGATCCTGGCGCCGTTGCTGGCGATTCTGTTCCAGGTCTACGTGCCGAGGCTGGTGGAGACGCTCTCCTATCTGGAACTGCCTTTGCTGATGACGGTTTACCTGTCGCTGATGCGGCGGAGTCCGATCATTGGCGCGGCGGCGGGGGCTGTGATCGGGCTGATGCAGGATTCGCTGTCGCACCAGTATCTGGGCATGTTCGGCATCGTGAAGACGCTGGTGGGCTACTTCGCCGCCAGCGTGAGCATGAAGTTCGACGTGGAAAACAGCGCGCTGCGGTTCCTGCTGTCGTTTTTCTTCTTCGTCTTCCACCAGGTGTTTGTGTGGTTGCTGACGAGAGCGCTGCTGGGCCAGCAGTTGGACCTGCAGATCCCGCAGACCGTGATTCTGGCGTTTCTGAACGCGGTCGTGGCGGTTCCGCTCTTCATGTTCTTGGATAGACTGAAGTCAGAGGCGCGCTGAGCCATGCGAATCATCCCCTCCGAGCGTCAGCCCGATTCCAGCATCACCAAGCCTCTGTTCCGCGACGAGACGAAGTTTGCCGCCGGTAAGATCGCGGCGTTTCAGTGGGCGGTGGTGGGGGCGTTCCTTTTTTTGTTGATCGGCTATTGGGACCTCCAGGTGCGCAACGAGGAGATCTACAACGCCAAGGCGCTCCAGAATCAGATCAAGTCGCGGCCGATCCCTGCGCCGCGAGGCAAGATTCTGGACCGTGACAACCGGATCATCGTTGACAACCACGAGTCGTTCAAATTGATCCTGTCCCGGGAGAACCTGAAACCAGAGCACATCCGGCCAATTGCGCTGGGGTTGGGCATGGAACCGGACGAACTCGAGGCAAGGGTGAAGCGGTTCCGGTCTGTTCCGACGTATTTCTCGATTCCCCTCAAGGAAGACCTGACGCGAGAGGAACTGACTTTCGTCGAGGCGCACAGTGGAGAGGATTCTTTCGCGGAAATGGCGCTGATCCCTTCGCAGTTTCGGGTCTACCCGAAGGGGGGTCTGGCCGGGCATGTGATCGGGTATCTGGGCGAAGTCAGCGACGCCGAATTGAACTCACCCGAATGGGCCGCCTACAATCCGGGTGACCTGATCGGCAAGATGGGGATCGAGCGGTTTTACAACGAAGTACTGAAGGGAGTAGACGGCCAGCGGCAAGTCCGGGTGAACAACCTGGGGAATACGCGGGAGATCCTGGGCATCAAGGACGCCGTACCGGGCAAGGACCTGCAGTTGACCATCGACCTGGATCTCCAGGTGGTGGCCGAACTGGCCATGCAGGGCCGCCGGGGCGCCGTGGTGGCGCTGGATCCGAGGACGGGCGAGATTCTGGCGCTGGTGTCGGCGCCGTCGTATGATTCGAACCAGTTTGTGGGGCGGGTGAATTCGCGGGATCTGGTTTCTCTGATGACGGACCCGGCTAAGCCAATGTTCAACCGGGCGGTCCAGGCGCAACTGGCTCCCGGCTCAACGTTCAAGCCCATTGTGGCGCTGGCGGCGCTGGAAGAGGGCCTTATCGACGAGAACACGACGGTGCATTGCCCCGGCGGCGCGTCGTATTACGGCCGTTACTTCCGCTGCCACAAGCGCGGCGGACACGGGACAGTGAACCTGCACAAGGCGCTGGCGCAGAGCTGTGACGTGTATTTCTACATGTTGGGCAACAGGCTGGGCATCGACAAGATTGCCGAGTACTCCGAAGCCGCGGGATTCGGCAAGAAGACAGGCGTCGACCTGCCGGGCGAGAAGGAAGGCCTGATGCCGTCGTCGCGCTGGAAGATCCGCAATCTGCGCGAGAAATGGTATGCCGGCGAGACCATATCGGTCGCCATCGGTCAGGGCTACGTGACATCGACTCCGCTGCAATTGGCCCATGCCATCGGCGGCCTGGTGACCGGAGGCGTCTGGATGCGGCCGCACATCGTGAAAGAGGCCAAGGCGGTAGCGGCGGCGCGGAAGTTGGATCTCCAGACGGAAAACGTGCTCCGGGTGATCAATGGGATGTGTGCGGTGGTGAACGAGGGCGGCACGGGGGGCGCGTCGCGGATCCCGGGCATCGAGTTCTGCGGCAAGACGGGGTCGGCGCAGAGAGTTTCGAACGAGTTGGCGGATAAGGGAAAACTGGGCGCTGAATACAGGGATGACGCCTGGTTTGTCGGATTCGCCCCGCGCTCGGCGCCTGAAATCGTCGTGGCGGCGCTGTGGGAAAACGGCGAGCACGGCAATCTGGCCGGGCCGATCGTTCGGGACGTCGTCAAGGCCTACTTCGACAAGAAGGCCCGCGGCGGCAAGAAACAACAGCCGCAGGCCGTCGCCACCGCAGCGCGTGTGTTGCCGGAGGCGCGCTGATGGCGTCGTACCGGCGCATACGCGATCTGGACTGGCCGATGTTGATTCTGGCGCTGGCCATCGCCTCGCTTGGCATTTTGCAGATCTACAGCGCGACGCTGGATTCAAAGTTTGAATCCTCGTGGTGGAAACAGGGCGTCTGGCTCGCCGCCGGGCTGGTGGCGATGTGGTTCATGTCAAGGGTGGACTACCACACCCTGCTGGGGCAGGTCCCGATGCTCTACGCGATTGCGGTCGTGCTGTTGCTGCTGACGCCGCTGGTGGGCCGGCTGACGATGGGGTCCAAACGCTGGATCCCGGTTGGCTTCGGCTTCCACTTCCAGCCGTCGGAGTTTACCAAACTAGTGATAGTATTACTGGTAGCGCGATACTTGGCAGAGTTGCGGGGTGACCGCCTGGAGACCAGGGATCTGCTCCGGTTGGCCGGGATGGTTGGACTGCCGCTGCTGCTGGTAGCCGCGCAGCCGGATTTGGGCACTTCCTTGACCTATGTGCCCATTCTGGCCGTCGGGATTTTTCTCGGTGGGCCGCGGTGGCAGCACGTGGTATCGATACTGGCCCTTGCGGCGGTGTTGATGCCCGTGGGATGGCTGGTGTTGAAGGACTACCAGCGGGCGCGATTGGTGACCTTTGTCGATCCCACGCGCGATCCGATGGGGAGCGGATACCAGACCATTCAGTCCAAGATTGCCGTGGGCGCCGGTGGGATGTGGGGAAAAGGCGTGACGCGCGGGTCGCAGACCCAGCTCAGGTTTCTCCCTGTGACGCATACGGATTTTTTGATTTCGGCATTCGCCGAAGAGCATGGTTTTGTCGGCATGGTTGTGGTGTTTGGGCTGTACTTTCTGTTGTTGATGCAGATCGTGCAAAACGCCCAGTCGGCTCCTGACCGTGCCGGGATGTTTATTTGCATGGGGGTGTGCGCAGTGCTGCTGTTCCAGACGATCGTCAACGCGGGAATGGCGGTGGGGCGCATGCCCATAACAGGCATACCGATGCCCCTGATGAGCTATGGGGGGTCCAGTATGCTTTCGGTATTTATGATGCTGGGGCTGGTCAATAATGTCCGGCTCCGGCGTGTCGTTTCGTGAAGCGGCATCCAATGTTCTGGCCGGGTTGAAAGGCGCCCGGGAGAAGGGTCGGGGAGACCCAACAAGATTTGAGAGGGCCGGTGACGGTCCTCCCGGCTACCGTCCGAGCGTGGTGAGTGAATCAAGCCCCCCGCCGGAGCCGGAGCGAAGCGGGCCTCTGGTCCGCATGACATGGCCGCAGCCCGGATTGGGCGGCGGCGTGATCTCCCGCCCTCACCCCCGACTTGCCTGATCCCGCCTTGAGCGAGGAGGAGTCGCTTCCGGCCATGGAGGTGAGTACGATGTCTTTTTCAAAAGAACTGGTGGTCAGCCAGAACCGCCACGCGACCAAACTCGGCATCCTCGAGGACGGCCAGTTGGTTGAAGTCTATTTTCAGGGCTCCGACGAGTATTCGCTCGCCGGCAGCGTCCACAAGGGCCGGGTGACGCGAGTCCTGCCCGGCATGCAGTCGGCTTTCGTCGATCTCGGACTGGAGCGCGACTGCTTCCTCTACGTTTCGGATTTCTTTGACGAGCACGGCGAAGATATCGACCGCGTCGAGGAGAAGCCCGCGGCCAGCCGCGATCGGGGCCGTGACCGCGATCGTGACCGCGACCGCGACCGTGGCCGCGGACGGGGCAGGGACGCCCGGCGCGAAGCCGTCCCGGTCAAGCCCGAAGCCGCCGCGGAGCCGCCGCCTGAAGTTGCCGCGGTGGAGCCCGATTCCGGGGAAACCGGGGATGCGGTGGCCAGCGCTGAGAGTCTGAATGACAAGCGTCGCCGGTCGCGCCGCCGGCGCAAGGGCCGGGGATTCCCCGAGTCCAAATACGCCGAAGCCAGCGATGCCGCCGAGTCTGGCGAGGCCGAGCCGGGCGATGAGTCTATTGCGGATGCCCAGGACACAGCGGAGCCTGTTGACCAGGCCGAACCGTCCGGAGACGTGATCGTTCTGCCTGGCGAGTCTCTTGCCAAGTACCGGCGAGCGGCCGCGCACGCCTCGGACGATGACCCAGGCGCGGGCGTTGCCGCCAGTGACAGTGAGGACGATACCGATTATGAGGAGGCCGCCAGCGACGCGGCGGAGTCGATCCTCGACCGGATCGAGGAGTTGGAGCGCGCCTCGGACTCAGCCTCCGGAGGATCGCTTCTGGACCGGATCACCGACGTGGGCGTGGGCGAGGACGCCAACGGCGTCGAACCCAACGACGATGAGGAAGACGAAGAAGAGTTCGCGGTCCAGGCCGATTCGGGCGACGAGGACGAGGACGAAGAGGAAGTAGATATCCGTGTCAAACGCGACTCCGACGTTCGCGTTTCGGTTAGCTTCGACCCCGGTGACGCCGTCGAGATTGCCGAGCCTGCCCCGTCCGGTGAGGAGCCGGCGGAAGGTGATGACGAGTGGGTCGGCATCGGGCTGAGCGTGGACGCCTCATCGGCCCGTGTCGTTGAGCCGGGTGAAGCCGGGCCGCCGGCTGCCGCGGACGCCGAAGACGCCGCGCCCGCGCAGGCCGAGGAAACAGCCGAAGGGGCCGGCATCGAGGAAGGCGTTGAACCGGCGCGCATGCCGGTGAGCCTGACCGCCACCCTGCGGGCGCAAGGCGGCCGTCTCGGACACCGCGCGGCAAGGCGTTCGCGCCGGCGCGGCCGGGCCGGCGACAGGCCGGAGGGCGAAAACGAAGCCGATGCAGTTGAAACTGAATCTTCTGCACTGGTCGAAGCGTCTCCCGCCGAGGCTCCACCCGAGGTCGCCCGCCCGGTGGAGAGCCGGCCGTCGCGCGGCCGAGACCGCGACCGGGACCGTGATCGCGACCGGGACCGTGATCGCGACCGTGACCGTGATCGCGATCGTGACCGCGAGAGAGAATCGAGCGACCGTGACAAGCCTGTGCCATCGATCGCCGACCTGCTCAAGGAAGGCCAGGAGATCATCGTCCAGATCGCCAAGGAACCCCTCGGCCAGAAGGGCGCCCGCATCACTTCCCATATCGCCCTACCCGGCCGCTATGTCGTCTACATGCCGACGATCGAGCACCTGGGCGTTTCGCGCAAAATCTCGACCGAGGAAGAGCGCCAGCGGCTGAAGAAGGTCCTGCAGCGGCAGCGCGAAGGCCTCCAGGGCGGCTACATCATGCGTACCGCCGGCGAGGGCCGCACGGAGGAAGAGATCGGCGCCGACATGCGCTATCTGGCCGAACTGTGGAAGGAGATCAAGGACAAGGCTGACAAGCGCCGCGCCCCGGTGCTGTTGCACCACGACGTGGAGATCGTTGAGCGCATTCTGCGCGACCATCTGACCGGTGGCTTCAAGGCCATCTGGGTGGACCACGAGGAACTCTACGAGCAGGTGCTTCACACCGTTGAGCGCTTCTCGCCGCAGATGCTCAGCCGGGTGAAACTCTACACCCGCCACGAGCCGATCTTCGACGCATTCGGCATCACGCAGGAGTTGGAGAAGGCGTTGCGGCCGAAGGTCTGGCTGAAGTCCGGCGGCTACATCGTCATCAACCAGACCGAGGCGCTGGTGGCCATCGACGTCAACACCGGCAAGTATGTCGGCAAGTCGAACCGGCTCGAGGACACCATCGTCAAGACCAACACCGAGGCCGTGAAGGAGATCGTCCGCCAGATCCGGCTGCGCGATCTTGGCGGCATCATCGTGGTGGATTTCATCGACATGGACGAGCGCAAGAATCGCCAGAAGGTGATGCAGGCGCTCGAAGAGACGATGAGGCAGGATAAGGCTCCATACAAGATCCTGCAGTTCAACGATTTCGGCCTGGTCGCCATTACCCGCAAGCGCGTTAAGCAGAGCCTGGAGCGGGCGCTGTGTTCGCCTTGCCCTTACTGCGAGGGCTCGGGCTATGTGAAGAGCGCCGAGACCGTGATCGGCGAGATCCTGAACCAGGCGCAGAAGTACGCCAAAGTGGTGGACGGGCAGGAATGCGTACTGCGCGTCAATCCCGAGGTGGCGGCGCTGATGAAGTCACTGAAAAACAGCTATCTTGAGGAACTGGAAGAGATCCTCGGCCGGCCGGTGATGGTGATTGCCGACGGCGAGATCCACCAGGAGAAGTACGACCTGACCTGATTCCGATGACACCGCGAGCCTGGGCTTTGTTCTGTCTGCTGGCCGTGCCTGCCGCCGGCCAGCGGCTGCTTGTCGTTTCAGAGTTTCAGCGGCTGCGGCCAGACGGCGAAGTGGCCGCCTCCGACAAGGTGGCCACGCCCCATGAGTTCATTTCGCCGGCGATCCCACGCGGCGGCATACTGACGATAAGGCTGGGAGTGGAGGCCCCGCAGGGGGTCCGCTACTCGCTCTTTGTCGGCCAGAATCCAGAGGACACCGCGCGCTGCAGGCTCTATCAGGAGCGCTACACGCAGACCGGGCAGGAATGGCTGCCGGATGAGATCACGCAGGTGGACCTGCCTCATGGGGCCGTCCTGTCGTCGAACCAGTCGGTTCAATCCTACCTGCTCGACATCCACATTCCGGCGTCATTGAAAGCACAGAGGTTCCGCCTCGAGATCCAACTCAATGTGGGCGAGCGCTGGGTGATCTATCCGTTGGAGATCCGTGTCCGCGACGTCGTGGTGCGGGCCGAACCCGAACTGATCGCCAACTCAGTCAGTCCGGAGCACCGGGCCGATTCCGCGCTGCTGATCCCACTCATGGGCTTTGCCTGCGGCACCGCCTGGAAGAAGGGCGACGGCAGGATGCGGCGTGCCGCGGATCTGATCAACCGGAACATCCTGGTTGACCTGTTGCTGGCCCAGGATCGTGCGAAGGCAGAGACCCGCGAGGCCGTTGTGGCGACGATCATCAAGGCGAGCGGCTTCAAGTCCCGCGAGGCGTTCTGCGCCAAGCCGAGTCCGGTTCCCGCGGGGGCGGAATGGTGGCTGAAGGTGCGGAACTATTTGTATCAGGGCCTGCCGATCAACTGAATCCGGCATGATAAACTGGATGCTGTAGACCCTCGACGGGCATGCCACACGCCACTGGCGCGGGCAAGTCCGAAGCACACGATCAGGAGAGGTGGCCGAGTGGTTGAAGGCGCACGCTTGGAAAGCGTGTATACGGGAAACTGTATCGAGGGTTCGAATCCCTCCCTCTCCGCCATCCCCAATTACTCAGTTGAAGAACTCGCGGCGGTGACGTTCGGCGATGGCCTGGAGCCGTGCCGTGACATCGGGGTATTTCGCCATGACGTTGGCTGTCTCGAACGGATCGTTCTCCATGTCGTAGAGGCTCAACTCGATGCGGCGGCGGCCGAATTTACCGGCAGCACCGTCGTTGCCCGGCGTGATCAGATAACGGTAGTCGTGGGGGACGTGGAGTTTCCAGCGGCCGTCGCCGGACAGGATGCCTTCGAAGTTTGAGTTGATGGTGAAGGGGTAGTATTCGTGGGGGTTCAAGGCGCCGGGTTTGCCGGAGACCAGGTCCCAGACGTTGCGCCCGTCGACGGGATTTGACGGCAGGGATGCGCCGGCAAGTCCGGCGATGGTGGGCAACACGTCGACAGTCGACCAGGTGCGGCTGGAGACCGTGCCGGGCTGGATGCGGCCGGGGAAGCGGACGATGCAGGGACTGCGCGTGCCGCCGTCGAAACTGGTGCCCTTGGCTTCGCGGAACGGGGTCTTGCCGGCGTGGTTGCCGTAAGAGTGCCAGGGTCCGTTGTCGGAGGTGAACAGGACCATGGTATTGCGGTCGACGCCGGCCTGGCGCAGGGCTCCCATGATGCGGCCGACCGAGGAATCGATCTCCATCATCACGTCGGCGTAGAGGCCTTTGCCGGAGCGTCCCTTGAAGGCGGGACTGCAGAACAGCGGCACGTGCGGCATGGAGTGGGGCACGTAGAGCAGGAAGGGGTTGGACTTGTTGCGGCGGATGAAGTCGACGGCGCGGGTGGTGTACCAGTTGGTGAGGTGCTGCTGATGGTCAGGCGTGACACGCTCGATGGTCACCTTGCCGTCGTTCCAATACTGCAGTGGGAACTTGCTGTAGGCCTTGGGATTCTCGGGATGGAACTCCCACATGTCGTTCGAGTACATCAGGCCGGCGGATTCGCTGAAGCCGCGCGCGTGCGGGCGGGTGTCGTCCTGGTCGCCGATATGCCATTTGCCGAACACGGCGGTCTGGTAGCCGGACGATTGCATGACGTTGCCAAGCGTGGCGTATTTGGGATCGAGGCCGCGCTGGCGGGGTCCGTGGGCGCCGAAGACCCTGGTGCGCTCAGGGAAGCAACCGCTGAGCAGGGCCGAGCGAGACGCTGAACAGACCGCCTGCGGGACATAGAAATTCGTGAAGCGGCAACCCTCACTGGCGAGCCTGGCAACGTTAGGCGTGGAATAGGGCGGCCGGGCGAACGGG
The DNA here is from genome assembly GCA_014860455.1 of Bryobacteraceae bacterium. GTDB lineage: Bacteria > Acidobacteriota > Terriglobia > Bryobacterales > Bryobacteraceae > PNKE01. The sequence continues at coordinate 10,609 of JACZJQ010000233.1, read as the reverse complement.
TGGAAGTCGGCGTAACCTGCGTCGTCGAGAAAGATGATGACGAAATTGGGGCGGGCCGATGACGGCTCCGGCGCGGCGATTGACGGCGCCGCGAGCGAGGCTGTGCCGAGGAACTGTCTGCGGGTGGTGAGGGTGGACATGGCTTTCGAGTCTCTGATTCTATCGCGGCGCGGCGGTCGGGCCGCGTTGGGGTGTTATCATCGACCCAATCATGCTCAGAAGAACCCTCTTCGGACTTGCGCCCGCGCTGGTGATGGCCGGTACGCGGCGCCCCTGGAAGGAAGTGGAACGGATGATCGAGACGGGCGGCTTCAAAGGACGCCTGTCGGTGGACGACCTTCCGACCCCGGCTTTGTTGGTGGACCTGGACGCGCTCGATTGGAACATCGCGAAGATGGCGGCGCACTGCAAGCAGAAGGGCCTGGCGCTCAGACCGCACGGCAAGACGCACAAGTGTCCTGAGATTGCGAAGAAGTTGGTGGCAGCGGGCGCGGTTGGCGCGTGCGCGGCGAAGTTGAGCGAGGCCGAAGCGTTTGCCAAAGGCGGCATCGGGGGTCTGCTGGTGACCACGGCGGTGATCGGCCAGCACAAGATCGAACGCGCCGCGGCCCTGGCGCGGATCAAGCCGGAAACAATCCTCTGCGTGGACAACCCACGCAACGCCGCCGAGTTGGACGAAGCTGCGCGGGCGGCGAAGCTGCGGCTGAACGTGGCGATCGACCTCTATGTCGGCAACCGCACCGGCATCAAGACCGGCGCGCCGGCGGCGGCGCTGGCGAAAGAGATCGACGGATTGAAGGGCTTGAAGCTTGCGGGTTTGCAGGCCTATGCGGGCCATGCGGCGCACCGCAATGGTTTCGAGGCACGGCGGGAGTTGTCGCGCAACGTGATGGCGACCGCGGTGGAGACAAAGAAATTGATCGAGGCCGCCGGCATTGCATGTCCGCTGCTGACCGGCGGATCGACGGGGACCTATAACATCGACTGCGACATCGCCGGCATGACCGAATTACAGCCCGGCAGCTTCGTCTTCATGGACATCGATTACGCAAGGATCGGCGGCCCCGACGGGCCGGTCTACAAGGACTTCCGCCATTCGCTTACCGTGCTGACGACAGTGGTGAGCAAGCCGTCCGACGCCGAAGCGGTGGTGGACGGCGGGTTGAAAGCATTTTCGACCGACAAGCCGTTCATGCCCATCGCGAAGGGCATCGAGGGCATCGGGTTCGCCTGGGGCGGCGACGAGCACGGCAAGCTGAACCTGTCGAAGGCGTCCAGGGCGGTGGCGTTGGGCGACAGGCTGGAATTCGTGATTCCGCACTGCGACCCGACGGTGAACCTCTACGACAGGATGTTTGGCGTACGCGGCCAGCAGGTGGAAACCTGCTGGGCCGTGACGGCGCGCGGCATGAGCCAGTAGGCTCAGGCCATCGCCAGGATCTTGTCGACGCGCGCGCTGAGGTCTTTCAGAATGGCCTCGTCGCCGCCGCGCATTTCAAGCGTGGCCGAGCCGGTGTAGCCGATGGTGCGGATGGCCGAGGCCACGGCCTTCCAGTCGATGTCGCCTTCGCCGAGTTTGAGCTGCTGCCCCGGCACGCGCTTGATGGACGACTCCTTGAAGTGCAGCTTGACGATGCGCTTGCCGAGGGTGAGGATCCAGTCCTGCGGGTACATCACGGCCAGGTTGTTGCCGACGTCAAAGTAGGCGCGGACCCAGGGGCTCTTGAATTCGTCTACGTAGCGGGCGAACTCAAGTGGGCTGAGCAGGAACTTGTTGCCGACATTTTCCATGGCGATGATCACCTTGAGTTCGGCTGCCAGCGGCAGGATCTTGCGGACCTGGGCCTGCGAGCGCGTCCAGGCGTCCTGGTAACGGGTTTCGGGATTGACGACGGCCGGGACCAGCAGGACCGTCTCGGCGCCCCAGAAGTGGGCGTTGCGGATGCTGGTTTCCAGGCCCTTCATCGACTCGGCGACGACGGCCGGGTCGGCCGACGACAACGGGAACTTCCAGTGCGCCTGGTTCATCACCGAGTGGATGCGGACGCCCGCCGCCGCGGCGGCCTGTTTGATCTCGGCTGCTTCGGCCTGGTCTGGCGTGGTGTAGCACTCGACTTCAGGGAAGCCGCACTCCTTGGCCATGCGGAACTTCTCTGCAATCGATGCGGCCTTGGGCAGCATGCTGTAGACAAGCCCCTTCTTCAATGGCAGCGGAGCGGCCTGGGCGGCGAGGGCAGAGGCGGCTGAAGCGGCAAAGAATTCCCGGCGATTCATGTGAGGTTCTCCTTTCGGCCTACTCAGTCATCCTACTACCGCACGCAGCCGGACGGATTTGCGCCTCCTGTACCGCGGGACTTTCACGGCCGCTATCTGGTACCCCGCCGGATTTGAATGCCGGGCTCGCCACGCAACAATGGCAGTCGATGACACGTTTGGCGTTGATGTGCGTGATGCTGGCGGCGATGGGCGCCGCGGGCGCAGCCAGTGAGCAGGAGCGCCCGGCGTGCAATGCCGGGATGCGCGGCAGGTTCTATCCGGAGAAGGCCAACGCCGATGCTGACCACGCCAGGCGATCGGCACAGTGCGGCGAGCTGTGGATCTGCACTAAGGGGGCATGGCGGCACCGCTGGGAACGTCTGTCGGTCCACATCAGCCAGTTGGGCGGCAATGCCCGGACCACGGCCCCAGGTTGTGAGGAGTTCGCTGTGGACGTCGTCCACAAGCCTGCCGATAAGCACCCTGCCACTCCGGTCGAGTAGCTCCAGCATTGGCGGCGTTTGACCGCCGCACTCGCGGATGTCATCATGTCAGAACAAGCGCGCGAGGCGTCTGGGCGCCACACCGCGTGGCCACTCAACAGCATCCCCGAGAGGTTTCAAATGATCCGCACAACCACAGTCGGTTCCTATCCTGTCCCCGACTGGCTGGCCGCGCTGCCAAGCGAGCAGGCGCTGATCGACGCCACGCGCATGGTGTTTGCCTTGCAGCGCCAGTTGGGCATCGACATGCCAGTCGATGGCGAGTTCTACCGCTTCGACGTCAACCACCCGGACACCAACGGCATGATCGAGTACTTCGTCCGTCCAATGTCGGGCATGAGAACCGTCGTCGGACGCAGCGATCATGAGGCGTTTGCGGCACTGTCGCGGATGCGGTTCCGAAGCAAGGCCGCGGCCGTGGTGGAGGGTGAACTGGGTGAGGGCGGATTGAACCTGCTGGCCGACTGCGAACGTGCGGCGGCAGTGGCGGGCGGGCCGTTCAAGTTCACCGTCACCAGCCCGTACATGCTGGCGCGGACGCTGCTCGACAAACACTATGGCAACTTCGCGGACTTGACGATGGCCATCGCCGGCGTCCTGGCCAATCAGGTGAAGGGCCTGCCCTGCGATTGCCTGCAAGTGGACGAGGCCAACATCCCCGGCAATCCGGACGATGGAGCGCTGGCCGCCGAGGCGATCAACCGCGTGCTGGACGCATTCGAAGGCGAAAAGGCCGTTCACCTCTGCTTCGGCAACTACGGCGGCCAGACCATCCAGAAAGGCGAATGGAAGAAGCTCATCGGCTTCCTCAACAGCCTGCGGACCGATCACCTCGTGCTCGAACTCGCCCACCGGCCCGCCGACGATCTCGAAGCGCTCAACGATGTCGATCCGCGCATCAAACTGGGTCTGGGCGTGATCGACGTCAAGGTGAATCATGTCGAGACGCCGGAGGAAGTCGCGCGGCGGATCCAGCGCATCGAAGCGGCGCTCGGCGATGGACGCCTCGGCTGGGTCCACCCGGACTGCGGATTCTGGATGCTCAAGCGCTCGGTGGCAGACCGCAAGATGGCGGCCCTCGTGAAGGGCCGGGATCTCCACGAGGGGCGCTGATGGAGCAACTCACCGATCACCCGTCGATCAACCATCCGAGCTACTTCCTGCAAAGCTCGTTCCTGCCCGGCGACGACAGGTTGTTCTTCACGTCGTACCGCACCGGAGCGGCGCAGTTGTTCGAGATCACAATCAATGACCGGTCACTGCGGCAGTTGACCCGCGGCGAAGCGGTCCATCCGTTCTCGGCTGCCTTTGACGAGCGTCGCGGCGAAATCGTGTTTACGCGCGGCGGAACCTTGTTCGCGGTATCGCCGGAGACGCTCGTGGAGCGGCGGATCGGGGGCGTGGATGGCGCGCAGTTCGGCGAGCCTTCGTTGAGCCCTGACGGCGAGTATGCGACCGCGGCATTCAAGGACAAAGACGGCCACGCTCTGGCGGTGATCCGGATGGACGGCGGCGGCGTGAACGTCATCCGTTTTCCGCGCACGATTATCCACCCGCAGTTTCATCCGCTCGAACCGGAGTGGATCGAATTCGCCGCCGATCCGGCGCCGCGGATGCACCGCGTAAGGCGCGACGGATCGGGCCTGGAGTGCCTCTACGAGCATGGCAACGACGAATTCGTGGTGCATGAGACATTCCTCGGATCGACCGGGAATCTGGTCTTCACCATCTGGCCCCACAGCCTGTGCGTGATGGACTGGACGTCGCGCCAGATCCGCAAGCTCGCCAGTCACAACTGCTGGCACATCTCGCCGAACCGCGCCGGCACCGAGGTTGTGTTCGATACTAATCATCCGGACCGCGGGATTCAGATCATCGACGTCGGCACCGGCGCGATCCGCGACGTCTGCCGGCCAGAGGCCTCCAATGGCGGCTCGCAATGGAAGACGTCCCGCTATGCGATGCCCGAGGATTTCGCCGCCGCCCGCACCGCGCTGGGCCAGAATTTGAGCTGGATGGAAGCCGGGACCGATACGGTCTACGGCCCGCAGTACACGCACCCGCATCCGAGCTGGTCTCGCGGCGAACGCATGATCACATTCGCCAGCGACAGGACTGGCCACCCGCAGGTCTACGTGGCCAAGGTCCCTCCGCGGTAGACACGTCCAGCTCGCCGGCAACCCTGGCCTATCGCTTGCCGCTCAGCCTGCCAGATACGCGAACGACGAAGCCAACAACGCTTGGTGCAGGCCCGTTTCCTCGGCATCGGTGAGCCGGCGGCGAGGTTCCAGGCACTGTCCGCAGTCGATGCCATTCCACCGGAGAATTGTTTTCACCGCCGGGAAGCACGGGTAGCGGATGGTGAGTTCGATCAACTCATTGACGCGCGCCTGGACCGCGCGCGCTTCGCCCCAGCGGCCCGCCTGGGCCAGTGAGTGGATCTCGACAAACAGTTCGGGGACGAGGTTGTAGAAGGTGCCGATGCCGCCGCAGGCGCCCATCAACAGGCCCGCGATCAGCACTTCGTCGTAGCCGTTGAACACCACCGCGCCGGTGTTGCGGATCAGCGAGAGCTTGTAGAAGTCATGGTCGGTGAACTTCAGGCCGATGACGTTCGGTAGGCCGCAGAGTTCGATCACCTGCGCCGCTCCGGCAATGGCGGGCGCGACCACGGGGAAGTAATAGACAAGGAATGGCAGGTCAGTCGCCGCTGCGAGCGTCATGTAGTAAGAGCGAATCTCCTCGAACGAATACGTTCCGATGGGCGGCAGGCTGCTGGCTGCCGTTGCGCCGCAAGCCGCGGCGTGGCGCGTGAGTTCGACCGCGTCCGAGGTCCGGTAGGCGCCCGTGTGAACGATCACCTGCTTTCCGCGCGGTGAAAGCCGGACGGCCGCCTCAGCCACGCGCTTGCGCTGCTCGACGCTTTGCAGCAGACCCTCTCCTGTCGATCCGCAGACATAGACGCCGTCGATATCCGCCCTGTAGACGCGTTCGAGCAGTTTCTCGTATGCCGCTTCATCGAATGCGCCGGATTCGTCGAACGGGGTCACCAGCGCGGGCATGATTCCTTTCAGCGCGTCCACTTCAACCTCCTGCCGTCTCGTTCACCGCGGCGGCGTTGAAACGCACCTGCTCCGGACTCTTGCAGCCCGGAATCACCGCTGTCACCGCCGGGTTTTTCAGGCACCAGCGCAAAGCCCACTGGGCCATCGATTCACCCGCGGGGACCTCCGCTTCCTGGATGCGCCGCGCCTCGGCGATATCTCGCTCGCGCTTCGCCGCGTCGAGGGTCGAGCGGAAATCCGACTTCGCGAACTCCGCGCCAGGCGCGTACTTTCCCGTCAACAGTCCGCTGGCCAGCGGCACCCTCGCCAGCACGCCCAGACCGTCGCTGAGCGCATACGGGAAGTACATCTGTTCCGGGCGTCGGTCCAGGCGGTTGTAGATCACCTGCAATACTTCGGCGCCCATAGAGCGCGCCTCCCGCGCCTGCATCTCGCTGCCCTTGCCGAGGATGGAGATGCCCAGGTGGCCAATCTTGCCGCCGCGCTTCTGCTCGTCGAGCATGCGCCAGAGTTTCTCGTTGCGGAACAGTTCGTCTGGGCCCGAATGAAACTGGTAGATGTCGATTGCATCCACACGCAAGGCCCGCAGCGAGCCCTCCAGTTGAAGCCGTACGCCGTCAACAGAGTAATCGTCAGTGCGGTTCATGAAGGAATGGAAGCGGTGGCCGAACTTCGAGGCGACAATCCACCGCGACCGGTCGCGGCGCCCCAGATAGTCGCCGATGAGGCTCTCCGACAGATGGTCGCCGTAGCACTCAGCCGTGTCGATCAGGTTGACGCCCTGCGCCTCGGCTTCGTCGAGAATCGCGTCGGCTTCGGCCTGAGTGAAGTCGTGATCCCACTCGCCGCCGAACTGCCACGTGCCAACGCCGACGACGGAGACTTCAAGATTCGTACTGCCGAGCCTACTGTAACGCACACAGCGATTGTAGCCTCTCAGTGCCGCTTGAAGGGATCGATTGCGTGGGGGGAATGGAGCGGGAGACGAGACTCGAACTCGCAACCAACAGCTTGGAAGGCTGTGACTCTACCTTTGAGTTACTCCCGCTCAGGGGACTCGACATTTCTATTGTATCCGAGACTTCCGCTCCGGTGAACCCGCCGCGCCTCTCTACTGCCCGCCCCGCACCAGCAGCATCACCTTCGCAGTCTGGAACATGATGTAGAAATCCAGCGACATCGACATGTGCTTGATGTAATACAGATCGTATTCCAGCTTCGTGATCGTATCTTCCATCGTGTCGCCGTACTTGAAATTGATCTGCGCCCAACCCGTGATGCCCGGCATCACCGCATGGCGCCGCCCATAGAATGGGATCTTCTCCGACAGCGCGGCGACGAACTCAGGCCGTTCAGGCCGCGGGCCGACGATCGCCATCTCGCCCCTCATCACATTGAAGAACTGCGGCAGTTCGTCGATCCTCAGCTTTCGCAGCCACCGCCCTACCGGCGTGATTCTCGGGTCGTCCCTCGTCGCCCAGACAGCGCCGGTGTTCGCCTCCGCGTCCACGTACATCGAACGGAACTTGTACACCTTGTAGTTACGTCCCCGCAGCCCCACTCTGGTCTGGCTGTAGATCGCCGGCCCCCGCGAAGTCAGCTTCACCGCAAGCCAGGCCAGCACCATCAATGGCAACGTGAATGCCAAACCACCAACGGCGATCATTTGCGAATACAGCACTTGGCGGCGGATCTGGCCCGGATGCGGGCCCAGATCGCTGGTGAATATCAGCGATGACGGCCTGAGCGATTCCAGCGGAACCCGCCCGGTCAACGTCTCCACCAGCGCCGACGCGTCTTCGATCCTCGCACTCATCATCCTCAGATCCAGCAGTTGCCCAACAGGCAGTTGACCCCGCCGCTCTTCCATCCCAACCGCGATCAGGTCCGGTTTCAGCTCTTCCCAAACCCTCCTCACCTCTGCCGGCGCCCCCAGCCACGGCCCCATCGTCACCACCTCCGGCATCTCCCCCGCAGCCAGGTAACCCACCGCATCGAAGCCAAACTCCCTGCGCCGCGCCATCGCCGCCGCCGCCATCCGGCTCACCTTGCTCGATCCCAGAAACAGCACCCGCCGCCGGTAGAGAACTTCAAAGATCAAATGTGAGTACGCGATCCGGAACTGTGGGACAAGCAGGATTACCGCCGCGCTGCCCACGATCATGTTCCATCGCCCCAGCGTCAAAGGCTTGGCAATGTAAGCAAATAATGCCTGCAGCAGGAACGCGATGCCAAGCACCAGGCAGAACTGCTGCATCAACTCCACCCTCGACCGCACCCACAGCTTCGAGTAAAGGTCGTTGAAATACAGCCCCAGCAGGACCGACGCCGTTACAATCGCCACACGTCCCAACCCGCCCTCGTAGAGCAAATAGATCTCGGCCGAGAAATCATCCCGCCAAAACAGAACCCCGCAGTACAGGCCGAAGACGAGCAACGTCTCGATCAGCAGCAGTCCGACGACCGATGTGGGAATGAATACGCGAAAGAGTCGGATCATACGTCGGAACTTCAACGTCCACTGGAGGGCTGAATAGACAGGGCAGCCAGAGGCTTCAGTCTATCACGCGACGCGGGACGGATAGGCTCACTATGTACCAGTTTGGGTGAATGCCCGCTCTCGCTTCGGACAAAATCGCGCAAGCACGGGCGCACGTTGCCTGTGCGGACCTTCGATTGACTGTTCGGCCTAAGCGTCGTATCGCCTGAAGATCAGGCTTCCGTTTGTCCCGCCGAATCCGAACGAATTCGACAACGCGTACCGGATCTCCATCTTCCTCGCCGTGTGAGGCACGAAATCCAGGTCGCAGCCTTCGTCCGGGTTGTCAAGATTGATCGTCGGTGGCGCGATCTGGTCGCGGATGGCCAGCACCGTGATGCCCGCCTCCAGGCCGCCAGCGCCGCCCAGAAGATGCCCCGTCATCGACTTCGATGAACTGACGGCGATCTTGGAGGCGTGCTCGCCAAAAGCCCGCTTCACTCCCGTTACCTCGATCTGGTCGCCCACCGGCGTCGACGTTCCATGCGCGTTGACGTAATCCACCACGTCGGGCTGGATGCCCGCGTCAATCAGCGAATTCCTCATCACGCGGTAGGCCCCGTCGCCGTCTTCCGACGGTGCGGTGATGTGATAAGCGTCTCCACCCATGCCGTAGCCGACAATCTCGGCCACAATCGGTGCGCCGCGCTTTAGCGCCGTCTCCAGATCCTCCAGCACCATAATCCCGGCGCCTTCGCCCACAACAAATCCGTCCCGGTCCCGGTCCCACGGGCGCGATGCCTTCTCCGGCTCGTCGTTGCGTGACGACAACGCCCTCAGCGCCGCGAATCCGCCCACGCCCATCGGCGTGATCGCCGCCTCGGCGCCGCCACAGATCATCGCATCGGCATAGCCGTGCTGGATCAATCGGAACGAATCGCCAATGCTGTGCGCCCCGGTGGCGCAGGCCGTCGCTGTCGCCGAATTCGGTCCCTTCGCCCCGGTCCTGATCGATACCTGGCCCGATGCCAGATTCACAATCGTCGCCGGTATGAAGAACGGGCTGATTCTACTCGGACCCTTTTCCAGCAGGTTCTTGTGTTCGCGCTCGATCACCTCAAACGCGCCAATCCCGCTGCCGATATAGACGCCCACCCGCTCCGCATTTTCCGAGGTCACCTTCAAACCCGATGCCTTCATGGCCTCGTCGCTCGCGGCGATCGCGAAATGGATGAACCGCCCCATCTTCCGGAGTTCTTTCCTGTCGATAAACTCCAGCGGGTCGAAGTTCTTCACTTCCGCCGCAATCCGCGTCGAGAATTCCGATGCATCAAACTGCGTGATCGGTCCCACTCCGCTTTTCGCGGCCAGCAATGCGCTCCAGGTAGCCTCGGTCCCGTTTCCGAGAGCCGAGAGCAGACCGACGCCGGTGACTACCACCCTGCGTGCCAATACAGTTCTCTCCTTCAGGACTTTGTCTATTATTCTATCTGGACCGAAGCCGGTTTACTTCTTGCCGGCTTTGCCGTCGATATACTCCACCGCGTCCTTGACGGTGGTGATCTTCTCGGCATCCTCATCCGGGATGTCCAGGTCGAATGCGTCTTCAAACGCCATCACCAGCTCGACGATGTCGAGCGAGTCGGCGCCAAGATCGTCGACGAACGACGCGGTCCCGTCAACCTGTGCTTCGTCGACGCCAAGCTGCTCGACGATAATCTGTTTTACTTTTGCTTCTACGGACATTCAAACCTCCAAGTGGAGCCACAAAGATCTGATTCTAGCGGCAAGCCATGCCTCAGCGCAATGCACCTCCCTCATTTTGCCTCCCCACCCGCCTGCGCTAGCATGTGTAGGACATGTCTAACATCTTGTATCTGCACGGCTTCGCCTCTTCTCCAACCTCCCGCAAGGCCGTCTGGTTCGGCGCTCGCTTTCAGGAGTGCAAAGTCGCTTTTCTCGCCCCCGATCTCGAACAGGGCGACTTCCGCAACCTCACCATCTCCTCCATGCTCGACGTCGTCCACCGAGCCGCCGCAGGCAACAAGGTCACCCTGATGGGCTCCAGCCTCGGCGGTTACCTCGCCGCCCTCTACGCTGAACTCCACCCAGGAGCCGTCGACCGCCTCATCCTCATGGCCCCCGCTTTCGACTTCGCCAACATGTGGCTCGGCCAGATCGGTCCCGATGCCGCCCTGGCCTGGAAACAGTCCGGCGCCCTCCGCATGATGCACTACGGCTCAGGCCAGGAAGCCGAAATCGGCTACTCCCTCATCACCGACGCCCTTCAATACCCCGCCGAACCC
>JACZJQ010000020.1 GCA_014860455.1 Bryobacteraceae bacterium | reverse complement strand
TGTCACGGTCGAGACGCTGAAGCTGATTTGCGCATGGTCGCTTTCGGAGCCGGAACTGAGGGTTGTCCGGGTTTTTGCTTACGACTTTGAGAAGATCGCGATTCTCAATCGCATCATCGGCGATTTCTTCAATGTTCCGAGAGAGTCATCCGCGAGCGCTCCTCTGGCGGCAGCCTCGGCTGAGCTGAAGCAGAAGATCCCACTGTTCACGAACGAAAGGGTTCGAGAAGGTCTCACAGAAATCTGGCAGCTTGCCGCTGCTGCCGATGCGCATGCTGACAGCATTGCGACCCGCGGTCGCGTCTTCGCGGAGACCTGCGGCAAGATGCTGTTCGCCCAATACCTGCCGAACCAGACATGCCCAGACTCGCTCGGGCCAATGCTCTTTGATCTGCAACCGTTCCTAAAAGCCAAACAGAACTGGATTCTGGCCTATCTGCGGTTGCTCCAGTTCTGTGGCAATATGGGCGCCCACGATTCGGTGGCACGGGTGACACTTACCGATGCCTCCGCAGTTATTGTTTCGGTGATCCGAGTCGCAGAGTTCACGGCTCAAGAACTCGCGGTGTCACTCAGCGGAGATTAATATGCCGACGAAGGTCCTTTTGACATTCACGGGTTTCCACGATCCCTTTTCGAAAGGCCTTGTTGGCGAGGAGGAGCAGCCTGGGCCCATCGTGACGCTCGCACGCGAGATGCATTTTGACCGGGTCGTGCTCTTCTCGACACCAGGAACCGCAAGCCACTCCGGTGCCACGAAGGAGGCCCTTGGCACAGCCAGCCCGAAAACCGAGGTTGAGGTTGAGGACTTTCCGCTCATCGATCCTACCGACTATGAGGCGATTAGAAAGTCCTTGCAAGCGTGGATTCGTAAGGAAGCAGCACGCAAGAACAAAGAAGAGTATTTCGTTTCGATTGCTTCTGGAACACCCCAGATGCACGTCACTTGGCTCGCACTTGTTGCCTCCGGGGAGTTGGAAGCGAGGATCCTGAACACGCGTCCGCCAAGGTACGTGACTAAGGACAAGCCACTTGTATCTGAAGTCAGCGTCGTGCCCCAGCACTTTCCAATTGCCAGCGCATCCGTGCGCCGCGCCTTGCTCGCAGTCCCTAATGCGCCTGACTCTGCCCCGTCTGGGGTTATGTTCTGCCTCTCCCCGCAGGAAAGTGCGTCGGCGGATGAGCCGATGCAGCCCGATTTCGGGAAGGCTGCCCAGACGATCGGGATCATTGGTGACCACCCGGAGTTTCTCAAGATCCTCCAGAAGGCCAGCCTCTTGGCTCCAACCCGCTATCCCGTACTCATCCTTGGTGAAACCGGAACAGGCAAGGAACTGCTCGCGCGTTTCATCCATCACCTAAGCGGTCGCCCGGCAGACCGTTTTGTTCCACTGAACTGCGCCGCTATTCCAAAGGAACTCGTCGAGAGCACTCTCTTTGGACACAAGAGGGGTTCCTTTACAGGCGCTCACGAAGACCGCAAAGGCAAGTTCGATGCCGCGCACGGCGGCACGCTCTTCCTTGACGAGCTTGGAGAGTTGCCGATTGAGATCCAGCCGAAGTTTCTTCGCGTTCTCCAGGACGGCGTTGTGGAGCCGGTGGGTGAAGCCAAGGGGCACAAAGTTGACGTGCGCGTCATCGCCGCAACGAACGTCGACATCGAGAAGGCCATCCGTACGGGCCGACTCCGCGAGGACCTCTTCTATCGCCTCAAGGTCGGGATATGTCAATTGCCCGCGCTACGTGAGCGCCGCAGCGACATCCAGAAGATCGCTCTTTACATACTCGAACGCGTGAACGCGAGTGTTCGCCACCCGAAGAGACTCTCACGGGAGGCGCTTGCCTGGCTGATGGCCCGTCCATGGACCGGGAACATCCGCGACCTGGAGAACACGATCGAAGGTGCAGCTATCCTGACGGCCGGACCGGAAATTGGAATCGTCCAGCTCGAGATGGTCGGAGGTGATTCGGCATTTGGAAGATCGAGTCAGTCGCTACCGGAGCCTGCCGAGGGCTTCTCAATGCCCGAGTATCTCGGTGACATGAGACGCCGGTTGATAAGTCGGGCGATGGAGATCGCCGGCGGCAAGCAGAACATGGCCGCCAAGCTACTCGGCATCACGCCGCAAGCACTGAGCAAGCAAATCAATGCCGCCGACTAAACTCCACTTGTCGAGACGACAACCAAAGTTGATTGACGCGGTCGGCCGTGGGGACGCGCGTCCAATGCTTTCAAGCAGTTGCAGGTGTTCGCCCTCTGGCATCCCACGTGCCTTTCTCGCCCTGAACGAATCAGCAGAAATGGTTGTCGAGGGAGGCTCGCTCTGATATGGCTCGGCTCGAAGAGTTGACCAAGGGAACATCGGTCCGTGGAATTCTACCGGACTCAGCCGCGACCGTAGTTGACGTCCGGTGGTTCGGATCGAATGTCATCGAACTGACCTTCAAGGATCGAACGGGACGACTCCACAGCGAGCTCCTGTATCGCGACCGAGAGTCTTCACTGGAGATCGTTTCAGCCGGCCTACCCTGGAGCTTCGACGGAGACGGTGAGGTCTTCCGCCTGGTTTCCGAGGCTCAGCGGATTCGCCTCGCACATCTCTTCGATCCCCTCCTGGCCGTTCATACCTCGTTGATCGATCCCTTGCCGCACCAGATCACCGCCGTTTACGGCGAGTTGCTGACACGGCAGCCCCTGCGGTATCTGCTGGCCGACGATCCTGGCGCCGGCAAGACTATCATGGCCGGCCTGTTCATCAAGGAACTGGTCGCTCGCGGTGATTGTCGCCGGTGCTTGATAGTCTGCCCGGGGATCCTTGCTGAGCAGTGGCAGGACGAACTCGACAGCAAGTTCCATCTGCCGTTCGAGATCATGACTCGCGACAAGTGGGAGTCGGCGCGCTCTGGGAACTGGTTCGAAGAAAACCCGATGGCGATCTGCCGTCTCGACAAGCTGAGCCGTGATGAAGGCGTTCAGGCCAAGCTCGCTCGAACTGACTGGGATCTGATCGTGGTCGATGAGGCCCACAAGATGTCCGCCACCTTCTTTGGCGGCGAGATCAAGTACACCAAGCGGTATCACCTCGGCCGCCAGTTGAGCGGACTGACGCGGCATTTCCTATTGATGACCGCTACACCGCATAACGGCAAAGAGGAGGATTTTCAGCTCTTCCTTGCGCTCCTGGACGGCGACCGATTCGAAGGGCGATTCCGAGACGGCGTGCATGTAGTGGATACATCCGACTTGATGCGACGCCTCGTGAAAGAGCGGCTGGTGACCTTTGAAGGCAAACCGCTCTTCCCTGAGCGCCGGGCGGCCACGGTCAATTACCAGCTCTCCGAAGGCGAAGCGCGCCTCTACCGTGCCGTCACGGACTATGTGCGGCAGGAGTTCAATCGAGCCGAAGCTCTCCTAAATGAAGGCCGCAAAGGTACCGTGGGTTTTGCGCTGACGATACTCCAGCGCCGCCTGGCCTCCTCACCAGAAGCGATCTATCAGTCCCTTCGCCGTCGACGTGAGCGTCTCGAGCGGCGTCTCCGTGAAGAACAACTGAACCAGCGCGGAGTGGATTCCGAGCTTTCCGCCACTGACCTGCCTGAGTTCGACCGTGATGACATCGACGAATTGGAAGACGCAACAGAGAAGGAGCTCGCCGGAACTGAAGAGCAAGTGGTGGACCAGGCTTCGGCGGCCCGGACCATTGCGGAACTACAGGCGGAGATTGCGATCCTTGCTGACCTCGAGGCGCTTGCCAGCGAAGTGCGTCGAAGTGGTGCGGACAAGAAATGGGAAGAACTCTCGCACCTGCTCACCGAGGGTCAGGAGATGTTCGATTCCCATGGCCACCGTCGCAAGCTCATCATCTTCACGGAACATCGCGACACTCTGAACTACCTGGCGGAGAAGATCCGCCGTCTCTTGGGGCGCCAGGAGGCGGTGGTCACGATTCACGGTGGTATGGGCCGCGAGGAGCGCCGCAAGGCACAGGAATCGTTCAGCCAGGACAAGGATGTCGAGATCCTTGTGGCGACTGATGCCGCGGGTGAAGGCATCAACCTGATCCGGGCGCATCTGATGGTCAACTACGACCTCCCGTGGAACCCAAACCGACTGGAGCAGCGCTTCGGCCGCATTCACCGCATCGGGCAAACCGAAGTCTGCCATCTCTGGAACCTGGTTGCCGGCGAAACGCGCGAGGGCGATGTCTTCCGGCGACTCTTCGAGAAGTTGGAGCAGGAGCGCTCCGCACTGGGCGGGCAAGTGTTTGACATCCTCGGCCAACTCACTTTTGACAATCGTCCCCTACGCGATCTCCTGGTCGAGGCCATCCGATATGGCGATCAGCCAGAGATCCGAGCCCGGCTCGATCGCGTTGTAGACGAGGCATTGGACCGCCACCATCTGCGTGATCTACTCGAGCAACGGGCCCTCGCGACGGACTCTCTGCCGATGTCGCGCGTCCGCGAGATTCGAGAGGAAATGGAGCGAGCGCAAGCCTCTCGATTGCAGCCGCACTACATCAGTTCCTTCTTCCTGGACGCGTTCCGGCGGCTGAATGGGAACATCTACGAGCGCGAACCTCGACGTTGGGAAGTGACGCACGTTCCTCCTGCTCTGCGCGCCCGAGATCGCCAGATTGGAACAGGCGCTGCGCTGCTCGCTCGCTACGAGCGCATCACATTCGACAAGGAGTTGGTGAGCGTTCCGGGAAAGCCGCTTGCCGAATTCGTCTGCCCGGGCCATCCCCTTCTCGAAGCGGTCTCTGACCTGACCCGCGAAAGGCACCGGGATCTGCTCAAGCGCGGAACTATGCTTGTCGATTCGAATGACGCAGGCCAGTCGCCTCGCATGCTGTTTTACCTGGAGCATTCCATCCTCGACGGAGCAACGCTCCCCGACGGAAGCCGCCGGACCGTTTCGCGCGAGATGCACTTCGTCGAGATCAGCGAATCGGGAGATGTGAGGGATGCGGGGTGTGCTCCCTACCTCGACTACCGGCCGTTGAAGAACGAGGAACTCCCGGCGGTCGCATCGGTACTACAGGCGGATTGGCTGCGTACGGACTTCGAATCCAAAATCCTGGAATACGCGGTCACCCATCTGGTTCCGCGCCACTTCAACCGAGTTCGGCAGCGCAAGGAAGACCTGGTTGACCGGACGCTCAACGCCGTTCAGGACAGGCTGACAAAGGAAATCAGCCACTGGGACTTCCGAGCTGAAGAACTCCGCCAGCAGGAAGCGGCGGGCCGCACCCCAAGAATGAACTGGCAGAAGGCGCGCCAACGCGCCGACGAGTTGGAAGCTCGCCTCGAACGCCGCCGCAAGGAACTGGCCGAAGAGCGCCGCCTGGCGCCGCAGCCTCCGGTCGTGACCGGCGGAGTTCTCGTTATCCCTGCTGGTTTGCTCGCAAAAGTGAGCAATGCGACTCCCACCGAGTCTGCCGATGCAGCCGCAAAGAAGGCGGTTGAACTGGCGGCGATGGCAGCGGTCATGGATATCGAGCGCCTGCTCGGAAATGAGCCAGTGGACGTCAGCCCGCTGAATCGCGGCTGGGATATCGAATCTCGCCTTCCAGCGGAGAAGGGACTTCGTTTCCTCGAGGTGAAAGGACGGGCGGCCGGAGCCTGCACGGTCACGGTCACGCGGAATGAGATTCTCCGCGGGCTCAATGCTCCTGAGCAGTTCATCCTCGCCATGGTCCAGGTTGATGGCGATCAGCAGAGTGTGCGTTACCTCTCGCGTCCCTTCGTGCGCGAGCCGGATTTCGGGGTCACCAGTGTCAACTACGACTTCGAAGAGCTTTGGACGCGGGCATCGGACCCGCTTTCTGCAAAGGAGGTCGACGCGTGAACGCCGAACCGCCAACTTTGACCGTCGAGCGGGCACCACTGCAGGAGAGCCTCCGCCGGTTGCGAAAGACAGGAAAACAGTCGTCGGAGCCCGTGTGCCTGAGCTATGCGAATGGGGCCCTGACGATCTCATGGGCAGGCTCCTCGGAGCAAGTACCAGCGAAGGGGCGATGGCCGGCCACAGTCTTCGTCCCATCCGGTTGGCTTCGCGCGCTCGTGAAGGCGTTACCGGCAGCAGATCCGTTGAGCATGCGACTAGACGATGGCCGCGTGATCACCGAGTCGCTTTCGTGTGTCGTTGTGGATCCGGGGGCCAAAACCGAGCTTGTCAATGCGCAGGATCG
Organism: Bryobacteraceae bacterium; assembly: GCA_014860455.1. Lineage (GTDB taxonomy): Bacteria > Acidobacteriota > Terriglobia > Bryobacterales > Bryobacteraceae > PNKE01. The sequence continues at coordinate 11,629 of JACZJQ010000020.1, read as the reverse complement.
GGCGCGCCGGATTTCCAAGGCAACAGCTGCGTTGAAAGCGTTCCGTGTCGGTGAGGACGACATTGAGCACCTCATCGACAGGTCCGAGTTGGAGGGAACGCACCGGTATCACCCCGACGAAGATCGTTTGCTGAAGAGTGTCGCCGAGGCATGGACGGCATTGGCCGTCTTTGGCGTCAGTGCCGACGAAATCCACAAGCTCGTGCAGCAGCAGATACGCCAGGCTTGGAGTACAGGAGGCCGCAGTGTCTAAACCAGAACCCGGATTCGACATCCCTCGTGTCCTGCTGGCCGGATCGCTATCGGGGGACTTCAAGGAGCCATGGGACGCCACCTTTGCTGACAGCAGTTCCATCACGGCGGTTGTCTCCGGCCTCGACGAACATGGAGTTCGGTGGCTGCGTGCATTGACCTCCGGCTCCAATCCGCCGGCGGTTCGTGTTGTGCTGCTGGTTCACGCAACCTGTCCCACGAAAGAAGAGCATCTCGCCACCCTCGCCAGTTTCATCAAACAACCCCAGTTTCAGGTGTGGATTCTGCCGGTTCGCGAATGGGGGCAACGCTGCTCCTGGGTTATGGCTGTGCGCCGCCAAGCACCTGTCCACGTCTTCTGGACAGGGTCCGCAGGCAACTTTGGACTGTCTGCGCCCGCACTAGACGAAGCACACGCCGTCTCGGAAGCCGACCCGCTCATTGTTGACCAATTCCTGGCCTGGTTCAGTTCACTCGCCTTTCAGGCGGCGCCGCTCTCCACCGAGACCGCGACAATCCCTGCGCTGGTCCGGGCACAAGGCACCGAAGAAGCCGCCCAAATGTGGGACGAATACGAAGCCGCTTGCCGGGCGGCAGCCGAGGCAGCCAGGCGCAAGCCTGAGGCGACCCAAATGGAGGCGCCAAAGTCTGCTCAACAAGTAGAAGAACAGATCCGGCAAGAGCTGAAGATCCCGAAGTCAGATCCGATCCTACAGCCCCTGGTTCAACTCTTTGAGCGTGGGGACCTGGTCACCATCGACAAGGGCAGCCGCATCCCTCCTTTGGAGCTTCCGATCAAGGCGGAGTGGTTCGGTATCCCGAGCTTCCGGGAAGTCGGTGTCGTCTCTCGCGAAGTCCGGTACAAGATCTCGGTCCTCGACGACAAGACCAACAAGCAGCTCGACGCGCGACGCAAAGGCACGTCGGAACTCCGCGAGAAGTTCTCCTTCCCACTGGCTGATGGATCCCGTTGGATGCCGCACAAAGCCAAACCGCTATTCGAAGCCGAACTGAAGCGCCAGGAAGAGGAAGGCAAGAAGCTGCTGGGCTCCATCGTCTCTGGGAGCCCGGAGGAGTGGGTTCAAAGCAAGCGCGACCTTGTGACCCGCGACGCCAACCGCCAGTACGAGGAGTTCCACCCGGGCAAATCGATGCCAGGGACCACCATTGATGAGGTCCTAAAAGCTCTCAGTGAGCGCTTCAAAAAGGCCACATCCGGGAACTTCCTCCCTAAAGTGGGCTACGTCCGGACCGGTTTCCGGCCGTCCGCCGATTCCGATCACGTATCGGACTGGGCCACTGCCCGCACTCTCCTTCGGGCCATTGCCGAGTATCCACGCGCCGCGCTTAAGAGCCGCGCCTATTTTCTGCGCGGCCTCAAGGTGACCGAGAAAGATCTGCTTCCAGCCATGAATGTCGCGGAAGACCGCCTGGTGCCCGAGTGGTTCCAGCCGGATTCCCTAGAGATCGCGCTGGCGGAACTGGATGTTCTCGGTCAGATCGACGAATCCGAGCGGTCAGACCGGGACAAATGTGCCCTGATCCTGGATCTGCTGCATCGCAGCCGGCCGATCGACGCCATCCTACATTTCACACAGAACAAGACGGAGGACCTGAATGCCGCCACCAGACATTAGAAGCTCGCTTCGTCAAACCCGTGAACACCTGTCGAACCGCCTCGGCCGGTACTTGGGCGACGACCATGTCACGTCGCTGCTCCGCCAGATTGACACGCTGGAAGAGGAACTGAAATCCGATCCCGTCGTTCCGGTCGCGCTTCTCGGTTCCACTGGCAGCGGCAAGTCGACGCTGCTGAACGCCCTCCTGCAGTTCCAGATCTTGCCGGTAAGCGCGATGAAGCCCTGCACCTCGGTGGTGACCACTGTTCGCTCTGTGGCGACCGGTTCGTATCGGGCTGAGGTCCGATTCTTGACGCAGCAGGAGTGGGAGCGCGAACTCGGCATCTCCGAAGAGATCCTCTCGTCCGAGGCGGACGATCCCACTGACCCCGGAGATTGGGATGCAATCCGAAAATCGGTCAAGGCAAAGCTCAAGGCCGTTTATGAGGTTGACGAATCCACGCTCGATCACCCGCACGCGGTCCGCACGTTGCCGTTTCCAGGGGACCTGGTCGACCTGATGCAGCCGGGGGCGCCGCCTCGCATCCTGACCAGCCCGGACGCAAAGGGGCTCAAGGAACAGCTGCGCGAGTATCTGAGCGGCGAGCACCGCTACTGGCCGCTTGTGAAGATTGTCGATATAACAGGTCCGTTCGAGACCCTGCCGCGCGGCATCCAATTGGTGGACCTGCCCGGCGTCAACGATCCGAACGAGGCGCGCGAGGAAGTCACCCGCCGATATCTGCGTGAGTCCCCCTATCTTTGGGCGCTCTTCAACATCAAGCGCGGACTGACCAAGGACGTCCGCACTCTGCTGCTTGAACAGAAGCTTCTCCGCCAACTTCTGCTGGACGGCAAAGTCCACGCGCTCACTCTGATCGGCACGCACGCCGACGAAATCGACACCGACGATGAGACGCTCGCTGAGTTGGGGCTGGACGGCGAAGCCACGGTTCGCGACGCCATTCTGGCCCGCAACGACCGAGTGAAACGGGACTTCCGGGACGAACTGCTGGACATCGCCGCTGAGTTAGCGCGCCAGGCTGGAGAGGGCGCCGAAGGGCTGAGGCGGCTCCAGGAATCCCTCTCCCAAACCTGTGTCTTCACTGTCTCCACCAAGGCCTATCTGCGCCTTTGCGGCGCGCTCGGAGGCCAAAAGGACTACGGCCTCGAAGACCCGCCCGACACGCAGGTCCCCCAACTGCGCGGGCACCTCGAGGAGATCGCCCGGCACCAAGGAATTGAAGAACGAAATCAGGAGGTGATGACAAAGCTGGATCTCTTGCTGCAAGAGATCCAGTCGCAGTTTCGCTCACGTCGCGCCATCCTCTCCCAGCGAAGCGAAGGACTCGCCGAAGAGCTCCAACGGATTCAGAATCAAATTGAAGGTCCCCGGGAGCAGTTGGCTCGCGACTTGGAGGAAGTCCAACACGACGCCGATGGGGATTTCCGCAATCGTCAGGAGCATCTGGATGAGCGTCTGGAACAGGCTGTCGAACGGGCGCTGAAGCATATCGGTTTGCAGGTCGATGGTTGGGGCTCCCTGCACTGGGCCACGTTGCGCGCTATCGTCGCGCGCGACGGCCAATTCCTCAGTCCGTCCACCGGCAAACGGCATGACCTCAACGCCGGCCTCGCCGAACCCCTCCTGCAGAGCATCCCCTTCGCCTGGGATGACTTCTTTGGGCGGCAGCTCGAACGCATCACGACATGGGCGCGCGGCAAACTGGAGCGGCACATCGACGTTTACCTGGAACGCCTAAAGCTCGAGGTAGTCCGCAGCCAGGGGTTCACGGACGACACTGTGAAGAGCCTCGACGACGACATGAAAACCGCGAGGCAATCGTTGATGCTCCAGATCGATCAGGCGGAAGCCGGGCTGAAGCGCACGATCGAAGAACGGCGCCGGCAACTTGCCGCCGGGATCCTGCCGACGGTCAGCAGTATCATGACGCCGGCCTACGAGCGTTGCCGTCAAGAGCGCGGCTCGGGGATGAAGATGCGGATCCTCGGCGTGATCCAACGCCACGCCAAAGATGCCGCGGAGCGGATCTTCACCACAATCCGATCTGACATCCGCGAGGGTGTGAGCGAACTAGGTGTGCAGTTATCAGGCGAGATCGGACAGGTGGCGCAGTACGCATTGCAGCAGGCCGACCGGGTGCGCCAAAACCTGGGTGGTGGCCGATGGCTGAGCGAAGTAGGCAACGTGCAGACGGCGATCCGCGAACTGGATGAGATGGTCGATCTGATCGAGAAGCTGAGGCCGCCGAAAATGCATCATGCAGTCGCGACTGCAGGCGTGAAGGAGGAAAGGTGAAGAGGAAGCTAATCGAAGTAGCACTGCCGCTGGACAAAATCAATGCGGCGGCGAGTAAGGAGAAAAGCATTCGACATGGTCATCCGTCCACCCTTCATGTTTGGTGGTCAAGGAAACCGTTAGCCGCCTGCCGCGCAGTGCTGTTCGCATCTCTCGTGGATGATCCTTCAGCGCACGAGGACCGCTTCCCAACGGAAGAAGCACAGCAAATCGAGCGCGATCGGCTCTTCGCGATTCTCGAAGATCTCGTTAAGTGGGAGAACTCTACAAATGAGACGATCCTCGTGGCTGCACGAAAGGAGATCGAGAAGTCAACCGGCAACTTGATGCCTGCCATCTACGATCCTTTCTGCGGCGGAGGTTCGATTCCCCTTGAAGCGCAGAGGCTCGGGCTAGCTGCGTTCGGCAGCGACTTGAATCCTGTGGCTGTATTGATCACCAGGGCAATGATCGAACTTCCGTCCAAGTTCGCGAATCGGTGTCCGGTTAACCCGATTGCTCTTGGTAGGCGAAACTTCTCGGACTGGCCCGGCACATCCGGACTCGCAGAGGACGTACGCTACTACGGCGACTGGATCAGAAGACATGCGTTCGAGAGAGCAGGGCAGCTCTACCCCAAGACAAGATTGCCCGCTTCGCTCGGCGGGCGAGATGCTACGGTTATTGCCTGGATCTGGGCGCGCACCGTGAGGTGCCCCAACCCTGCGTGCGGGGCCTTGATGCCGCTTACCAGCAAGTTCGTCTTGTCAGGTAAGGGGACAAAGCAAACCTGGGCACAACCGATCGTTGACACAACCACTAAGAGCATCCGTTTTGAAGTGACAACTGGGACCGGAGAGGTTCCCAAAGGCACCGTAGACAGACGCGGTGCACGCTGTTTGGCTTGTGGTGAGCCGGCAAAACTTGATTACGTTCGTGCCGAGGGCAAGGCCGGACGGATCGACCCGACACTCCTCGCCAAGGTCGTCGAATCAGCTAGTGGACGCCTGGTGTTGTCTCCAGATCCGACCGACATAGCCGTTGCCTTATCTGCGCGACCAGCATGGGAGCCCACGACCTCAATGCCCGGAAGAGCGCTTGGATTTCGAGTTCAGGCGTATGGCATTCAGAATCATGCTGACCTGTTCACAAGGCGTCAGTTGACCCTGCTCACAACTCTGGCTGACTTGGTGGGTGAGGCGAGAAATCAAGCCATCGCTGATGGCGCTACTCCTGAGTACGCCGACGCGATCGCCGTCTACATGGCAATTGCTGTTAGCAAAACCGCCGTTTTCCACAACACGCTATCGAGGTGGCGCGCCGGCGAAACGAAGTCGGCCCCGGCCTTTGGACGACAAGCGCTACCGATCGTGTGGGACTTTGCAGAAGTCAATCCGTTTGCCGGAGCTGGTGGCGACTTTGAAGGCGTGATCGATGGTTGTGTTCGTGTCCTCAAGTCGTGCTCCGTGGTACCCCCCGGAAAGGCATTTCAGCGGGACGCGATGGAGCCGTTGCAGGATCCAGGCATGTTCTTGGTCTGCACCGATCCGCCTTACTACGACAACATTGGCTACGCCGATCTGTCGGACTTCTTTTACATCTGGCTTCGCCATGCACTAAGAGAAGTTGTTCCTGATCTGTTTGGCACAGTATTGGTTCCCAAAAGCTCTGAGTTGATCGCCACGCCTCACCGATTCGAGGAGGACATGGCCAAGGCCCGAGACTTCTTTGAATCGGGATTCGCACGGGCATTCGACCTAGTCCGAAAATCTCAGAATCCGGACTATCCACTGATTGTGTTTTACGCTTTCAAGCAAGCTGAAAATGAGGAGGACGAGGACGACGGCGAGGTTGTGGCATCGACGGGCTGGGAGACGATGCTTGAGGGCTTGGTTGAGGCGAAGTTCGAAGTTACTGGGACTTGGCCGATGCGCACCGAGGGTGCAGGGCGTCTGCGAGCGATGGCGAGCAATGTACTGGCATCCTCAATCGTTTTGGTCTGCCGCCCTCGGCCAGCGCTCGCACAAACAATCACTGAAATGGACTTCCAGCAAGCCTTGCGCGCCCACCTTCCGAAAGCCGTCCGAACGATGCAGCAGGAGAGTGTCGCGCCGGCAGATTTGGCGCAGGCATCTATCGGGCCGGGCATGGCCCTCTACTCGAAGTGTGACAAGGTCCTTGGACCCGACGGAAAGCGGGTCCCGGTGCGCAAGGCGTTGGAGATGATCAATCGCGTTCTGGACGAGGTGTTGTCGGAACAAGAGGGTGAGTTCGATTCCGACACTCGTTTCGCCCTGGCCTGGTTCCAGCAATTTGGCATGCGCTCCGGATCATTCGGGACCGCCGACGTCCTAAGCCGCGCGATGAATATTGGCGTGACTGGTATGGAGACAGCCGGCATTCTCGAGGCCAAGGCAGGGACAGTTCGCCTACTGAAATGGGAAGAACTTCCAGAAGACTGGGATCCGGAAAAGGACCGCCGTCTCACCGTCTGGGAGATGACCCACCACCTGATCCGCCTCATGTACAAGGAGAGCGACGCGGCCGCTGCTCGCGTTTTGGCGAAGCTGGGTGACGAAGGTGAAAAAGCACGGGATCTCGCCTATCGCCTCTACCAGATCTGCGAACGAAGCAAATGGTCGCAGGAAGCTCAGCCCTACAACGCGCTGGTCGTTGCGTGGCCGAACCTGACCGCTGAGGCGCGGCGCCTTGAGAAGAGATCGACGCCTGAGCAAATGACGCTGTAACGAGGAGCCGAGGAGACAAAGAGATGGCGATCACGAACTACGAACGAATCGGCAAGGCGATGGAGTTGCTCCGGGATGGGATTCGCCCCTATGTGGAGCGTGAAATGGCAGCAGCTCGGGGCAAGAACTGGCTCCAGGAGGCCATCCAGGCGGCGCAGATTCCCGATGGTCCACCGCTAAAGCAAGAGCTGAGTGACCCCGCCTTCCTCCTCAAGATCCTGTGGCAGGGCTGGAACGACGTGTTCCGCGTGAAACTCGGCCAAAGTGAGAGGACCCTCGTCAGCGAGCTGATGGAGGTGCGGAAGAAGTGGGCCCACATGGGGACGTTCAGCTACGACGATACCTACCGGGCACTCGACAGTATCGAGCGGCTACTGACTTCGGTATCGGCGGGCCAGTCCGACGAAGTGAATCGCATGAAACGCGACGTCATGCGGGTGAAGTTCGATGAGGAGCGTCGGTTAGAGCAGCGGAAGTCCGAACGCGCGGGCCTCAAGATGGAGGCGGACAGCGCGCTGAAGCCATGGCGCGAGATCGTCACGCCCCACAAGGACGTTCAAAGCGGACGATACCTGCAGGCAGAGTTCGCCGCGGATCTGTGGCAGGTATACCTTGGCGAAGGTTCGGAGGAATACAGGCTGCCGGTTGAGTTCTTCCGCCGGACGTACCTCACGGAGGGCCTTCGCCAGTTGCTCGTCACCGCCCTGCGCCGGGTAAGCGGCAAGGCGGCGGACCCCGTAGTGGAGCTTCAAACGAACTTCGGTGGCGGCAAAACACATTCGATGCTTGCCCTGTTCCACTTGTTCTCTGGAAAGGCGAAGACTGAACTCCCTGGACTGGAGGAAGTCTTCACCGAGGCCGGAGTGGACAGCATTCCGAAGGTGCGGCGCGCGGTCCTGGTCGGGACAAAAATCTCGCCAGGACAGCCGTTGCGCAAAGAGGATGGGACGCTGGTTCGAACGCTGTGGGGCGAGATCGCCTGGCAGTTGGGCAAGCGGGAAGCATACGAAATGCTCCGCGAGTCCGACGAGAAGGCTACGAATCCAGGTGATGTCCTACGCCAGATTTTCAACAAGTACGCGCCCTGCCTGATTCTTATCGATGAATGGGTGGCATACGCGCGCCAGCTCTACGGACAGGGCAACGCGCTTCCGTCCGGCAGCTTCGATACGCAGGCCAGTTTCTGCCAAGCCCTGAGTGAAGCGGCGCGGGCTGCGAAAGACACCATCCTTGTGGTCTCGATTCCGGCATCGGAGGCGATTCCGCCTTCAGGTAGTGATCCCACCGACTTCTCCGATAGCGAGATTGGCGGCGAGGGCGGTCGAGCAGCGCTCGACATGCTGGAACAGAAGATCGGGCGCATTCAGTCTCCGTGGCGTCCTGCCGCGGCCGAGGAGAGCTTCGAGATAGTTCGCCGCCGGCTGTTCGACGAAATTCATGATCAGAACCTGTACCGTGCGCGTGACGCTGTCGTGCGGGCCTTTGCGGACATGTACCGTAAGGACTCCGGCGAATTCCCGCCGCATGCAAGCCGTTCGGACTACGAACGGAGACTCACCGTCGCATACCCGATCCATCCGGACATGTTCGAGAGCTTGTACAACGACTGGTCGAGTTTGGAGCGGTTTCAGCGGACCCGCGGTGTCTTGCGCCTGATGGCATCCGTAATCCACAACCTCTGGGACAGTGAAGACCGCAGCCTTCTGATTCTGCCGGCGAGCATCCCGATCAATGAGCGCACCGTCGAGTCGGAGTTACTGCGGTACTTGCCGCCGACTTGGGCGCCGGTGATCGAGAAGGACGTGGACGGGGGAGACTCTCTGGCGACGGAGATGGATCGCGAGAACCCGAACTTCGGGCGATACTCGGCGTGCCGGCGCGTGGGCCGGACTCTGTTCATCGGTTCAGCGCCGACTCACGATACGGCGCGCAGGGGACGCGAAGAAAAGCAGATCCTTTTGGGATGCGTCCAACCGGGCGAGAACGCCGGGACTTTCACGACGGCATTACGCCGCATGGCGGAGAGAGGCCAGTATCTCTATTCGGACGGCCAGCGCTACTGGTATTCGACGCAACTGAGCGTGAACCGCCGCGCCGAGGACCTGGCTAAGGAACTCCTGGAGCGCCGGATGCACGAGGTTCACAAGGACATCCAGGATCGAGTGCGCAAGCAATTGCAGCAGCGGGAAAACCGTGGAGAATTCGCGCGTGTTCATGACTTTCCGGACTCAAGCGCCGATGTGCCGGACGACATGGAGGCGCGGCTGGTGATCCTCGGACCATCGAGTGTTCACGTTCGCGGGGCGGAAGATTCGGAAGCGCGAAAGCAGGCGGCGGAGACTCTCCGAAGCCGCGGGGCCAGCCCGAGGAACTACGCAAACGCTCTGATGTTCCTGGCGGGTGACCGGACGGGAATGGCCAGCCTGGAGAAGGCCGTCGCGCAGTACCTGGCGTGGAAAGAGATCTGCTCGCGCGAAGACGAACTGAACCTCGACAAGTACAACCGGGAACAGGCGAAGAAGCGACGGGAGACGGCTGAAGAGACGGTCGACATCCGGCTCCCGGAAGCCTACTCGTGGATCCTGGTCCCAACGATGCCAGACCCGAAGGACGGCAAGACCGAGTGGCGAACGACGCAGTTGCAGGGCAAAGACGCTCTGGCGGTGCGCGCGTCCAAGAAGGTCACCGGCGAGCGTCTGCTGCTGACCCAGTATGCCGGCTCCGTGCTCCGGCTGCAGATGGACGATGCACGCGCGCCGCTGTGGCAAGGCGACCACGTCAGCGTCCGCCAACTGGCCGAGTACTTCGCGAAGTACCTCTATCTGCCCCGCCTGAAGGACACCAAGGTCCTCATTGAGGCGGTGGCGACCGGCGTGGCAACGCTCAATCCTCAGGCCGAGGGCTTCGGGTATGCCGACGGATACGATGAGGCCCGAGGCCGTTACCTTGGACTCAAGATCAGCAAAAACGTGGACGTCGACATCAGCCAAGGGCTGGTGGTGAAGCCCGAAATGGCCATCCTGCAGCTCGACATTGAGGAGGAAGAGAGGCGCAAACGCGAGGCTGAGCGGCGAGAACAAAACGGCGGTGGAGGTGATGAAGGCGAGGGCCGCAACGAGAAGGACGAGCGGAAAGACGAGAAGAAGGATCCCGAACCGCGGCCAAAGCCCAAGCCGAGACGCTTCCACGGATCGGTGACTCTCGATGCACGCCGGTTCGTCCGCAACGCCGGCGACCTCTCGCAAGAGGTGCTTCAGCACCTGGCGGGTCTGGCCGGGGCCGAGGTTGAGGTGCGCATCGAGATCGGCGCGAAGATCCCCGACGGCGCTCCCGATCACGTTGTCCGCACGGTCAGCGAGAATTGCCGAACCCTGAAGTTCGGGTCCTTCGGATTCGAGGCGGAGTGAGCGACCAGATCAACCGCGGCTTCGGCCTCTATCAACCGGAGTTGATTCCTGGATAGGGCCTGCGTGGATAACTGACGTTTTTTCAGAGGCTTATGTCTGGCATTCCCTTTGCATCATCGGCAGTGACCCCAGGAGGGGGTGCCGATGTACAAGAATTCGGTTCACTTCTATTCGCGACTCTACGCTTCGGGATTCCTGGGCTCACACCGACCCTCAAGAGGGCGGCGGGCTCGCCGGCAAGCACGGCCAGGCACCCGACGGCCCCGCGGGCCGAGAGTGAAAGGCCAGGACTGAGGTAGCGCACATGGCTCGGAAGGCTGCGGCACAAAACTACGAGATCGACTGGATTCAACGCGACCGAAAGGTGATCGATGGCCTCGATCACCTTGGTGTTGAACTCGTTTCCGTCAATCTCTATCAGGCGATGCTCCCCGGATTGACGAACGTCACGGAGCGCGCCCGGTACTATTCCTTTTACCCGTGGACCGTGCACCGCTACGCTCAGGAGGGGCCAAAAGTCCGATCGAAGGCGGCATGGAGAAACTGGTTTCGCGCTATTGATTTCACGTACGCAGTGGCGTGCATGGCCCATGAACGGGAAATTGGGCAGGATCTGGGTAGTTCGGTAGTTGGGGCGGACCTTGCCACCAGCCTGATCAAGAACGAACCGGGCTCGGCCAAGATAGACCTCCGCAGCCCTTCTACCGTTGAGGAGACAGGGACCGTTCCCGAATCGGGCGCATACTTCAAGAATCCCGAGGGTGGGTTCGGGCAGTATTACAAGGGTCCGCTTCGAGAACTCGGCGTCCTGCTAGAGCATGGCTCTACAACCTGGCCGGACGTTCAGCTCTCCAATTACGCAGGGAAACGAATCGCTGAGACGTTGGACGGGAAGCAAGCGTTTGAGGAACTGAAGGAGCTTGCGATCAATGGGAGCGCGCGCTTGAGCGAGTTGAGCCGACTCGGGAAAGACGTACACCCCCGCGCGATGGTGCCAGATTCAGAAGAAGCAACCTTACTGCGGCGTATTTTCTTCGGCGACGATTCAGAGCTCTGCCAAGGTCAGCAGTCCGACCACATTCGTTGGCGGCGCCAGTCGCTACTGCTGATGTTGCATTATCTGCGCGAAGCAGCATCGATAGATCGGGACCTGGCATACGAGTTTCGGTGGGGGTGTGCCTGCCGGCATCTTCCCGACGGGCGCGAATGGAAGATCCCCGCCGACCTCGCCGACGTTGCCCGCGCATGGGCCGCGTACCAGCGAAACGATCTGCTCAACTACTGTCTGGAGTGCATTTTCTATAC
>JACZJQ010000232.1 GCA_014860455.1 Bryobacteraceae bacterium | reverse complement strand
GCCTCACCACCCCCGTGATCGTGAAACGACGTTCGTGCGCCTGCGCGCCGTTCACCATCACCCTCACCAGCCACTCGCCCGGCATCGACCCGGCGGCATACCCCGCCACCGGCAACGCGCTCATGAAACACAACGACTTCGCCGCCGGCAGTTCGTCATAGGGAACCGCCGACGTCACCGCCCCCTGCGGGTTGATCCACTCTATCTGTAGCCGGTCTCCCGCCCGGATGCCCGACGCCGTGAATTGAAGGAACACCTGCTGCTCCCGGTTCTCGAACGAACTCCCCTGCCCGCGCACAACACACGCGTTTTCATCGGCTTGGGTCCCCATACGGCTGCCGCCAACGGTGGCCGCCGTGAGGACCCAGGCCGGGGTCACAAGCATCATTAAGAGCGTTGGAACGCGGTGCATGCCCACTCTTCCATCGGCAAATCGTTGAATCCTCTTGAGGCGCGCCGTCATCTTGATATTTGTTCGCGTTGGATAGAAGTTATCAATGAATCAGATCTCTCACATTGATGTCGAGGCGCGGGTCGAGCGTTTCCGCCAGGACTGCCGCGACGCCGGGCTCAGCCTCACCCATCAGCGCGAGATCATCTTCCGGGCTCTGGTCGAAATGCACGGCCATCCCAGCCCTGAGTCCATCTACGGCGTCGTCAAACGCCAGATCCCCGCCATCTCGCTGGCCACCGTCTATAAGAACCTGAAAACATTCATCGATCACGGCCTCACCCGCGAGGTCAGCCTGCATCACGGCGCGCTGCGGCTTGAAACCAATTCCGCGCCGCATCATCACTTTGTTTGTGTCCGCTGCAAGGAGATCTTCGACATAGACGAAGAACTCCTACAGCCCGTCGAACTTCGCCGCACCCTGCCTGACGGCTTCCGCCTTCAGCGCTGTTCGGTCGAGTTTCAGGGCTTGTGCCGCTCATGCGGCAAACCGTCGTCCTAAGTTCTAAGTTCAAATCGTTAAAGGAGTATCACTCAGAATGCTTGGTGTTGGACAGAAGTTCCCCCAATTCAACGTGAAGGCCACGGTCTCTACCGACCTCAAGACCGCTTTCACCGACGTCTCCAACGAGACCTATGCCGGCAAATGGAAAGTCGTCTTTTTCTGGCCGAAGGACTTCACCTTCGTCTGCCCGACCGAGATCGTCGCCTTCGGCAAGCTGAACAAGGATTTCGCCGACCGCGACACCGTCCTGCTTGGCGCCAGCGTCGACTCCGAGTTCGTCCACTTGGCCTGGCGTCAGAACCACGCCGACCTGAAGGACCTGCCGATCCCGATGCTCGCCGACGTGAAGCGCGAACTTTCCGCTGCCCTCGGCATCCTCGACCCCGCCGCCGGCGTCAGCCAGCGCGCCGTTTTCATCGTGGATCCGCAGGACATCATCCGCTTTGTGATGGTGACCGACCTCTCCGTAGGCCGCAACTCCCAGGAAGTGCTGCGTGTGCTCGACGCCCTGCAGACCGACGAACTCTGCCCCTGCAACTGGAACAAGGGTCAGGAAACCATCCACGTCTAAGCCCTGTGCAGCCTGACGAGCCGCGACCGCCTTACGAGCCGCGACCGTCAGGGAGCGGTTCTGCCGCTAACCGCGAATTCGAAGAGATCGGGGCGCCAAGTGCCCGCCTCATGATCCCAACTCCGGGGCGTCCAACCGGGCGCCCCACTTTCTCCCCTGATTCATACCTGAAAGGATTCTTACGTCATGACTCTGCAACAGCTTGCCGACGCCATCCCGGATTATGCAAAGGACCAGCGCGTCAACCTTCAGAACGTCCTCCAGCAGACCGAACTCACCGAGCGCCAGACCTGGACCGTCGCCGTAGCCTGCGCCATGGCCTGCCGCAACGTGAAACTCACCGCCGCCGTCCTGGCCGAAGCCTCCGCCAAGCTCTCCCCCGAGCAACTCAACTCCGCCAAGGCCGCCGGCGCCGTCATGGGCATGAACAACGTCTTCTACCGCTTCCGCCACATGATCGGCAAGCCCGACTACGAACAGATCCCGGCCCGCCTCCGCATGCAGGCCATCCGCATGCACGGCGGCGACCCGGTGGATTTCGAACTGGCCTGCCTGGCCTCATCCGCCATCAAAGGCTGCGAAGTCTGCCTGAAGTCGCACGACGCCGTGGTGCTCGAAAAGGGCCTCAACGCCGAAGCCGTAGTAGCCAGCATCCGCATCGCCTCGACCCTCCACGCCGTCGCGACGGTCCTCGACACCGAGAACATCTAACCTCGCGGCTCCACGGGCCGTTCCGCCAACTTCCAACATCTCCAATGGTCAGGCCGCCGGGGGGACACTAATGCCTGGAAGTCGCCAACGTCGAGAGGCGTTCCAACAGTGATGTCAGGAGCGGGCTAGAATAGCTCGGTCTGTGAGGGAGCGGTGCGGCCGTTGGACGAAACCGGGGGGCGTTCAAAGCGAACCTTGCTCGCCTCAACGTATTCCCTAACGTCCTCCATCGATATCCAGTACCGTCCCAATCCTTCCGCTGCAAGGCCAGTCGTGTTTGAACCGGCGAACGGGTCAATCACCACGTCGGCCTCGTCGGTCAGGAGTTTGATGAAGAACTCAGGCAGCGCCATGGGGAACCGGGCGGGATGCATCTTTAGCCCGAGTTCCTTGGTCCGCTTCGCATAGTCGTCGTTGGCTGCGTTGTTGCCGAACTTAAGCATGGCTTCTGGGATAGGTAGGTCCGGAAACTGATCCTCGACGACGTTCGCCGGGATTGACCCACCAGCATTGACCTTGTCGAACGTGTCTCTAATGACATGCCCTGATGGACGCACCGTCGCCTTAACACCTCGGCGGTTGAGGCGAAGCATGTCTGCGCTGTACTCCTTGAGGACGCGAAGGTTGCTTGCCTTCGGCCAGGCTGTCTTGGAGAACCACCAGACGTATTCCACGGAGTCTTTGACTCGAATCCGGCGAACAGTCACCCATTCGGCCGGCATGGGCATCTTTGCCGGGTTGTACCAGAAGCACTCCTGAGCTAAGTGGAAGCCAATCTCCTCAACGAGGGCGATGAGCAAGTGAAAGTGGTAAAGAGAACGGGTTGGGGCACCCTTGTTGTAGCTGCCGCCGATGTTGAGGACGAAGCTCCCATCGTCCTTCAGGATGCGAAAAATCTCCTTTGCAAACGGCAGGAACCACTTGACGTAGTCATGCTTGTCGGCGTTCCCATACTCCTTCTTGAAGTGCAGCGCATACGGAGGGGAGGTGAATACTAGATTCACACTACCATCTGGCATGGAGGAGAGGAGCTTATGCGAATCGCCGTGGAAAGCTGCCCCGTGGCTTGTCCGATAGACAGGCTCCTCGCCAATCGAATCGCGCAAGGAGAAGGTGGCGCGGTGGGCTACTGCACGGCTTATGGGCATGAGTTGATATGATTATCGACAATCCGAGGCTAACAATAAACGATTGACATTGTCAAGTCATTTCTCCGACCCGAGCGAATGGGTTTCGCAATCAGAAGCGGCACGCCTCAGAGGGGTGTCGCGTCAGGCAATCGCCCTGCTTGTGAAGAAGAAACGCCTGCCCGTGCTGAGCATCGGAGGACGGCTTCTCGTTAGGAAGAAGGACGTAGTGGAGTTTGTTCCAGAGCATCCGGGAAGGAAGCCCAAGTGAGCGAATCGATGGACCAGATCCTACATCTGATCGAAAGCCTGAGTGTGGATGAGATGCGCACCGTGCGCGATCACCTTCGGAGGCGAGTCCCTCTGCATCCTTTGGAGGAAGCCTGGGGTGCAACGGCGGAGGCGATTCTTACGGCCATAGCCCGCTCCACCGACCTTACCCAACGCGGTATTCGAGGTATCCTCGCGGAGGCGATGTTTGAACAGAGCGTGCTTCCGCCCATGGTGTCGGCCGGATGGAACACTGAAGCGATCACAGGAGACCAGGCTTTCGACTTTCTCCTTCAGAAGAACGGCTCTCGCGTTCGGATACAGGTGAAGCTACAGAGGAGAGAGCGCGGCACGCCGAAAGACTATGCGGCGAGGTCTCGCGCCGCGCTGAACTGTCCTGAAGGACGGATCTACGTGGTTGAAGTGCAGAAGACGAGGAGCGGTGAGAAGAACGGAGAGAAAACCCGGCCATATCGGTTCGGGGACTTTGACCTATTAGCCGTAAGCATGCATCCATCAAGTGGGGACTGGAACCGTTTCTTCTTCACTGTAGGTGGCTGGCTGCTTCCTCGAAAGAGCGACGCGACCTTGATAGAGATCTTTCAACCAGTGCCGGAGCATCCAGACGGGTTCTGGACTGATGATGCATCTTTGGCGGTTCAGTGGTTTCAATCTGGGGTACAGAGGCGAATGTACTCCTAGTATGGCGAAGGGATGGCGGTTAGTGTCCTAGCGGTGCGTTGCAGATCTACTCAGCGCGGAGGATTTATATGGATGATGACGAAAGAATCTTTACGCATGCTTTGTACCATACCGTTACTCATTGGGCCGCATTTATGGTGGCCATGGGACTTCTCTTGAGCATGGGAGTGGTGCTGAGCAAGGTATCGAGGCCGAGTGGCGTGAAGTTGTGGTTCTGTGTGTCCGCAACGGGAGCGATTCTGGCTGCTTGCTTCTACTTTCTCCAACGTATTAAGGCGTTTGGTGGAGAGTTGGAGAAACGACTTCCCGCCGCCTATCTCAAGGGCGTTTGGCTACTCGGTCAGAATTGGAAGTGGAATCTGGCACTCGGTGGTTTAGCGGCGATCGCCGCAGCACTGGGGAATCTTTTCGTGCTGTTTGGCTGAGCATCTCGCCGGTGCTCCCCCAGCCTATCCGCCCGTCAACCGGGACATTCATGTTATCAACCGTCAACCGGGACTCAACCGGTCAACCTGGACAGGAACACAATGTACCTTTTCGACATCCCATGCTGGAGGCCCGCGATCACAAGATATTGGAGCAGGATCTCCAGATGTCACGCTCCACAAGGCAACTGAAGCTTGAATCAGATCTTTCGATAGTCTATTGGTTGCGGTTTGTCTAGGGAGATGCGAGAGGGCCTTGTGTTCCCAGTGCCGCCAAGCGTGAACCAAGCCGCCTTCGCCCTATATCTATCTGGATATAATCGATCTGTGATGCCGGGAGGTCGGAGTGCGCTGGGCCCCGTTTCCTGTACCACGTTGGTCTTCGAACTTGGCTACGAACTTGTAAGTCGGGTTGAGGGGCAGCCGGAGCTGCCCCGCCTTTCCGGCCCTCGAGGCGGCGCTCGGGTCGCATCCCTGCGTTGCCCTA
>JACZJQ010000231.1 GCA_014860455.1 Bryobacteraceae bacterium | reverse complement strand
GGCGGTGAGCTATATCGCGTCGCGGGGCGAGGTGTTGAGCCTGTTCTTTGCGCTGGCGGCGTACAGGGTGTTTCTGGGCGCGGAGAAGATTGGAGTTGGAAGGGCGGCGGCGGTGGTGTTGCTGTTCGGATTGGCGGCTGGATCAAAAGAGCATTCGTTCGCGTTGCTCGGGGTGATGCTGTTGACGGCGGTGTGGTTCGGGCAGGGCGTCGCGGATGGATTGAAGGCGCGGGCGATGGTGTTTGTGCCGCTGATCGCGAGCGGGGTGGCAGGTGCGGCGTTTGTGTTCAAGGCCGTGGGGACGCAGGCGACGGCGGGCTTCGGCGTGGAGGGCGTGACGCCGTTGACATACCTGGCGACGCAGTGCCATGTGGTGTGGCGGTATGTCTTCATGTTCGTGCTGCCGTGGGGTATGAACATCGACCACGGGATGGAGTTTGCGAAGTCGTTCGCCGAGCCGTTGACGATCGCCGGGGCGGCGGCGGGCGTGGCGGCGACGGCAACTGCGGCGAAGTACAGGCGTGAGTGGGCGCTGGCGGGATTCGGGTGGCTGGCATTTCTGATGCTGCTGGCGCCGACGTCGTCTGTGATTCCGATTGCGGATGCGATGGCGGACAGGCGGCTGTATTTTTCGTCGCTGGGGCTGGTGGCGGTGGTCGTTGAAGTGATGCGGCGGGCGAAGTTGCCGGATGTGAAGTCGGTGGGCGCGCTCGCTGGCGTGATGATTGTGCTCGCCGGGCTGACGTGGAGCCGCAACCAGGATTACACGAGCGCCGAGAGGATGTGGCGGGCGTCGGTGGCGGCGAACCCGATGAACTCGCGGGCGCATTTCCAACTGGCCCATGCGATGTATGCGAACGGGGCGTGCGCGGAGTCGGCGGCGCAGTATGCTGAGGCGCACAAGCTGGGGCAGAAGGGCTCGGACCTACTAGTGGACTGGGCGCTGGCCCTGGACTGCGCGGGCCAGGCGGTGGAGGCCGAAGCGAAGCTGAAAGAGGCTGTGGCGGCGGGCAAGCGGAGTTACCATGCGCGGTCAACGCTGGGGATGGTGCTGGCCAAGCAGGGCAAACTGGAAGCGTCGCTGGACGAGCTAAACGAAGCGATCCGGATCAACGGGCGGTTCGACATGACCTGGGCCTACCGCGGGAACGTGTTGTTGATGATGGGACGGCGCGACGAGGCGGCGAGCGATTTCAGGCGGGCGCTGGAGTTGAACCCGGAGAACCCGGTGGCGCAGAAGGGGCTGGCGTCGGCGCTGGCGAGGTAGACGAAGCTGCGAATCGGCATCAATGCGTTGTATCTGATCCCCGGCGAAGTGGGCGGGACCGAGGTGTATTTGAGATCGCTGGTGGAAGCGATGGAGGGGTTGGAGAGCGGGCACGAGATTGTCGTTTTCACCAACCGCGAGACGGGCGCGCTGGGGCGTGAGGCGCGGGCGCTGGAGGTGAGTGCGGCAAGCAGGCCGGCGCGGATTCTCTTCGAGCAGGTGCAGCTACCGGGCGTGTTGAAGCGGGCGGGAATCGACGTCGTGTTGAACCCGGGGTTCACGGCGCCGTATGCGCCGGGGAGGCCCCAGGTGACGGTGTTTCACGATTTGCAGCACAAGCGGCATCCGGAGTATTTCAGGTGGTTCGATCTGCCGGCGTGGAACTTGCTGTTGGGGATGGCTGCGAGACGGTCTGAGCGGTTGATCGCGGTGAGTCCGGCGACCAGGGATGATCTGTTGAAGTTCTATCCGTTCCTCGACGCGGGGCGGATCGACGTGGTTCCGCATGGAGTGGATCCGGCGTTCTTTGACTTGGCGGCGCGGCGGGAGGCGGGCGATTTTCTGCTGTGTCCGTCGACGACGCATCCGCACAAAAACCATGCGCGGCTGCTGCGGTGTTTCGCAAAGCTACGCGAGAAACGGCCGCAGATCAGGCTGATTCTGACGGGCGTGAAGGGGTTTGTCCACGACGACGTAGCGAGGTTGGCCGTGACGTTGGGCAAGGCGGTGGAAGTGCGCGGCTGGGTGGAGCGAAGCGAATTGCTGGAGCTGTTCAGGACGGCGCGAGCGGTGGTGTATCCGTCGACTTTCGAGGGCTTCGGGATGCCGGTGGCCGAGGCGATGGCGGCAGGCGTGCCGCTGGCGTGTTCGGATATCGAACCGCTGCGGACACTGGCGCAGGGCGCGGCGGTGTTGTTCGATCCCGAAAGCGACGAGGCGTTGCTCAGTGCGATGGAACAGGTGACCGACGGGCATGCGCCGGCGGCGAGGCTGGCAGCATCGCTGACTTGGCGTCATGCGGCCGAGGCGACGGTTGAATCGCTGATGCGGGCGGCGCGTCGTTAACGCAAGTAGTCTTCGAGACGGACCTTTTCGTCGGTGCGTCCGTCGCGGTATTTGACGATGACGGGCGTGTAGAGCGAGATGCCCCATTCGGCGCCCTTGCCCTTGGAGACAGCGCGTGAGCCGGCGATGACGACGGCGTTTTCAGGGACGATCAGCGGATCGTCGTCTGTCGCTGCGTGGACCTGGCCGGTGACCAGATCGTAGATGGGCGTCGAACGGTTCAAGATAACACCGGAGCCGAGCACGGCGCGCTTCTTGACGACGGTGCCTTCGTATACGCCGCAGTTGCCGCCGACCAGGACGTCGTCCTCGATGACGACGGGCAGCGCGCCGATGGGTTCAAGGACGCCGCCCAACTGCGCCGCGGCCGAGACGTGGCAGCGCGAACCGACCTGGGCGCAACTGCCGACCAGGGCGTGAGAATCAATCATGGTGGATTCGCCGACATAGGCGCCGACGTTGATGTACATGGGCGGCATGCAGGTGACGCTGCGTCCGATGAAGGAGCCGTCGCGAATGGACGAGCCGCCAGGCACGATGCGGATGCCCGAGCCGACGGGGATGGCGCGGACGGGATAAGTGGCCTTGTCCTGCCAGGGCTGGCGCGCGGGGTCGATCGACATGTCGACGATGGAGCCCATGCGGAAGCCGCAGAGGATGCCCTTCTTCACCCAGGGGTTCACCTTCCAGCCGCTGCGGGTGTCGGAACAAGGCTCAGCGGCGCGGACCTGGCCGCGATTTAACGCGTCCTTGAACTCGGCGAACAGCGCCTGGTCGGCGGGAGTGTAAGCCGATGGCGGATTGGCGAAGAGGTCTTCGATTTTTTGGGCGAGGCTCATGCGATCAGTCCTGACTGTTTGAGAACGTCTTCGATGCGGGCCATGGAGGAGGGTTGGGGCTCGCACATGGGCAGCCGCCAAACCGGTTGCAGCAAGCCCATGCGGGCCATGGCGGCCTTGACGGGGATGGGGTTGGATTCGACGAAGTTGATCTCCATCAAGGCCAGCCATTGCTCGTGAACGGCGCGCGCTTCGGCGAATTCGCCTTTGAGCAGATGGTTGCAGAGGGCGGCCATCTGGGCGGGGATTTCGTTCGACGCTACGGATATGACGCCGCGTCCGCCGAGCGAAGCCAGAGGCAGCGTGATGGAGTCGTCACCGGAGAGTACGTTGAATTCCTTCGGCACGCGGGTGCAGATGGCGGCCATCTGCGAGATGTTGCCGGAGGCTTCTTTGACGCCGACGATGTTATCGATTTCGGCTAGGCGGGCGAGAGTGGCGGGTTCGACGTTGACCCCCGTCCGGCCAGGGACGTTGTAGACGACGACCGGCTTGCGGGTGCCGTCGGCGATCGCTTTGTAGTGGCGGTAGAGGCCTTCCTGGGTGGGCTTGTTGTAGTAAGGCGTGACCGAGAGGATGCCGTTGACGCCCATGGCCTCGTATTCACGGGCGAGCGAGATGACTTCCGAGGTATCGTAGCTGCCCGCGCCGGCCAGAACGGGCACGATGCCGTTGGCCTCTTCGAGGACGATTTCGACGACGCGGATCTTCTCGTCGTGCGCAAGCGTGGGACTTTCGCCGGTGGTACCGCAAGGGACCAGGAAGTGGATACCGGCTTCAATCTGGCGGCGCACCAGATGGCGCAGCGTGAGTTCATCGAGGCTGAGATCGGCCTTGAAAGGCGTCACCAGGGCTGTTCCGCATCCTTGAAACATGGCTTACTCCTTGGAATCCTCAAACAGTATCCGGCTGATCTCGTGGACGCCGGTTTTGCCGCCGATCCAGTTGGCGGCCCAGAGCGCGCCACGGGCGAAGCCTTCGCGGCTGCGGGCGGTATGGCGCAGGGTGATTGTGTCGGCCGAAGAGTCGAATCCGATTTCGTGCGTGCCGGGGACCCGGCCGGCGCGGTTGGATCCGACATCGACATTGGCCGTGTAGCCGGCCTCGCGCATATCGGCAACCAGTTTGAGCAAGGTACCCGAAGGGGCGTCCTTCTTCTGCGAGTGATGGATCTCCCATGCCCAGGCTTCGTAGGCCGGTTGGCGGGCCATCAGGCGCGCGGCTTCGGCGACGACGCGGGCAAAGAGGTTGACGCCGATCGAAAAGTTAGGTCCATAGACAAGCGGCGCGCCGGTGGCGTTGAACGCGGCGGCGATTTCGTCGAGGCGCTGGAACCAGCCAGTGCTGCCGCAGACGGTGGGCACGCCGAGACGTGCGAGCGGAAGCAGATTCGTGGGGGCAATGTCGGGAGCGGTGAACTCGATAGCGACATCGACGCCTTTGAAGTTCTCCGGCGTGAAACCCTCGCCATTCGCGTTGTTGTCGATGTCGAGTCGCAGGACGACCTCAAAGCCGGACTCGCCGGCCATGGATTCAAGCATGCGGCCCATCTTGCCGTAGCCGACCAGGGCGAGGCGTTTCATGCGAACACCTCCGGGTCGGTTTCGGCGAAGAACTCGGCGTGCAGGGCTTGGACAGCATTCACCACCTGACTATCATCCACCACCAGACTGATATTGAGAAGCGATGCGCCTTGCGAAATCATTCGCACGTTGATGCCGGCGCGGGCGAGCGCGGCGAAGACGCGGGCGGCGACGCCGGGCGTGTCGCGGATGGCTTCGCCGACCAGGCAGACGATGGCGCGCTGGCTTTCGACGGTGACCTCGGCGATCTTTGAGAGTTCGGCGAGGATCTCGTCGAGCAGATGCGTCTGGTCAATGGTGAGCGAGACGCTGACCTCGGATGTCGAGACCATATCGACAGGCGTCTTGTAGCGGTCGAAAACCTCGAAGATGCGGCGCAGGAAGCCGTGGGCCATCAACATGCGCAGGCTGCGGACGTTGACGGTGGTGATGCCGCGTTTGCAGGCGATGGACTTCACCGGGTTCGTCGAACAGACCACCTCGCCGACAATCTTGGTGCCTTCCACCTCGGGTCGGCGGGAGTTGAGAATGCGCACCGGGATGTTCTTCTCGATGGCCGGTTGGACGGTGGCCGGATGAAGGACTTTGGCGCCGAAGTAGGCCATCTCGGCGGCTTCGGCGAACGAGACGGCGCGCAGGCGCTTGCCGCCTTCGACGACGCGCGGGTCGCAGGTCAACATGCCGTCGACGTCGGTCCAGATCTGGATCTCTTCGGCCTCGATGCCGGCGCCGGCGATTGCCGCCGAGAAGTCGCTGCCGCCGCGGCCAAGCGTGGTGGTGACGCCGTCCTGGGTGGAGCCGATGAAGCCGCCCATGACGACGACTTGATCCTGAAGCAGCGGCACGGCGGCGTCTTTGAACTTCGCATACGCGCGGCTGTATAGCGGCAAGGCCTGGGAGTGGCGCGAGTCGGTGATCAGCACTTCGCGGGCGTCGAGATGGGCGGCGTTCATGCCCATGCCGGAAAACGCGATGGCGACGACAGCCGAGCTGATGCGTTCGCCGTGGCTGGTAGCTTCATCCCAAAGCGCGGGCGTGAGTTCGCCGCGCTGGGCGATGGCTTCCATGCACGATTCGAGGCTGGAGAACTCGCGGCTGAGGATCGCCTCTACCTGTTTGGCTGACGCTTCGCCGGCGGCGGAAAGAGCCTCGCGGCGGGTGTAGTCCTTCAACTCCTCGACGCTGTTGAGCGCATCGGCAAGGTTGCCTGCGGCGGCCTTGTCGGCGGCGGCGAGGATGCGGTTGGTCGTCTTGCCCATGGCTGAGACCACGACCAGGGGCTTCTGCTGAACTCTGGCGGCGACAATGGCGGCCACGCGGCGGATGGCCTCCGCGCTTTCCACCGATGTGCCGCCGAACTTCATGACGATCATTTCGAATCTTCCTTCCGGGGACTTGCCGCCCGACCGGCGTAGGTCCCGTGCAACTGACGGACCGATCGACCCAGGACCGTGGACGCCGTTCCGGTGTCGCCCTGGTGATCAGACTCTTTGGTTTCCACGCTCAAAGCTCTCGCTTTCAAATCACTGATTCCGGGTCCGGTTTGCGCTCGCGT
The DNA here is from genome assembly GCA_014860455.1 of Bryobacteraceae bacterium. Taxonomy (GTDB): domain Bacteria; phylum Acidobacteriota; class Terriglobia; order Bryobacterales; family Bryobacteraceae; genus PNKE01. The sequence continues at coordinate 8,655 of JACZJQ010000231.1, read as the reverse complement.
CCGCCGAGGTCAGCAGCCCGCGAGCAAGCGCTTAACCAGGGTCTTATAGAGGCCGGGCGCTTCGGCGAGCTGGGGTTTTTCCACGCGCTCCTCGGAGGTGTGAGCGACATGGATGGTGCCGGGGCCCAGCAGGTAAGGCTCGCCCCATGCGCCCAGGAACGCAGGGATATCGGTTGTGTAGGCGACCACAGTTGTATTGAAGCCGTCGACGACGCCGAGCCGGACCGCCGGGATGCAGAGGATCTCGTTGGCTTCGACCAGCCCGCCGCAAATTTCGGCGACGGCGCGGCGAAGGGGATCGGGATCCCCGACGAGCCGGAACATGAGCGAAGCCATGGCCTGGTCTGGGATGACGTTCGGTGCGCGGCCGCCGCTGAGGGTGCCGATGTTGACGGTGGAGGGGCCGAGGACGTCATCGACCGGAAGTTCCATCCGTCGGACGCGGTCGAGGACGGTGAGCAGTTTCAGGATGGCGCTTTCGCCGAGTTCCGGGTAAGCCGAATGCGCCATGCGGCCACTGGCATTAAGTTCGTAGCGCAGCGCGCCTTTCGAGCCGGTGGCGAGACGGTTTCCGGTGGGTTCGCCGTTGATCAGGTAGCGCGAGCCGCGCGGGTGGCGGGCGGCGTGGTAGGCGCCGGCGGAGTTGCGTTCCTCTCCGACGACGAACAGCAGGCAGAAGTTGCGCGTGCCCTCGGCGAGCAGGTCCTCGGCGGCGCAGATCATGGAGGCGATGATGCCTTTGACGTCGCATGCGCCGCGGCCGTGGATGTAATCGTCATCCTCGCTCGAAGGGAAGAAGGGGGGGACGGTGTCGAGGTGGGTGGAGAGTGTGACGACGGGCGAGCCGAAGGTGGCGAGGATGTTGTCGCGGCCTGGCTCGACTTCCATGCGTTCGACGGCGCCGCCGTGGGTGCGCGCGATGCCGCTGAGCAGCGTGTGGACGAAGTCGCCCACCTGCTTTTCGTTGCCGGTGATCGATTCGATGTCGATCAGGCGGCGGGTCAATTCAAAGACTCGTGACATGGCAGTGGAGCGCTGGATACACCCGCCCTTGGCGGTCCAAGAGGGGCAAGTAACTAATCTATCAGTTCGGGTGCGGATCGTCATCCGGCGTCGCGGGCGAAGCCGGGTTGAATTGGAGTAAAGGCTCTGATAGATTGCAGACGCCATGAACCTCGACCGCAGATCGTTTCTCAGCGCGGCAATGCTTGCGCCACTGACCGGAGACAGTTTCGAGATCACGTCGATCATCGGGGCGTTAAAGACCGAAGACGGGGCGTGCCCGATAGAAGGCGGTAAGTGGTATTCGGCGGCCGAGCCGGGCGCGGGCTATGTGTGCCAGTTTGCGCCGGGCAAACTGGCGCAGCAGAAATGGCTGGCGGCGGACTTCATCCTGGACGGCCAGCACATGCTGGTGTTCAGCGTCGATCTACAGGAAGGCGAGAAGGGCCGGCGGTTCCGCCTGACGTTCGCCGGGCTGAATCAGTGCTCGTTCCGCTTCCGCATGTCGATGGGATTGACCGACCAGAACCAGTGGCAGGCGGCGCGCGAGGGCGCGTTCCTGAAGCCGTTGGTGAGCGGCGACCGGGTGGATCTGGCGAAGGTGGACCGGCTGACGTTCCGACTGTCGAAGAAGCCCGACTATCCCGCGCGCTGGGCGATGACGCCGATCCGGGCATCGGCTACCGAACCGGCGAAGCTGGACAAGGTGTTGCTGCCGAAGGGTCCGCTGGTGGACGCCATGGGACAGAGCCGGCTGCATGAGTGGGCCGCCAAGTCGAAGACCCAGGAGGAGGTGTCGAAGCGGCTGAATCTCCAACTGGCAAATGCGGCGTCGCAGCGCTGGCCGGCGGAGTTCACGCGCTGGGGCGGGTGGAAGACGAAGAAGATCGGCGAGGCGACGGGATACTTCGGCGTCAAGAAAGCGGACGGGCGATGGTGGCTGACCGATCCCGACGGCTGCGCCTTCTGGTCCGCCGGCGCCGACTGCGTGCGCGTTGATACCCAGGGCCGCTACGACGGCATTGAATCGGCGCTCGAATGGCTGCCGCCGACGACGGGCGAGTTTGCCGAGATCTTCACAGAGGACCGCCGGCGCGGCGGCGCGAAGTTCATCAACTACCTGGCGGCCAACCTCATCAAAGCCTTCGGTAGCAAAGGCTGGCGCGACAAATGGGCCACGGTGGCGCTGGCGGAGTTGAAGCGGCTGCGTTTCAACACGGTGGCGAACTGGAGCGAGTGGGAGTACGCCGCGCGGGCGCGCTTCCCGTATGTGAGGCCGATGAGTTTCCGCGGGTCGCGGTCGCCGATGATCTACCGCGATTTCCCGGATGTTTTCAACGCCGGCTTCGAGGCCGACGCAGCCGACTACGCGGCACAGTTGAAGGATTCGGCGTCGGATCCGGCGCTAATCGGCTACTTCCTCATGAACGAGCCGACGTGGGGATTCTCCTCCGAACTCCCCGCCGCCGGCATGCTCTACACCAGCGACGGCTGCGCGACGCGCGACGAACTGACCAAGTGGCTGCGCGCCAGGCACGACGGCGACGCCGCGCTGGCGAAAGCCTGGGCCATGGACACGTCTTTCGAGAAGATTGCTCGCGGCCGCTGGACGGCGGTGTTGACCAAGCCGGCGCTGGCCGACCTGCGGCAGTTCAGCGTGGCGATGGTGGAGCGCTACTTCCGCGGACTGTCGGGCGCGTGCAAAAAGGCCGCGCCGAACCACCTCAACCTCGGCATGCGGTGGGCGGGCGTGCCGCCGGAGTGGGCAGTCGAGGGCATGAAGACGTTCGATGTGTTTAGTATCAACTGCTATATGGATACCCTGCCCCGCGACAGGTCCGAGCGGATCGAGAAGATGCTGAACATGCCGGTGATGGTGGGCGAATGGCACTTCGGCGCGCACGACGTCGGCCTGCCTGCTTCGGGCATTGGGCGCGTCCGCAACCAGGCGGATCGCGCCAGAGCCTACCGGGTCTATCTCGAAGATGCCGCGGCAAACCCGAACTGCGTCGGCGTCCACTGGTTCACACTCTACGACCAGTCGGCGCTCGGACGCTTCGACGGCGAGAACTACAACATCGGATTCCTCGACATCTGCCACCGCGCGTATGACGAAATCAGCGCCGGCGCCATCACCAGCCACGAACGCATGTACCGTGTCGCCTCGGGCGATCTGAAAGCCTTCGCCGACGCGCCGGAATACTTGCCGAAGCTGTTTCTGTAGGCCTCGGCGGGCCGACGCGCGCTGACCGTAAAGGCTGAGAGGTTCGCCTTAGTGTCTGTAAAGAATTGACAGATGACCACTTAGTGCTTGACGCAGGGCGCCGGCATACAACAAAATGGATGAGTCTTGATACGGAAGACCCGCAGGGTTCTCGAGTAAGTGGAGACCGGAGGAGAAACGGTCGATATGAAAACGAGAAGGGAGATGGGAAAGACGAATGAAGCGGATTCTCCTGGCAATCCTGTGTCTGGCTTGGGTGGCTGCGTCGATCGCTTGGGCGGCGCAGAGCAAGAAGAGCTCGGCACGTAAGACGGCAAGCAAGACCGTCGCATCGGGCGCGAAGGCAGCGAAAGCGAAGAAGTCGGGCACGGCCAAAGCCCGCACCCGCTCCGCGGTCGCGTCGAAGAAGACCACCGCCAAGAAACGCGTGGTGAGATCGACCAGGTATCGCAAGGCCCGGCGCGTCTACAGTCCCTGGGACACGCCCAACTTCGCCGATTCAACCTACGGCGACGTCATCGACGGCGAGGATCTCACCGTTCGCCGCGCGGCTGTCGCGGCCCTGGGTCCGTTCAACGGAACCGTGGTTGTCGCTAATCCCTCCACAGGTCGCATCCTGACCATCGTCAATCAGAAACTGGCCCTCACCGGCGCCTACCAGCCCTGCTCCACCATCAAACTGGTGGCCGGCATCGCGGGCATCAACGAAGGGATCATTGATCGCGACACCAAGCTCCGGCTGTCCCGCCATCAGTCGATGAACCTCACTTGGGCGCTGGCGAAATCCAACAACCCCTACTTCGCCAACATCGGCGAAAAACTGGGATTCGACAAGGTCTACCATTACGCCCGCCTACTCGGCCTCGGCGAGAAGTCCGGGCTCAACATCACGGGCGAGAGCGCCGGCCTGTTCCCCGACGAAAAGCCCAAGACCGTCTCCGTCGGCCTGATGACCAGCTTCGGCGAGGCCATCGGTCTGACGCCGCTGCAGTTGACCTCGCTGATGGGCACCATCGCCAACGGCGGCACAATGTACTGGCTGCAGTATCCGAAGTCGCAGGAAGAGGTCGTCGGCTTCATGCCGAAGATCAAAAGAGAACTCGATATCCAGGCTGCGGTTCCTGAAATGAAACCCGGCATGATGGGCGCTGTTGATTTCGGCACCGCCCGCCGCGCGGCCTACAGCAGCGAGGAACCCATCCTCGGCAAAACCGGAACCTGCACCGACGCCCGCACCCACCTCGGCTGGTTCGGCAGCTTCAACGAAGTGAACGGAACCAAACTGGTGGTCACGGTCCTGCTCACCGGCGGCAACGCCGTTAACGGGCCCGTCGCCTCCGGCATCGCCGGCCAGGTCTACAAGAACCTCTCCGAGCAGCAATGGTTCGCCAAGAGCCAGCAACTCACACCTTCGGCCGAGGCGCTGGCCGGCACAAGCGGCTACTACCGCTAGCTTGGGCATCATCGATTGCATTAAGGGCGCGCTTCGCGGCGCGCCCTGTTCATTTCCGTTGAAGGTTCGAAGATCAAGCCTCCCCGCCGTGGTCGTACCCCTTGCGTCCGATCCATCTGAACAACAGCCACGCCCCCGCGGCCAGCACGGCAAAGTAGATCCACCACGGCATCCCCGTCACCCCCGGCAGCGTGATCTTGCCCTCGTCCGGCAGCGCCAGCACGGTCGACTTCAACCACGGGAACATCTCGGCATAAACCACCGCCCCCGCAATCATGCCCAGCACGCCCATCAACGCATCCTTGCGCCCTTCCGCGCACGCCGCCACCGCCGTCCCCGGACAGTAACCCAGCACCGTCATCGCCACGCCAAACACCAGCGCCCCAATGATCACTCCGCCCATCAGCATCGGCTTGATCGTCAAATTCACCCAGCCCATCGAGTGCATCGCATAGGCGCCCGCGCCGCCCACGATGATGGCCGTCATCATCATCTTCATCATCGTGAAGTCGCGCAGCAGAAACTGCCCCGTGATCACGGCGTACTTCGACACGCCGCCCTTCTGCAGGAAGAACCCGAACAGCACCCCAGTCACCAGGCCCAGCAACAGTCTCCCCGGAGCTTCAATTTCAATCATGACTTGCCTCCTCGGAACAGCAGCTTCGCCGTTGCCACGCCCGACACGAAGATGCAGGCGAAAAACACCCACCCCGACAACGCCAATTGCATCGACCCGCTCAACCCGTGCCCGCTCGTACACCCCCCTGCCAGCCTCGCGCCAAAAATAAGCAGCACCCCGCCAAGGAATGCCCCCAACATCCGCCTCCCCGGCGACGGCCCAAAGCGCGCCGCCCACAGCGCGGGCACCGCCTCACCCTTTTCTTCCTTCGACATCTTCGAACTGATAAACGCGCCCGCCAGGATCCCCAGCGCGATCATCCACTCCCAGTCCAGCTTCACCTTCGTCGCCTTGAAGTAGTCGTTTGCGCTGACATGCTCCGGCGCCACCGTCGATTCAAGCATCCCGGCGGCGCGCACAAAGGTGCTCGACACGCCCAACGGCTGCCCGGCCGTCAAAAATGCGAACCACGACAGCACCCCCAGCAGCGTCCCGGCAAGATACGGCGACCATCGCTTCTTGTTCAACACATTCATGCGTAACCTCTCCCGCGGTGCGCCGCAAAGCATCCGGCGACCGTCAAGCTAGATTTCCAGGCTACCCCAGCCGCCTGCCTCCGCGCCCGCTCACTTCTTGTGGCGATTGCCGTCGAGCGGGTCGGCGGGCTTGTGGTCCAGCGCTTTCGACAGAACATCGACGGCCTGATTGAGCACCTTCACGCGCGCGTAGTTCTTGTCGTTGCCCTCGATCAGCGTCCACGGCGCCGTCCGCGTCGATGTCTTCAGCAGCATCTCATCGACGGCTTCCTCGTACTGAGGCCATTTGTCACGGTTGCGCCAGTCCTCATCGGTCAGCTTCCAGGCCTTGTAGCCGGTCTCCTTGCGCTCCTCGAACCGCCGCAACTGCTCTTCGCGCGAGATCTGGATCCAGTACTTCAACAGGATTCCGCCGTAATCGCAGATCTGGCGCTCGAAGGAGTTGATCTCGCGATATGCGCGCTTCCATTCCGCCTCGGTCGCAAAGCCCTCCACCCGCTCCACCAGCACACGCCCGTACCACGACCGGTCGAAGATCCCAATCTGCCCGCGCTCGGGCAGCCGCCGCCAGAAGCGGTAAAGATAGTGCTTGGTCTTGTCCTCGCCCTGCGGTGCGCTGATCGGAAACACCGCATAGCCGCGCGGATCGATCCTCTCGGTCAGCCGTTTGATCGCCCCGCCCTTGCCTGCCGCGTCCCAGCCTTCAAAGACCACCACCACCGGTCGCTTCTTCAGGTACGTCTGCCACCCAAGTTCGCGCAGTTGGATCTGCCGCCGCTTCAACTGCGTCTCATACTCCTGCTGGCCGAGCTTGCGCGAGAGGTCCAGTGTTTCAAGCATTGGTCTTGCCTCCCTTCTTCTCTGGCTTAGGCGCGGCTGGATTCACGGACTTTGCCGCCGGCTTGGCGGCCTTTTCCTTCTTCGCCTTCACTTCAACCTTCTTCGCCCTGGCCGCCTTCTTCGCTTCGGGCTTCCCGCCTGTCTTCGGTTTTATCGCCTTGCCCTTCTTGTCTTTCTCCTTCTTCGCTTTCTCTTTCTTGGGCTTCACCTTTTTAGCCTTCTTCGGCTTGGGATCTTTCGGTTTGGACTCCTCCGGCTTCACCGGTTCCGCCACCTGTTTCACCGCCTCCCGCTTCGGCTTCGGCTCCACCAGGACAGGTGGAGCCTTGTCGCCCAGCGCATACTCCAGCGCGCTGATGGCCACCTCAAACACCTTCTTGCGCGCCCACCATTTCGACGTCGCTTCGATGATCGTCCACGGCGCGAAGCTGCTCTCGGTCATCTCCAGCATCTGCTCGGCTGCGTCGAGATACTCCTCATACTGCTCGTGCCGCTTCCAGTCCCTTGCCGTCACCTGCCAGGCTTCGAACGGATCCTTCTCAATCGCCCTGAACCGCCGCTTCTGCTCGTCCTTGCTGATGTGGAACCAGAGCTTCACGAACACACACCCATCGGCCGCCAACATCCGCTCGAACTCGACGATATCGGTATACGCCTTCCTGCACTCGCCCGCCGTCACCGCCTTGTCCACCCGCTCATCCAGCACATGCAAATACCACGAATGGTCCATGATCACCATCTCGCCCTTGTTCGGCGACCTCAGCCAGAACCGCCGCAGCCACGGATAGTTCGTCTCATGCGTTCGCGGTTCGGTGATCGTATACAGCTTGAAGCCGCGCGGGTCCAGCCGCTGTGTCAGCGCCGAAATGCTGCCGCCCTTGCCCGCCGCCTCCCACCCTTCAAAGACCAGCGCCGACGGTATCCCATGGTCCCAGCACGCCTTTTCCAGGTCATACAGCCTGCGCTGCAACGCCGGCAACGCCTGCTGGTAGTCTTGCTTGGATAGCTTGCGCTGGAGATTGACGTTTTCAAGCATCGCCTCCTCCTTCCGAATCGATAAACGGTTTCGATTGTAGCGCGGCCGCGCTCCGGACGCACCCGTCTCCTGGCTCCCGCTCCCGGGACTATACTGAACCCCATGACGCCCATTAGCGCCGAGTGGGTGCGATCCATCTGCATGGCCCTGCCGCATACCACCGAAACCGTCCAGTGGGGCGACGACCTCGTCTTCAAAATCGGCCAGAAAATGTACGCCGTCGTGCCGCTGGAACCAGCCGCGAACGCCAAAGCCCTGCTGTCGTTCAAATGCACGAAGGAGGGCTTCGACGAGCTGATCGAACGCCCCGGCATCATCCCCGCCCCCTATCTCGCCCGCGCTTACTGGGTGTCGCTTGAAGACGCCGGTGCGATGACGAAGACCGAAATGAAGAAGCGGCTGGCCGAAGCCTACGCCATCGTCGTTTCGAGCCTCACCCAGAAGGCCCGCGCGGCTCTGGGGACGTAATCTACTGCGGGATCTCCGGCACCTTCGTCGTCTGGTGATACGCCATCCGCCAGACGCCGCCCGTCTTCACCCAGATGTGCGCGACCACCAGTTTGTCGTCGAAGTCGCCCGTGGCATTGATGCCGTGCATCCGCGCCCAGCATTGGGTGGAGGCCGTGGATCCCTCGCCGCGGATCTTCATCTTGAACTGCTCCACCCCTTTGTAGACCTGCTTGCCAGAGGTCACCTTGGCGATGTACTGGGCCTTGCTGTCCACCACGCCGCCCGAGTGGACGTAGATCAGATCGTCGGCCAGAACACGTCCGAGCGCGGCTGCGTCCTTGGCCTTGATGGCGGCGATCCAGGCGTTTTCGGCGGCCTGGACTTCGGTCTGAAGGTCAGCGGCAAAGGCGGCTGCGGAGATCAGCATGGCGGCGGCGAGGAATCGGCGGATCATAGTTAAGCAGCATACCTGAACGGGGGCCTGACCGGTAGAAA
>JACZJQ010000230.1 GCA_014860455.1 Bryobacteraceae bacterium | reverse complement strand
GGCGAGGGTTGCGAAGGTGCGGCGGGTGGGCATAACGATAGACACGTTATGACAGACCGCAGCTGAACGCAACCCTGCCGGAAAGGAACCGCCGCTTGCTTAGAGAAGCTCCTCGATGGGAGTGCAGGCGATGGACTGGCCTTCGGCGACGGCGGGGTAGGTGCACTTGCCTTTATAGGTGTTGACGCCGAGGCGGAGGGCCTTGTTGGCGGCGATGGCGGCGTGGGGGCCTTTGTTTGCGAGCTGCATGAGGTAGGGCAGCGTGGCGTTGTTGAGGCCGTAGGTGGAGGTATGCGGCACGGCGGCGGGCATGTTGGAGACGCAGTAGTGCAGGACGTTGTCGACGAAGTAGACAGGGTCGGTATGGGTGGTGGCGTGTGCGGTTTCAAAGCAGCCGCCCTGGTCGATGGCGACGTCGACGACGACGGAGCCGCGTTTCATGAGCGAGATCATCTCGCGCTTGACGAGTTTGGGTGCGGCGGCACCGGGGATGAGGACGGCGCCGATTACGAGGTCGGCGTGTTTGAGGGATTCGGTGATGGTCCAGTGGTTGGAGCCGAGGGTGGTGATGAGTCCGCCGTAGATGTCGTCGAGCTCACGGAGGCGGTTGAGGTTTTTGTCGATGACGGTGACGTTGGCGCCCATGCCGACGGCGATTTTGCAGGCCGAGTGGCCGACGACACCGCCGCCGAGGATGACGACGTTGGCGGGGGCGACGCCAGGGACGCCGGCGAGAAGGATGCCGCGGCCACCGTTGGGGGCTTCAAGATACTGTGCGCCGATCTGGACCGACATGCGGCCGGCGACTTCGCTCATGGGGGTGAGCAGGGGGAGCGAGCCGTCGTCTTCCTGGATGGTCTCGTAGGCGATGGAGCAGACGCCGGACTCCATGAGCTTGGCGGTGAGTTCGGGCAGGGGGGCGAGATGGAGGTAAGTGAAAAGAGTGAGGCCCTGGCGGAAGTAGCCGTATTCGGAGGGCTGGGGTTCCTTCACCTTGATGACGATATCGGCCGCGTTCCAGACGTCGGCGGCGGTGGGGACGATGCGTGCCCCGGCCTGGATGTAATCCTCGTCGGGGAGCGAGGAGAGGGCGCCGGCGCGGGTTTGCACGACGACTTCATGGCCTGCCTCGACGAGCGCGGTAACGCCGTGGGGAACGAGGCCGACACGGGACTCGTGGTCCTTCACTTCTCTGGGAACACCAATGATCATGGCTGTTGTCCTTCGGTATTGGGTTTGGGCTGCGCGGACTGGGCGCCATGGTTGGGCCCCAGGCCGAGAGCGATGAGCGTGAGCGAATCGAGCTTGCCTTTGCCGGTGAAGTTGGAGATGTTGTTGGCTTCCTGGAACTGCTTGACGGCAGCGATGGAGCGGGCGTCCCAGACGCCGGTGGGCGCGACATCGTAGCCGCGGCTGGCGAGGGCCGACTGGATCTCTTTGATGCGATCGGGTTCGGGCTGGCGCTGGCCGGTGGATTTGGCGACACGCCGCCTGGACCTGGACTTCTTCTTGCTGGAGGCCTTGACGGTCCCTTTTTTGGCGGACTTGGGGGCAGTTTTCGTTGAAGCAGACTTCTTCGCGGGCGCCTTCTTCTTCGTGGACGCGGAGGATTTTTTCTGCGCGCCCTCGAGGAATGGAAGCGAGACGAAGACGGGTAGGAAGAGGGCCAGCAGGGCCGGAAGGATTCGGACGAACCTCACGACTCAAAGTCTAACAGAGGAGAGGGGATGAAGAATGCCCGGCGTGGGGTGCGCCGGGCATGGGGTTGATCACGGTACTTATGAGCGGAACTTATTCTTTGGGCAGAGTGCCGGCGAGATAGATGCCGGTCCAGTTGATCTGGCCGCGGCGGGAGGCGGCGATGCCTCGCATGACGCGGAAGGCGACGGGGTCGCCGGCCTTGAGAGTGGCCTGGATGCGTTTGACGTCGTCGAAGCTGGAGACAGCCTGGCGGTTGATGGAGACGATGATGTCCTTCTCGCGGACGCCAATCTCCTCGGCGAAGGATCCTTCCTCGACGACGGTGACGCGGACGCCGCCTTCCTCGGTGAAGTTGAGGTCCTTGCGGTCGGCTTCGGTGAGGGGTTGGATGCCGATGCCGAACTTGGCGGTGGTTTCGGTGGCGGCGCCGGGGTCGGTCATCTCCGGGCGGCGGCGGGCGAAGCGGGGATCGTCCCTGAAGATGGTGGCGCGGTCGCCGACCGAGACCTTCTTGTCGAGGCGTTTGCCCCCGCGGTCCAGCCCGATGGTGACTTCGGCGCCGGCGGGCATTTCGGAGATGCGGGCGACGAGGTCGTCACCGTCCTTGATGGGCTTGCCGTTGAGCGATAGCAGGATGTCGTCGGCCTGGAGGCCGGCCTTTTCGGCGGGTCCGCCGGCGGTGACGTCGGTGATGATGACGCCGTTGGAGAAGCCGAGAGCCTTGAGGGCTTCGGGTTTGAGTTCCTTGGGGAAGGAGACGCCGATGGAGCCGCGCGACATGCGGCCGGAGACGATCACCTGGTTATATACCTTGACGGCCATGTTGATGGGCAGGGCGAAGCCGATGCCCTGGTAGCCGCCGGAAGAGGTGGCGATCATGGTGTTGACGCCGATGACCTCGCCGTTGATGTTGACCAGGGGACCGCCGGAGTTGCCGGGGTTGATGGCGGCGTCGGTCTGGATGAAGCGCTGGAACTGCTGGACGCTGATGTCGCGGCCGGTGGCCGAGACGATGCCGGCGGTGACGGAGGCTTCAAGGCCGAAGGGAGCGCCGATGGCGATGGCCCAGTCGCCGACCTGGACGGAGTCTGAGTTAGCGATCTTAACGGCGGGCAGGGGTTTGCCGGCGTCGATCTTGATGACGGCGACGTCGGATTCGATATCGCTGCCGATGAGGCGGGCTTTGAATTCGGTCTGGTCGCCGTGCATTTTGACCTTGATGACGTCGGCTTCGTCGACGACATGGAGGTTGGTCATGATGTAGCCGTTCTTGTCGACGATGAAGCCGGTGCCGGAGCCGACGCGACGCCGCTGTTGGGGCTGAGAGTCAGGGAAGGGCATGCCGAAGAAGCGGCGGAACATGTCGGACTGGTCGCCTTCCTCCCCTTCCTGCTGGGGCGCACGGCGGGAGGTGGTGCGCGGGGCGGGTTTGGTATCGGTGGTGATGAAGACGACGGAGGGTTCGAGTTGGCGGGCGATCTTCACGAAGTCGTTGGTGAGGGTTTTGACGGGCGGGATGGTGATGGGGGTGGCATCGGGGGCGGCCTGCTGGCCGGTGGCGGCGGTGACGCCGGTGGTGATGAAGGTCCCGATGAGGATGCCCAGGGAGAGCGTCAGAGCGGTCAAAACGATGGAGAAGCGCCGGTCTTGGCGGATACGGTTGAGCCAGTTCATAGTTGTCACAGTTAGATAGACGATCCAGATTGCTAATTGTATTATCCCCTCGGAAGGGGATTTCTGCCCAGGGGGCCATCTACTGAGGTGGATGCCGTGGAGGGGTCGGGGGTTTCATTGCTTGGAGCGGCGAGGGGCCGCCCGCTCGACCTCGATCTGACATGAGCGGATCGGGGGCGGTGGCGAAGGGAGGAATGGGTGCAAACGATTGTCAATTAGGTTTTGGAGGAGGCGGTTGGTAGAATCCGGAGTATGAAGGGCAATGCAACCGTTATTGATTATTTGCAGCAGGTACTGACGGCCGAGTTGACGGCGATCAATCAGTACTTCCTGCACGCGGAAATGATGGAGAACTGGGGCTACGAGCGACTGGCGAAGATCACGAAGAAAGAGTCGATCGAGGAGATGATGCACGCCGAGAAGCTGTTGCACAGGATGCTGTATCTGGACGGGTCGCCGAACATGAGAGAGTTGTATCAGCTGCGGATCGGGCAGAGCGTGAAGGAGATGTTCGAGAACGATCTGGCGCTGGAACTGGAGGCCGTTTCACGGCTGAACAAGGCGGTGAAGGCGTCGGTGGAAGTGGGTGACAACGGGTCACGGGATCTGTTTGAGAAGATCCTGCTGGATGAGGAGCACCACATCGACTACCTGGAAGCGCAGTTGTTCATGATCAAGGAAATGGGATATGAGAACTACCTGTCGCAGCAGTTAAAGGAAGGCGCGTAGGCCTCAGGGGGGTTCTTTGAATTTAAGCAGAGGGGCGGAATCCCGTGAGGGGATTCCGCCTCGTTTGTTTATTGGGATGGAGGCGGGGGCATAAGTGGAGAAGCCAGGATGAGGCGGGCCGGGCCGAGGGAGGCCAGGAAGCCCGGGGCGAGGTCGAGGGCCTGGAGGAAGGGGCCGGAGTAGGGGCAGTCGAGCAGGGCGGCGGCTTCGGGGGAGAAGCCGAAGCGGGAGTAGTAGGCGGGGGGGCCGACGACGATGACGGCGGGGAATTTGAGCTGGCGAACGATTTCGAGTCCGCGGCGGATGAGGGCGGCGCCGAGCCCCAAGCGCTGGCGCGAAGGGTGGACGGCCATGGGGGCGAGGCAGGCGAGCTGGGCGGTGGAAGATTCCGAGACGGCGGCGGCGCGGGAGAACATGATGTGTCCGACGAGGGCGCCATGGGATTCGGCGACGAGGGAGAGGATGAGGTCGGGGGTATCTCGCAGGCGGCGGACGATCTGGGCTTCATCGGGCCGCGAGAAGGCGGCTTCGAGCAGGGAGTCGAGGAAGTCGATGTCTTCGGGCGATTCGGGGCGGATTCCGATCACGACAGAGGAATTGTATCAGTGGACTTGGCGATGTAGATGATCTGGCCCGTGTGCAGGGCAAAATGTTCCACGGCTTGGTAGATGATTTCGAGGCGGGTCCACTGGCGGCCCCGGAATTCGACGGAATCGTTGAGACGATCAGTGGGGAGGCCGGCAATGATTGCGGCGGCGCTATCGACGGCGTCCTGCAAGATGGAGCAGAGTTGGGCGGCGTCAGGGCCGGCGGAAGCCGAGAATTCGGCTTCTCGGGAGCGGGTGTCGGGGCCGCCGGCGACGGCGTGACCGATGAGTTGGCCGAGGTTGCCAGCGAGGTGGAGGCAGAGGTTGGCTGGGGAGTTGGAGGCGGAGTTGGGGCGGGCCCAGACGGACTGGCGGTCCATGCCTTCGAGGCACCGCCGGATCAGGGCCATGTCGGAGCGGAGCTTGGCCGATGAGAGGGCGAGGAACTGCTGGGGGGCGGTGTTCATTTCCTGGTCTCCAGAATTTTGGGCAACTCGATGAGCATCATGCGGACAGAGAGCGAGCGGTGGGTGAGGCCGATATCGGCGGGGGCGATGTGGTTTTCGTTGAGGTATTGGGCGAAGAAGCGGACGAGTTCGCCGGGCGAGTCATCGCCCTTGAATGAGGTGCAGGCAGCGGTTTCGCAGTCGTACATTTTGATGAACGACTGTTCGAGCATCTGGGCGGCGTTGGCGGCGGTGGGGAGGTCGCCGGCCTGGTGGAGACGGCGGGTGAGCATGGACTGGTAGACGATACGGCTGCCGTCGCTGATGGGTAGCTTGTCGGTGGAGGCGAGGGCCTCGGAGGCGAGGGCGGCGCCACGGCGGGGCGGGGTGTCTTTGTCGTCGATGGCAGAGATGAGCATTTCGACGCGGACGAGAGGGTCCTTCTGCTGGCGGGCGAGGTCGATAAACTCGTCGGTGTTGAGACCGTCCGTTTTCGGCCATTTGGCGGAGGGCTTGTCGATCCCGTCATGGGTTGGGGGATGGAGTTTGAGGATGCGTTCGGATTCGGCTTCGCAGGCGGCGGCGAGACTGGGGTGGGTGTGGCGGAAGAGAGGCTCGAAGGAGGAGAGCAGGAGGCCGTCGTCGCGGGAGGGTTTGCGGGCTTGGATGGTGAGCAGGTGGGTGGAGACGGTTTGGGCGGCTTCGTCCGGGTCGAGTTTGTAGAGCAGGTCGACGGCGGGGAACATGAGGTTGCGGACGGTGAGGGGGTCGAGGAGGGTGCGGGTGCGGGAGAGGGCGGAGTCGAGGAGGCGGCGAGCGGTGGCTGGGCGGGCGGTGAGGAGGATTTTGGCGGCTTCGGTTTGGGTGTCGATGCCGAGGAGAGGGGGTTCGGCGGAGGCGATGGTCTCGATTTCCTCGATGAGTTTGGCGGCGGGGTCAACGGGGACGGGCGCCTGCGCGAGGCAGACGCCCGAGAATGCGAGAAACAGCACGGCTGTCCGAAGCAAGGCCTGAAGCCTCCCCTGATGATTAGAGGATCTGGTCGGACCAGTTTTCGAGGACGGCCTTGACCTTCTGGCAGAACTGGTCGGCGGTGGCACCGTCGATCAGTCGGTGGTCGAAGGTGAGGGCAAGATAGGCCATGTGGCGGATAGCAATGGCGTCGTCGATGATGACGGGCGCCTTTTCGATAGCGCCGACGCCGAGGATGGCCACCTGGGGCTGGTTGATGACGGGGGTGGCGAACAGGGAGCCGAACGAGCCGAAGTTGGTGATGGAGAATGTCCCGCCCTGGACGTCCTCTGGCCGGAGCTGCTTGGAGCGGGCGCGGGCGGCGAGGTCGACGATGGAGCGCTGGAGACCGACGATGTTTTTCTCGTCGGCGCCGCGAATGACGGGGACGATGAGGCCGTGGTCGAGGGCGACGGCGATGCCAATGTTGACGTCGTTATGGAAGAGGATGTTGTTCCCTTCGATGGAGGAGTTGCAGATTGGGAACTGGCGGATGGCTTCGACGGCAGCGCGGGTGATAAAGGGAAGGAAGGTGAGCGGGAAGCCGTAGCGCTGCTGGAAATCGTCCTTGGCCTTGGAGCGCAGGCGGGCGATTTTGGTCATATCGACGCGGTGGACGGTGGTGACATGGGCCGAAGTCCGCTTCGACATGGTCATGTGCTCGGCGATCTTGGCGCGCATGATGGACATGGGCTCGACGCGGGTGCGGATGGGTTCGACGCGGGCAACCGGTGCCGCGGAAGCCGTTGGGGCTGATGCGGGGGGAGGCGC
>JACZJQ010000019.1 GCA_014860455.1 Bryobacteraceae bacterium | reverse complement strand
GCTGCGCAGGGGAAGCGTCCGGGCTTCTTGGCGAGAAAGTGGGCGGCGGAAGGCGAAAAGCGGTGCAAAAAGCGGTCAAGGTGGCAGAGCTGTCTGCGGGTTTCGATGGAATCGCGATGTGGTCGTATCAGGCCGACGGGTTCGCGACGGGTTCGCGACGGGTTCGCGGACGGGTTCGCGACGGGTTCGCGGACGGGTTCGCGCGAGTTCGCGACGCGTTCGCCACGGGTTCGGCACGGGTTCGGCAGGCTGCCGGGTTTGCGACGAGTTCGCCAAGCTGACGCCTTCGCCACGCGTTGACCGTTCGCTCAGCGAGGCCGACCGCTTTGAGTCAAGTTGAACTGGCGATGCTCAATGGCGCCTCTGTGTGCGCCGGGGACGGTGCTGAAAGTAATACCTCACGACAGCACCCGTGAAACCCGTCAAGGGCACCAGCCACCAATAAAAAAGCCGCTCCAATCCAGCGGCAGCTTCAGTCTTGCCGATGACGACAAGATAGAACATTGCCGAATAATGTCCGGCGAAGCTCACGAACCACACAATGATCAGCAGCGCCGCGAGGCGGCCCGGCGCCGGATCAAGTGGAAGTTCGATGAACTCCGCTTTCTTGTGGCCTACAACCCGACCTCCATCAACTACATTCGGGGCCAGAAGCGACGACGGTTTGTCGTTGGGGCCCGGGTTCTGATTCGCTTTCGCCATCGAGGCGCTCCATGTTGCTGATGAAGCGTGGCAAAACCAAGAAACGTTGCTCTTTGCCTCTCGGCTTGCGCACGATCACCTGAGAAAATCCCTCGGCGGCCTGATCCTGGAGCGTTTCAAGAAGGTGCAGCGCGTCGCGGATGGTTGCCCCCATGGAGGGATATCCGCCGCGGTCGGTCACACGGATGAGGCTATCTCTGCTCCGTTGATCGAATGAAAACACAATTCTGTCTGCCATTAGCCAATCCTCAACCCCGAAGGGGTTCCCACGAGTTCGAGGTGATTGCTTGGCGCGACTGATGCTGGCACCATTCAGCGAGTAAAGCCCCAGTGCTCAAGCAAGAACTTGGGACATTGGTTTGCGGTACGCGATACATGGCGCTGAAAATGGGTTTCCGAGCGTAGGCAATCATCGGTGGCCCGTCAACGCGCAACAGGCGATCCAGAGGAGGATCGTCCCATTTCTCGCAGTGACCATTTTGGGCGGCGTCTGACGCGAGCGACGCGACATCCTGCACCAAAACAGTAGCGTTGCTTGCAGGCCCCCAGTGCGAAGGACGGCTCCAGCCAAGATTGGCCTTGGTCGCCACTTCTGATGCGGGGGGCGGCATTTGCAGAATTGGATCAAAGACCGATGCCTCAGTCTTGCCAGTCATGGCGACCGGGAAAACGAGGAGCGGTCTCATTTTGCGAAAAGCAACCATTTCCTTCTCCTTGTGAAGATGCGGATTCGAATTGATGAAGGGACTCGTGAACCTGAGCCTCAAGCAGAAGTGAGTGCGGAACCTCGGACCCACCCGCGAACTGTTGGGTCAGCGACGAATTGAACCTCGCCCCGCCCCGACCTAGCTCTTGGTGTGTGTTCTTCCGGATTCTCATTTCTTGTCTCTGCTGTCGATCTGGCCCGCTGTTTGGCCACCTGATTGCCATCCAAGGAGGACCCTGGCAGCGACCAGGAGTTGGTCCTAATATGTACTACTTCTGTGCCAGAGTCAAGCCCAATCTGATATCACAAGTGATGTCGTCTGGACTCTGGGCACTTCGGCCGGACATTGGGATGGCTTCGTGCCGTCCCGCTTGCCGAAGGAACCTATCTGCAACCCCGCACGAATCAGCAATGCCGAGGTGCCCACGAGTCTTCGGCGTTGTGCGACAATGCGCGAGTATGGTGGCGTGGACGGGTTTCATCGGGCCGTCACTGGAGAATCAAAGGCTTAGCGGTGGTTCTTAGAGAGACGGGCCCGCGACGGAATGGCGCCGGGGCAGTGATGGAACAGAGGAGAGGACCACGACCGAGGGTTCGACCAGCGTACCGATTGCCCTGATACA
Source organism: Bryobacteraceae bacterium (assembly GCA_014860455.1). Taxonomy (GTDB): domain Bacteria; phylum Acidobacteriota; class Terriglobia; order Bryobacterales; family Bryobacteraceae; genus PNKE01. The sequence continues at coordinate 4,721 of JACZJQ010000019.1, read as the reverse complement.
AAGAGCACTTGGTGTTGCATTTGTCTGACGACTCTCGGTCCCCTGATTAGACAGAAACGAGGCAATATGGAAGGACAAGAAACGAGCGCAGCAGACAAGGCACTCCGCCGGCGTGAGCCGACCGTGACGGAAATTCTGCGGGGCTCGGAGTACTCGCTGACGCTTTTTTCGGCGGCGGAGGTCGCGGCGCTTGAGCTCTTCGATCGCAATGGGAAACCCTATCTGACCTGCGTCGCCACCTCAAAGCCGCGGCCGGCGAAGCCGGAGGAGATTGTCCGCCAACTCTACCTGCGGAAACTGATAGACGAGTACGGCTACCCGCGCGAGCGGTTAGCACTCGAAAAGCAGGTGTACTTCGGCTCGACGGTCCACGAGAAGGCTGCGGACATCGTGGTGTGGGAAAAGGGCACCACGGACACCCCGTACATCATTGTGGAATGCAAGAAGCCCCGCCGCAAGGACGGCCTGGAGCAGCTCAAGAGCTACTGCAACGCTGAAGGATCGCCGATCGGCGTGTGGACCAACGGTGGCGAGACCATCTACCTGCATCGCGAGGACCCGAACCTTTTTCGCAATCTCGAAGGCATTCCGCACGCGAATCAGACCCTTGCGGACATGCTCAACCAGCCGTGGACCCTTGCGGACCTGGAGCGCGAGAACATCCTCGTCGAAGAGCGCACCAGCCTGAAGGACGTCATCCTCGACATGGAGGACCTGGTTCTCGCCAATGCCGGCGTGGATGCTTTCGAGGAAGTCTTTAAGCTCATTTACGCGAAGCTCTACGACGAGGCGCGAGCCGCACGCGCACCCAAGAACAAGCGCAACCTGGAGTTCCGCGTGGGCGGTCGCACACCACGCGAGTTTGCGGAAGTTGTGGAGCGGCTATTTGACAGAGCCTGCGAAGAGTGGCCGGGCGTCTTCCAACCAGGCGAGCGGATTGGGCTGGAGCCCGATCACCTCAAGGTCTGCGGTGCGGCACTGGAGCGGGTCAAGCTCTTCAATTCGAACCTCTCGGTCATCGACGAGGCCTTTGAGTATTTGTCCATTAAGGCCGGCAAGGGAGAGAAGGGCCAGTACTTCACTCCCCGCCACGTGATCGACATGTGCGTGAAGATGCTGAACCCGACAGCGGAGGAGTATGTAGTGGATACGGCCGCAGGGTCCTGTGGATTCACCGTCCATTCCATCTTTCACGTCTGGGGGGATGTGTTCACCGCCGAGGGCCCGAAGCCGTGGCAGGCACAGTATGCGGGAACCCATGTATACGGCATCGATTTCGATCCCCGATCGGTCAAGATTGCGAAGGCGCTGAATACCATCGCTGGCGACGGCAAGACCAATGTTTACCGGGCTAACACGCTGGATCCTAAGATGTGGTCCGAAGAGGCCCGCGCCGGCCTGCGCCCGCGCCTGCGGCATTTCAAGAACGCGAATGACGACCAGGAGAATCAGAAGACCTTTCGCTACTTCGATTTCGACCTGCTCTTAACAAATCCGCCGTTCGCCGGCGATATCAAGGACAACCGTATCCTCTCTCAATACGATCTCGCGAAGACTGCGAAGGGGAAGTGGGAGCGGGCGGTCGGGCGCGACATTCTGTTCATCGAACGAAACCTGCAATTCCTGCGGCCAGGCGGAAGGGCCGCTATCGTTCTACCACAAGGGCGATTCAACAACGCCGGCGATGAGCGCATTCGCCGCTGGATCGCGGAGCGGGCTCGTATCCTTGCCGTAGTGGGCCTCCATGGAAACACCTTCAAGCCCCACACCGGAACCAAGACCAGCGTCCTCTTTATCCAGACCTGGAACGACGACCGAAAGGCCGGCCCCTATAACCCTCGCGTCGATGAATATCCGGTTTTTCTGGCGACGAGCGAACAGCCCGGCAAGGACAACAGCGGAGACTACATCTACTGCATCGGTCAAGATAACGCACCAGTGCTGGACAAGCACCACCATATGATTGTCGAACACGACCTGGGGGCTATTGCGGAAGAGTTCGTCAAGTGGGGTCGCAAGCAGAAACTCGCATTCTGCGAAGGAGGCGAGTGAGATGGCGGTTTGGAGCGCGGTCAAGGTTTCAGGCCTGACGAGTGATTTCCGGCTTGACCCAGAGTATTACCGCCCTGACCTCCTTGAGATCGACAGGGCACTTCATCGCGTGCACGCGCGCCCTCTTGGTGAGTTCGCTGGAGCGTTCGTGGTCGGGCCGTTCGGCTCTGACTTCAATGTCGAGAATTACGTTGAGGACTCCCCATATCGTTATGTTCGCGGCAAGGACGTGAAACCATTCTTCCTTCAAGAGGATGACAACGCCTATATGCCGAAAGCCGACTTCGAGCGTTTGGCGAAGTATACATTGCGGCCTTATGATCTGTTGATCTCAGTGGTCGGGACGTTGGGCAACTGCGCAGTCGTTCCCGCGACGATTGGGCCGGCAGTTTTTAGCTGCAAGAGTACAGTGTGGCGCCCCGCGGATGGGTCGGAGGAATTCGCGCTCTACCTTACGGCTTACCTGAACTGCGAAGTCGGCCAGGCATTGATCCAGAGGTTGCCTCGCGGCCACGTCCAGACTGGCCTTAACCTTGATGACCTCCGCTCCATTCCTGTCGTTGAACCGAAAACAGATATCGTGAAACGGGTTGCGAAACTCGTGCAAGAGGCGCAATCACACGTGGCTGCGGCGAAGTCGAAGTTGATCAAGGCCGAGGAGTTGCTTGTCGAAAACCTCGATCTCAGTCACGTTAATCTCTCGCCTCAGAAGTGCTACTCGCGACGTTTCAGCGATCTAGACGCGGGAAACCGTTTCGGCGCGGAGTATTACATGCCCTGCAAGAAGCGCGTCCTCGATGCGCTGAGGAGCTTGCCGCATAACACCATCGCATTTCACGCGCCGGCCGTTCGGGACCTCTGGGACCCTGAGCGGGTACCGCAGATGATGGTGCGGAACTTCGATGTTACTCACGCTCTCGATCCCCTTTTGGACGACCGCCAGATACCGGAGCCCGCTGCGTCGATCGGCAGTACGAAGAAACTGTTCCAATCGGGGGACGTGGTCATCAGCCGATTGCGCTCGTACCTCAAGGAGATCGCCGTCGTTCGAACATCGAAGACGGTTCCGGCGGTTGGTTCTTCCGAGTTTATCGTGCTGCGCCCGACCGGTGACGGCCTGTCCCCTGAAACGCTCATGGTGTTTCTGCGGTGCCCGCACGTGCAGACGATTCTGAAGTGGTCGCAAGATGGCAGTAATCATCCCCGTTTTTCGGAGGCGGATCTGCTCGCAATACCAGTTCCCGACGCTGTGTTGAGCGTTCAAGATTCTGTTGACGCCGAGGTCCAGGAGGCCAACGAGTGCAGGCGCCAGGCATCCAGACTCCTTGAACGCGCGAAGCATGCCGTCGAGGAGGTCATCACGAGCGGTGCAAGGAATCGGAGCTGACTTCGGATGCCTGCCCCCCGTCATCTTGTAGACACCCTCGAATCGGTGCTGTCGCTTTATTTCTCCAACTGCCGCCACAAGGAGAGGGCGGCATTCATCCTCTGCGACGAATTCGTTGAGGTCACTTGCCGAGAGAAGGTGAAACTTCGGCACCGCAACCTAGGGCGCCTCAACTTTCACGACCTACTCAGACATGCTGAAGTCGGCCTCGACACTGCAACCGGCCTCGGGCAGCCCGTGTTCGCATGCCACAACACCCGCAACGACATCCAGCATAATAACCCGGCAGCGACGGTGGACGGCCAGCATTGCGCCGACGCGATCATGGACGCCGTCGAGGTGCTGGAGCACTGCTTCCCGGGTGCGAAGGAAGCGTTGCCCGAAAAGCTCAAGATCACGCTGCGAGTGATGCGACTCTTCTCACAACAGGGCGATCCGCGGCAGCAAACCGAATTTGGTGACGCAATGCAGAAGCACCAGTGGCGTGGAGTGCGGGAGCAAGCCCGCCAGAACGAAGTGATCGTTGCGCCTGGAAACCGGGCGAACTGGGGGTTAGTAATTCCATCTGAGTACGCCCGCGTGGAGGCACTTTTGGATCGCATTGGGGTTCCATCTTTCTGAAGAGGCGTTCGGGGAGGAGATCGATGTCCTCGGCGAAGAGGCAGAACAGGATGCGAGTGATGAAGTGGGCGACGGCGTGGGCGTCGTGGTGGCGTACGTCGCGAAGGGTCTCGGCGAGTTTGCCGAGCTTCGTGGCGGCGTCGGCGGTGAGGGCTTCGCGGGTGATGCCGGGGCGGAGGGCTTCGGGGTTGGTGAAAGCGGCTTTGAGGAGGGCGCGGGTTTGGGGTTCGAGCAGGTCATCGAGGCGGATGTTGTGGATCTGCTGGACGGAGTTGGTGAAGTGGGTATGGACTCTGAAGGTCTCCATGTCGGAGACGATGAGGAGGGGCGGGTTTTCAAGGTCGTCGGCGTAGTTGAGGAGTTGGGCGTAGGCCTGGTGTAGGTCGCGGTGTTTGCCTTTGTATTCCCAGCCGAAATGGCCTCGTTTCCAGACGTCGGCTGAGCCGTCGCCGCCGCGGGTTTTGGAGACGGTTTTCTCGAAGCGGTAGAAGGTTCCGGTGGGGTCGGCCTGTATGGGGGTGGGCTCGTTAAGTAGCCGGCAGAGGTCGATGAAGTGTTCCTGAGAAGCGGCACGTTCATTGACTGTGGAGGCGCGCCATTTGGAGATGAATTCCTGAGGGGACATGCGCGTGGCTTGGAGAGGATTTTAGCAGTAATGGGG
>JACZJQ010000229.1 GCA_014860455.1 Bryobacteraceae bacterium | reverse complement strand
CCCCGACCCCGCCCAGCTCTGCCTCGACGCCGTCGCCGCCGCCCTGGCCGCGGAGTGACCGTACGAAGACCGGGCTCTACTTCCCGCTGCAGTCGAGATGATCCACCCGCGCGTTGCTGTACTCCAGCTTCGCCACCGCCCGGCAACCCCGGTCGACCAGCGTCTCCCTCAACCGCGCCCCGTCGTCGAATCCGTTCAGGATCAGTTCCCCCTCCAGCGTCACCAGCCACACGTTCCGCAAAGCACGCCCCTCAACACTCGTGTCCCACTCCCGCTGCACTTCATCCGCGTAGCTCACTCCCGCCACGGTCAGCCGCTCGGTCACGCAGCACGGCAGCCCATACCCGCTTCTGATCATCTGGCCTTGGGGATAGCCCGACTTCCTGAAATAGTACTCCGCCAGATCGACGGCCGAGCCATGCAGCCAGATCACATCGCCGGGGCGGGACTGTTCCCGCAACAGTCGCGTGAAACCCGGCGCATCGCTCAGCTCCGGACGCCCTCTCGGCTTCCCCGCCAGGTCCCGCCCCATATACGCCATCGCGCCCAAGGCCAGCGCCGCCGGCCACACCCTCATCATTGTCCTGGCGCTCCGGTTGCCCAGCAAACCGCCCGCCGCCCGCGCAATCCGCTCCACCCCCGCCAGCCAGGCCATCAGCAGCAGCGGAAAGCTGAACAGCAACAGCCGTGCCGGCCCCATCGGATACAGCCGCAGCGCCGACGTGCAAACCAGCACCGCCAACGTCAGCCCGAATCCGGCCGCCGCCAGCGCTTTGCGGCCGTCGCCGCCTCCACGGCGCACGAGGGAGAACACCCCGATCAGAGTGATCGCGAGCATAATCACCCACGCCGCCTCCTCAAACCGGCTGCTGCGCTGGATCACCCTGGTCCACTGCAGCAGTTTCAGCAGGTAGAACTCAGGCGCCCCGGCCACCGACTGCGGAAACTGATCCGCCCAGTAGATCTTAAGAAACGGGTGCGTGTTCGGTCTCACGAAGACAGCCCACAGCGCCGCCGCGACGCCGGCCAAAGCCGTCAATTGCGCCGCCGCCGCTTTTGCAGTCAGTTCACCCCTTCGCACGCTGAGCCACATCGCCATCGCCACCACCGGCATCAGCAGCATCTGCGTGTAGGCAAAGGCGAACGATATCCCATACAGGACCGACAACGCAGTCCACCGCCGTGCATCTTTCGTCGTGACGCAGACCATCAGGCCCCACAGAAGCCAGATAGCCAGCAGGCTGTCGGTGGCGTACTGCTTTAACTGCCCGGATTGAATAATCATGAATGAGGAAGCCGCCGTCACCGCCGCCGCCGGCAGCCGGTAACTCCGCCCCAGCGCCCTGCCGCCCAGCGCCGCGGCCATGACAATCGCGCCAATCCCGCTCAACAGTGAAATCAGGCGCACGGCCATGTCGCCCGGCTCAACCAGCCGCACCAGGACATAGTGCAGCGCCAACCACCCCGGCGGCGTGCTCTGCGGAACCCTCTGATAATAAAGCGCGTCTGATAGCGAGCCCGACATCAGCGAATTCGCCACCCACGCCTCGTCAAACCACAGCGGATCGAAGATTTCCCTGATTCGCAGCCCCGCTCCCGCCAGCACCACCACCGCCAGGACGAGCGGGTTCCTGCGCAAATACCGGCACACTTTCAATATTTCGGCCTGCATGGGGAGATTAGATTCTATCCTGTTCATATATGCGTTTTGGGTTTTGTCTACTCCCGGAATGCCTTGACGCCGTTTCGCTCCGCGACGCTCCGCCATTCGCACGCGGTTGCATCGCCGCTTGCTCCGGCCGGGGGCGTCTTTGAGCCACTACGCCGAACACCTACTCAAGATCCTCCTGTTGCCGGGGATCCTGCTCGGTCTGCTGACGTTGACCCGCTGGTTGCCCCTGCGGCGGCGGCAGGCGTGGAGGCGCCTGTCCCGATCCTGGAGTGCGCTGTCGAACCGCCGCGGGCTCAGCGCCGCCCTGCTTTGCCTACCCCTGATTCTCTCGGTTGCCCTGTTCGCCGCCTGGCATGGCGTCCCCATCCCCGCCATTCACGACGAGTTCAGCTATCTGCTCGCCGCCGATACATTCGCCTCAGGACGCCTCACGAACCCCACCCACCCCATGTGGGTACACTTCGAGAGCTTTCATATCATCCACCTCCCCACCTACATGTCCATGTATCCCCCGCTGCAAGGAGCCGTCCTCGCCGTGGGCATCCTTCTCGGCCATCCCTGGCTGGGTGTCCTGCTCGCCAGTCTCGCCGCCATCCTCCTGCTTTGGTGGGCGGCCCGGCAATGGCTGCCACCTCGCTGGGCTTTGCTGGCCGGGGCCTTCGGCGCACTGCTGTTCATCGGCACTTACTGGACCCAAAGCTACTGGGGCGGTTCGGTCAACGCCGCCGCCGGCGCCGTGGTCTGCGGCGCCGCGGGCATGCTCGGAAGCGCACAGGCCGCAAGGAGGCGGCCCCGAACGGGCGAGGAACTCGCCGGATGGCCGGGCGGGAGCCAGTCCGTTGTGCGCACTTTGCCGGGAAGCCGCCTCACCTCAAAAGGGCTCGCCCTGTTTGCCGCCGGCGCTCTGTTGTGCGCGGCCAGCCGTCCGTTTGAGGGTGGCGTCCTCTGCTTGTTCTTCTCCCTCTGGCTGGTATACACCCACCTCCGGGTCCGCCCGCCGCAAGCGCCGCTCCGCCTCTCCATCGTCGGACCTGCCGTCCTCGTCCTGTTGAGTGGAATTTCTCTGATTCTGGCCCACAATAAGGCCGTGACCGGCCACCCGCTGCGCCTTCCCTACCAGGCTGCCTTCGATCAGTATTTCCCCAAGGGCCGTTTCCTGTTCGAGCAGGTCAATCGGGCGCCGGTTTACCGGCACTCGGTCATGCAGCAGGCCTATCAGAGCTTCAACTGGACGAAACAGCGGCCGTTGACCCGAATCTACTCCAGCTACACCAGCCTCCAGGAGTACTATCTCGGCATCCCGCTCTTCACGCTGTTCATCCTCGCTCTGCCGTCGCTCGCCTCGGCCGGCATCCGGGCGCCGATCCTCGCCGCCTATACCGGCGCCGCCGCGCTTGTCGCAATTCCCGTGGTCCTGCCGCATTACTACGCGCCGTTCGCCGCCCCGTTCCTGATTGCATGCGTCCACTCCGTGCGCACTCTCCCACGCCTTTTTCGCTTATCGCGAAGACGCGCATGGCTGGCCTGCGCCGCAGTCCTGGTTTTGACGCTGTTTCAGTATGGAGACAGACTTGGTTCGGCGGCCCGCGGGCCGAGCCCCAGGGAGGCGTGGGCGGCAAACCGGGCGCGGATCGAGCGCGAACTCCTGCTGCTGCCGGGCCACGATCTGGTCATCGTCCGCTACAATCCGGACCACAACATTCATCGGGAGTGGGTCTACAACCGGGCCGGCATCGATTCGGCTGAAGTCGTCTGGGCAAGAGCCATGGACGAGCAGCGCAACATCGAACTTCAGCGCTACTTCGCCTCACGCCGCATCTGGCTGCTCGATGCCGACGAGACGCCGCCAAGACTCACCGAATTCATCCCGCCCCCGCCCCAATGAGCGCCCAAGCGCTCAGGCCGGGCCGCCGGCCCTTCCCCGTGATCCGCCCTTACCTGACGTCCAGCCCAATCCGGCACGCATGCCGTTCCATCGTCTTCGCCTCCCAGTCCCGGTAGGCCCGGTTGCGCCGCGTCAGTTCGTCGAAATCCACCAGGTGCGCGTCAAACTCCGGCCCGTCCACGCAGGCGAACTTCACCTCGCCGCCCACCGTCACGCGGCACCCCCCGCACATTCCCGTGCCGTCAATCATGATCGGGTTCAGCGACGCATGCAGCTTCAGGCCCCAGTCGCGGGTCGCCTCCGCCGCCGCCTTCATCATCGGAATCGGACCGATCACGTGGCCTTCTTCAAAATCCCCCGGACCCGCAATGCTCTTCAGCAGCTGCACCACGTTGCCGTGGAACCCGAACGTCCCGTCGTCGGTCGCCCATTCCAGCCGGTCCACCCCGGCCTTCAGTTCCTCGTCCAGGATCCTGTAGTTGTCCGACCGCGCTCCGCACAACGCCGTCACATGGTTGCCCGCATCGTGGAACGCCTTGGCCACCGGCAGCAGTTCGGCTACACCGACACCCCCCGCCATGCACACCACTTTCTTGCCCGTCGTCATCGTCGCCGCTTCGCCCAACGGACCCACCAGGTCCGCCAGCGCCCCATCCACCGGCAGCGCCACGGCTTCCTTCGTCGTCTTGCCGATCGCCTGGATCACCATCGTGATCGACTGCCTCTCGGCGCTGGAATCCACGATCGTCAGCGGAATCCGCTCGCTCTGGTCCGTCGGCCGGATGATGATGAACATGCCCGGCTTCCAGCGCTTCTGGATCCTCGGCGCTTCAACTTCAAGCAGATAGACCTCAGGCGCCAGTTGGCGCTTGGCTAGAATGCGGGTCACTGCGTCACCTCCTCGGCCGCCACTTCCACCTGCGGGTTCAGCGCGCGGTCAATTGCCGCCGCCGCCGCACGCCCATCCTTCATCGCCAGGATCACCGTCGATCCGCCTCTCACTACGTCGCCGCCGGCAAATACGCCCGCCATCGACGTCGCGCCCCACTCGTCAATCACAATCTTGCCCCTCTTGGTCTTCAACTCCGGCGTCGCCTTCTGCAACGTCGGATTCGGCGCCTGCCCGATCGCCGCCACCACCGTCTGCGCCTTGATCCTGAACTCGCTTCCAGGCACCGGCACCGGCGACCGCCGGCCGCTGTCGTCCGGCTCGCCCAGTTCCATCCGGATGCACTCCACTTCCTGGACGAAGCCGTTCTCGTCTCCGTACAACGCCACCGGCGCCGCCAGGAAATGGAACACCACGCCCTCTTCCTCGGCGTGCTCAATCTCTTCCAGCCGCGCTTTCAACTCTTCGCGGCCGCGCCTGTACAGAACAATCGTCTCCGACCCCATCCGCTTCGCCCACCGCGCCGCGTCCATCGCCGAATTGCCGCCGCCCACCACAATCGTCCGCTCGCCCACCAGCACCGGAGTATCAGCCTCCGGATCGAACGCCTCCATCAAATTGATGCGCGTCAGGAACTCGTTGGCCGTGTAGACGCCAATCAGGTTCTCGCCCGGAATGCCCATCATGTAAGGAAGCCCCGCCCCGGTGCCGATAAACACCGCCTCGTAGCCTTCTTCAAACAGATCCTCCACCGTCGCCGTCTTGCCCACGATGAAGTCGGTCACAAACTCCACGCCCAGGTGCTGCAACCGCGCGATCTCTTCCTTCAGGATCTCCCGCGGCAATCGGAAGTTCGGAATCCCGTAAATCATCACCCCGCCCAGCCTGTGCAATGCCTCAAACACCGTCACCCGGTAGTTCTTCCGCGCCAGGTCATAGGCAGCGATCAGCGACGCCGGGCCCGATCCCACCAGCGCCACCTTCTTCCCCGTCGGATGCGCCGGTTCTTCGGCCGTCAACTCTTTCATCCGCAGCCGTGCGTGGTCGGCCGCGAACCGCTCCAACGACCCGATCGCCACCGGATCCCACTTCTTGCCCACAATGCAGGCGTCCTCGCAGAACAGCTCATGCTGGCAGACCCGCCCGCAGACCCCTGGAAACGGACTCTGCTCGCTGATCACGTCATGCGCGCCCTGGTAGTCCCCCTCCACCATCCTCACAATGAAACTCTTGATGTCAATATGGAGCGGACAGGCGTTCACACAGGTGGGTTTGGCGCATTGTAGGCACCGTTGGGCCTCTATACCCACCTGCTCGGCCGAAAACCCAAGCGCCACTTCCCTGGCGCTCGTCGACCTAACTTCAGCATTTAGAACGGGTAAGGCCTGCCTCGGTAGCTTCGGGTTCGGCTTGAACTTCGGTTTCTTTTCTTCCATCACCAGTACTGATAAGCAAAACCGATGCCAAAGCGGGATTTCCCCCACTTCTGGTCTACACTAGTGAAGATAGAATGTCTCAACCCTTGGACCAGGGCAACTCCGGCGCTTCACCCACTCAGGCAGCGCCTCTGCCTCAGTTCCCCAAATCCTCCCACATCGTCCTCGACCAGAAGGTCCCACTCGTCCTCCATCCC
>JACZJQ010000228.1 GCA_014860455.1 Bryobacteraceae bacterium | reverse complement strand
GTCTCGGGGAGGTCATGGGGGCCCGGAATGTTCCAATCGCTGAGGATCGTGGCCGACGCGGAGAGTGCAGAGGAGACCGCGCCTTCCATGCAGGCGAGATCCACGGAGTTCTTCACATAGTCGCCGGCGAGGTAGAGATTGCTGAGGCGCGTGGTGGGAGAAGGGCGGCTGGGCCAGGCGCCGATGGTGTTAATGAACAGCGGAAGGTCCGTGTTGGGGTTCAGTTCCCAGCTTTCTATGTCCTGTTCAGTCAGGGGAAGGTATTCGGCGATTTCGGCGAGGAGGAGTTCCGCGGCCCGCTGCCGGGAGACTTCGCGGAGGGGCAGGAAATTGCTCGAGATGAAGGAAAGTTCGCTGGGGCCGGCGCCGCCTGTCCAGAGCCGGCCCACTTCGATGAGCGAGAGGGCGTATTGGCTGGCATGGAAAAAGGTGTGTTCACGAGGCAAATCAGGAATGGGACGGCGGAGGCGAACGTGGAACGCCGCCATCGGGTAGGCCTCCAGGAAGTGCATGTTCCCGAGGTCCGGGTCGGCGGCATGGAAGTTGTCGTCGAGCCAGGCGCGAGTCACTTCGAAGGGGGTACAGAGGGCATAGACGTCGGCGGCTCGGGTCGAGTTGTCCTGAAGCGTGACCGAGGCCACGGCGCCGTCGCGGACGTTCACCTGCTTGACTTCGCGGTGATATTGGATATCGACTCCAAGCGCCTCGAGTTCACGCACCAGCGGCTCGATGAAGACGGTCTGCAGGTCGCCCGGCAGGACGGAGAGGAAGGGATCCGACTGCCGCATCCAATACCCGAGGAAGCGCTTTGCAGTCATGGCGCTGAGGTCATAGGCGGGGATGGCTGTGGCCTTGAGAATGTTCTCCTGGCCGAGTTCTGCGATGGCTTCGCTGGCGTACCATTTCCCGCGGAGCAGGCCAACCTGGCTGACGCGGTCGAGGAAGCTCTTCTCTGAGAGCGGGCGGCTGATGATGTCCAGAACGGAGTAGTTGTAGAGGACGGTGTGATGCCAGGGCAGCAGGCCGTGGAAGGTATTGTGCCAAAGGGCGGAGAGACTGGAAGGTCCGCGGACGGTGACCTTATGCGGGTACGCGCCACGCAGGAGGAAGTGATAGCGGTCGAAGTCGATGAGGCGGACTCCGATGCGGGCGAGGATTGTGCGGATGTTGGGATACCAGGCAGGAAAGACGTGGTAGCCGTGCTCCCAGAGCCGGCCATTCTTGAAATCGGAACCGGCCTTGCCGCCGAGCCGGCCTGTGCGTTCGAGTATCGTCACCTTGCAGTGGCGGAGGGCTAACTGGCGAGCCATGGTCATGCCGGCCAGTCCGCCACCGATAACGAGCACCGTTGGTTCGCTCATCGCAGTTGCATTCCCAGGGTAGGGACAAGGATGACATGGATTTCGGCGGAGTGCCAGAGCTTTTGCGCCTCTGGACCCCGGACGGCCTGAGATCCTGTCGGGAGTTAAGCCGCCCTTCCCCGCGAAGCGCCCTGCGATACGAACTGCTCGCGAACATCTCAGCCTGAGACGGCAACATGGCGATTAGAGCGAGTGTGTCTCACACCTCTGCCGCTCTCCAACCCACCCCAATTTTCCAAACCCGCCTGACGGCCGTCAGGTATTGTTATACCCCCTCGCGGCCGCCCGGCCCTTAGCGCCGGGTGAACACAAAAAGGGTGCGCCTCGTTTGGAACGCACCCCTTCACGAACTGTCTGTGGCTCAGGAAATTCCGGAGTCTACCAGCGCGAACCGCCGCGGCCGCCTCTGTCGCCACCGCCGCCCTGGGTCTTCGGACGGGCTTCGTTGACGTTCAACGCGCGCCCGTTCATGTCCTTGCCGTTCAACTGCGAGATCGCGGACTCGGCCGCGCTGCGCTCCGACATTTCCACGAAGCCGAAGCCGCGCGGTTGTCCGCTGTCCCGATCCGTTACGATGCTGACGCGCTCGACCGTGCCGTATGCCGCGAAAGCTGCCTGTAACTCATCCTGAGTCGTCTGAAAGCTGAGATTGCCAACGAAGATGTTAACCATTTGAATCCTATCCTTGAAGTTGTGGATTGCCGTCCGCTGCGCGGCTCAGGTGAGCTTTTGCCGCAAGACAGTCGAAAATACTGCGAGCGCCGCCGTCCGGAGACACAGACGCCCGCTGGCCTGTCCATAGAACGTGGGTTCCGGCGCCGGACGCGCCGGTGCGCGGGTCAATCAGGGCCGCCATGAAACAACAGCTCGCCGCCGGCTCTCGTCCAGCCCGGCCGTCGAATCCTGCGCTGCTGCGCATTTCTTCCATCCCTGAGTTGTTGTCCAATGACATTTCTGATTGCTGCCGCCTGTTCCTGATTTCACCTGCCGCGCTTAGCGCGACGGGAACCGCCACACCGATGGGGCCTTCACCGGAGGCGGCCGGCGGTCTCTTTTCTGCCTCGCCTCTTCCGCCTTTGCGGAAGCGCAGTTCGCGTGGCGGCACATGTCTGCTTCGGTGTAGATGAAAGCGCGCCTCGCGTCGTCCTCGTGATGCTGCTCCAGCAAGCCTCGACAGAGCAGAGGCAGTTCCTGCAGCCGGATGCCGTAGCGCTGCGTCATCGCCACATCGGTCTTGACGGTGAACAACGTGCGAGTGCGGTCTGCCGCGACACGTTCGAATGTGAAGATGCGGAATCCCTCAGCCTGGCTGAAGCCGTCGAGTACAAACTGCATTTTCTGTCGCTCCACGAGCATATCCATTACCGCCTGGGGGATTGGGGGCCTTGGCCGGCCAAGCTGGCGGAACCGGTCCGTTCAGGCCGGGCTCCGAGGGCTGACTTCTTTACCATCACGTTCCTATTTCACTCTTGCCGATGGTGTCTCGAAGGAAGGGATGGTCAGCCGTGAGTGATTCCTCCAATGAAACCAGGCCAGTGCCAGGCACGCCGCGCTGAAGCCAATCGCCAGCGCAATGGAGGCTTGTCCAAACGGACGCGACAAAACCAGGACGGCTGGGCTGAAAACGGATGCCGCGATGGCCAATGCGGCGGTTGCCGTATACCGGGTTCCTGTCAGCTTCTGGTGGGATTCGAGCATTTAACCTCCTCGGTTGCCCGGTGTGCCTAACCGTTACGCCTAAGAGGTGGTGACGGTGCGTCTTACTTAGCTTGACGAACCGCGGTTGAACTTCAAGTTCTGCCTTAACTATTTTAGGTTAATCCTCGCCTTCTGTCAAGCTAACGAGCCACGCCGTATCTTGATGTCTTCACTTCCTGGAGTTAATGGCCTGATAGTCTAGGATCTGCCGCGGTGACCGCAGGGGAACAGATGCGGAGCCGGGAACAAAGCGCCGGGCGGCAGTCTGCTAGCAACTGCTCTCGGTCGGCGCGTGCCATCGGAACAGGAAGATGTGGTGTCCGCAGAAAGTGCACCTACATGGCTGAAGCAGCCAATAGACCGCTTTCTCAAACTCGTTCCGCGTGCCAACGCGTCTGAACTCAATGGACTTGCAGTGCTGGCAGCGCGTGAGCAGGAGTCCCGCAAGGCTACGAAGCATAGGCTTATACGTCCGTCTTCGATGCACTGTGCGAGGCTGGATTGGCGTGGCCGCCGGCCGAGGATCTGGAGTAGAAGGCAGTGGGCCCGGCGCCATAACCGCCCGCCGGGCGGCTCGCCTCTTTTGCCGCTTTGATCTCTTCGGGCGTTCTCAGGTCGGGCTCGGTTTGCTTCGCCCTGTCCCGCTGCCGCGCCACCTTCCGTTTGTGCGTTTTGAGTAGTCTCTTGTTCATTTGTGTCCTTCACTTGCCCGCTCAACAGCCAGGTCCGGAGTTACCGGCCTTGCCGCGCGGCGGATCATTTAGTCACGCTTCAGCACGGGCCAACCAGGCCACCGCGTAGCTATGCACGGCGCCGGTTCCGGTGGTGATATCGGCCCAGTTGGGATCGGCTCTGAAACGGAGGAAGACGGCGCGGGAACCCTGCGAGTCAAGGTATGTGTTCTCAGTGAGAACAACCTGGTCGCCTTTTACAAACGCCGGACTGGGAGTATCTGGTCTTGTCATGGCTTCATGCCTCCTATGGCTTGAACTTGGCCTTGTTTGCAGCCCTGGACTTTTCGAGCTTGATCCGTTCGATTTCCAGTTCCGCCGCCACCCGGGCCGCGGCTCTTTGAGGCGCCTCCAAGTCGTCCAGCCGCCCGGCCTCCGCGATGGCGGCCTGGGCGGGCGTTTCCAACTGCGTCATCACTCCAGTAAGCCGGTAGCTGGGGCCATACGCCGTGCGGGTGAGAGTGAATCGGTGCCGCGGATCCTGCCAGACTCCGATGACCTCTTCCTGCTCGGCATAGTCCCGCGAATCTCTCTTCGCCGGCACGGGTAGCGCGGCCGTTGCACCATAGTCACCGGAGAGCGACTCGATGATGTCGCCGGACGTCAGCCCCGCCGTCTCGTACCGGTCGTAATTCACCACGATCCGGAACAGCTTTCCGTCAACAAAACTGAATGTGACATCCTGGACGGCTTCGGTCTTGGCCGACGACCCAAACGGCTGGGGGCGCCACTCAAACTCCTGAATAAGCGACGGGCGCCGGTGGATCACCTTCACTTGCGAAGAGTTGGCTCCCGATTGCTTCAGGATGCCGGACAGACCGGCCCCGAGTTGAAAGTCCCGGTATCTGGAGAGGTCCGCACCCAGTGCGGGGAGCGCCCCGGAAACCAGGTACGACGCGACGGCGAATACCCGGACAACGACGCCAAGACTAGTCATTCTGTGCCTTCCTCTTCTCGAAACCCGCGAATGAGGCCACCAGCAGCACCGCCATGACAACCAGCAAGGTGCGCCGCCAATCGCCTGCCAGGGTCAGCGCCGGCGCGATGGGATTTAAGACCAGAGCGACCGCCCCGCTAACGGCCGCCATCGCGTACCGCCTGCCACAGAAGAACAGGAACGCCGCGGCAAGTGCGCCGGCCGACAGGGCGAACCGGGCAACCCCGTCGTACGGCAACAGGTTGGACCAGTAGGTTGCCCCTGCAACCAGCATCATCATCGACAGACCCTTCAGTCCCGTCAAAAGTGTGGCCCTCATTCGCGCGCCGTGCGCCCTGCCCTTCTCCGCCGATGGTGTCCGCAGTGCTTCAGTGAGTGGCATTGCCGGCGGCGGTTTGCCGGCGGCATGCGGCTCCGTCCTGCAAGTTGTGCTTTCTTTCATCGGTCCCCTTTCTGCTTTGGCCGTCTCTTTCCGGCCAAGCCGCGCCGGGTACGCCCGGATTCGGAATGCCCTAGGACTCCCGGGAGTCGTTGAATTTGGTTTGGCTCTGCGTCGATCTCAGGCAGGGTCCGCAGATACCGCAACCGGGTGGCCACTGGCTCCTGCTGAATGGCTGTCCGGCCAAGGGGAGGATGCAAATCGCCGAGCCTTGGCTCAAGCGATCCGGATGGGGCTGAAGTGTCCCGTCATTAACCATTATTGGTTAATTTGTGTTGCGCGTCAAGGGGAAACTCGTCATACTTGAAGCAGTAGTTGACTAAGACAGGTTAAGAATCAAAGAACCAGGAGTACATGTGGACGTTACGCTCTGCATCAGGCAGCGGCTGAGCGAGTTGGGCCTTGATCAAAAGGACCTTGCCGCCGCAGCGCAGGTCACCGAAAGCTACATTTCGCAGTTGCTGGCCCGCAAGAAGGCGCCGCCCGCTCCCGGCCGCACGGATATCTATGAGAAATTCGGTAAGTTCCTGGGCCTCCCGCCGGGTGAGCTGGCCAGCTTGGCCGAGGCGCAGCGGAAGCACGAATTCCAGAAAAGGCTTGCCGACCCGCCGGGACCCCTGTTCCGGGAGTGCCGGGAACTGATCCTGCGCAAGTGTGAACCCGCCAGCCGGGCTGAAGTGCAGCGGATCTTTGAAAAAGAGCCGTTCGGCGAACTTGAGCGACTGGTAGCACGCAAACTGCTCGATGTCGCGCAGGAGCTTGCCCGGGAAGGGCTCGAGAGTGAGCACCTGCTGCGCTCGATGGCTCTGCTGAGTGACCGCAGCTATGAGCAGATGCGCGTGGCGACACTCCAGTTTCTCGATACCGACGTCTTTCACATTTCCCTCGAAGGCTGCGTTTCCTTCCTGGATCCGATGATCGGCTCGTGGGACATCGATCTGAAGACCTTCAGCCTGAAAATGGTCATCAATCCACCATTCGCCCCCACCAGCGCGAAACGATTCGAGTTCGTCGAAGTGGATGTTCAGCCGGTTGCACCCAACCAGCCGGGCTTCGACGAGTTCCTCCGCGACGCCTCCCTCAGTGGCGACGCGACGCGAGGGGAGATTGAGTTCCTCAGATCATTGAGGTTCAACGGGCGGCGTCCGTCCGCTCTCTATTACTACCGGGAACTCCAGAGCCTCAGGGATCCCCTTCACTTCCCGCCAGTCAATCAACCCGGCGGCCCAACCAATCAGTCGGCCGCCACCTAACGCCGCGTCAAGGAGATTTCAAGTGAACGAAGCCACTAGAGTTCGAAAGATCACCTTTGGCGTCGACCACCTGCCCGCAAATGCGGCATCGCCACCTTCACCTATTACGACAGCAGTGCGGCGGTCGCGGAACTTGTCGAGAGGGACGGCTCCCTCCGCTTCCGCTTCATCTCACTGAACGGCCCGGCGGCCGAAAACAAGGGCGCCGGGCTTGCCTTCGCCGATATGGAGGGTGCGGCGGCGCTTGTAGGATTCAAGGACGGGCAGGGCGCGGGTACGGAGATGGATGTCGTCGTCGTCGCCGACATGATCGGCCGTCACGGCATACCAGGGGATCCACGCTTTGTGCCAGAAAGGGCACAGGCGAGGGGGTTACGCCAGTGGAGGTTGGGAAGGCGGGGGAAGTCGTTGTCGGAGGAACAGAGGACGGCGCGATGCTCGATGGCAAGGGCGGCGAGTTGGGCATCGGGGGTCAGGTTGCCGCCGGTTCCGAGAGTCGGGACGAGATCGCGCACGGTGAGGAAGGGGTGGGGAGCAACCGCGGAGTCTCCGAGTAGTTCAAGAGAGTCATAGTTGCCGGGCGGCTTCGAAGAGGGCGATCCTATGCAGATGGAGCGTGCCGGCGATCTTGTTGTCGAATTTTTCCGACGGGGTGCGCTCGAGTTGTAGCCTGACTAGGCGGGTGCCTGCCGGAACGGTGAAGTTCAGTTCGATCCTGCGCCGTGGCGAGGAGCCCTGGAACATCTCCGACTTGAGATTCAGGCGCGCCGGGTTCTCCGCATCAACGAGCCGGAGAAAGGGTCCCCGGTTCGTGGTGATGCCCTCATAGGAGACGTCCAGCAACAGCCGGTGCTGGAGGGGTTGTACGTAAGACATCTGAATGACATTCAGAAATGCGAGATTTGTTTCGCCCGCGAAACGGATCTGGAGTCCGTTCTGACGTTGGAAGGAGACTCCGGGTTGTGGGCGTATCGACCAGTCAAAGGGTGAAGTTGTTGGATTTCGCTTAAATTCACTATTCGTTAGCAGATTAAGTGAACCTTCTTTAATGTTTCGGTCCGAAAGGAACTCCTTCCACACTCGCCACGCACCAGCAGGCTCGCCCCGAAGAACCAGATGTTGCGCAATCCCACACGCCGTGGCCTCGTCGGCTTGACCGAGAGTGCGAAGTCGATCCCAGGCAAGCATCGCCTCGGAGGGCGAATTCGCGCTTTTCGCGAGTTGCGTCGCAAACCTGCGCATTGCGCGGCCGCTTTCGGGCAGTCCTGATTCTAGTGTATCTTCGACACGAACCCCGAGCGCCGTGTAATACATGAAGATGACACCGTCGTAGGCGTCGGTCAACTTCAATATCACTTTTCCGTCTTTCAGCGCACAAACTGAATCCCGCATTTCCACGCAGAAGTTGAGTCGCCGCATCCGAATAGGAGCAGTCGCCGGAGCCAGTTCAACCGCACGGTTGAGCGCCGTCCTCGCGTCCTCGGTCCTCCCCTTCAGGTTTGCGTAGTCGGCCAGCATGGCCCAGGCATAGGCATCGCTTGGCGCAACCGCGACCAATCGATCAAACACCTCAATATCAGTATCTTGGCCGCGCCCTGGCTGGTCCGCAAGAGGGGTCAGCAGTTGGTCTTTCCGGCACAGGCCGAGCCGGCAAGAACGGCTGGATGGGTCCGTGTAAGTGTGGTCAGCGATTATTGACATTACCGTAATGATTAGAGAGACCGATAAGATTGGAAGTGTGAGTGTCCTCATTTGGGTGATGGCGTCAGCCTGTAATTCTACTGAACTTCAATTTTAGCCAGTTTCGATGTTGACGCAAGAGGTAAGTCACCGTATCATTTGTCTTACGCCTGCAGGATAGTTTGTTCCGCGGTTAGTTCTCCACTAACAACTGAGCAACAGCAGAGAATCCACGTGCCAGGGTTCGGCAGGGGTCGCAAATGTGACCGACAGGGGCGAAGCCTGCCCGCTCCCTCAGACAACTATATGTGGTTCGCGGTCAGAACGAAAGCCCGTCACGAGTCCACCGCGGCGCGGTACCTCGCAGCTCATGGGATTGAACAGTTCCTTCCTTTTTATAAGAGCCGCCGGCAGTGGTCTGACCGGGTAAAAGTAGTGGAATTGCCCCTGTTTGCAGGATATTTATTTGTACAGATTGAAGCCGGGCACTTCATTCCAGTTCTGGAGACGCCTGGCGTAGTGGAGATCGTCGGTTTCGGAGGCACTCCGGCGCCGATCCCGGATACAGAGATCCGGGCAGTTCGTCGATTAGTAATAAGTGGTTTGCCTGCAAGTCCTCATCCCTATCTGAAAGCAGGCGACCGTGTCCGGATTAAAGGCGGACCGTTGGATCAGTTGGAGGGCATCCTCCAAAAGGTCCGCAATCAGTGGCGGTTCATCCTCACCGTTGAAATGCTCCATCGGGCAGTGGCGGTTGAGGTCGACAGCGAGATGGTTGAACCAGTGAGGTAGAGAAGACATGTCGGTCTTCAATCGCAGAAGCAGGATGCTCAGCATCAGGTTGTCCGACGAAGAACTGCAGCAGCTCAAGCTCGTATGCCAAAACCGCGGCGCCCGTAGCGTGAGTGACTTGGCCAGGGAGGCCATGATGCAAATGATCGCTGGAAACCGCGGGCGCAACGGAAATGGAGATGGAATACTGCTGGCCCGGCTCCAGGAACTCGACCAGCGGGTATCGAGCTTGCAGCTTGAGGTTTCCCAACTGCGATCACAGGTGGATGAGGCATGATGACCAGCATTCGATCGATTCGCTGGCAGGAGTGGGTGGTGCTTCTGGCGGCAGTGATCATGCTGTTGCTCTTCGCCCCCCTGCCCGGGAAGGGCGCCGATGGGAGCGAACCCAAGTCCTACATCCTGGGGCCCGGAGATGTGATTCAGATCTCGGTGCTCGATATGGACGAGATCGGCAAGTACCCGAACAGGATCGACCTGCGGGGCTTCATCAACTTGCCTGTGGTTGGACGCCTTGAAGCGGCCGGCCTGACGGCGGATCAGCTCCAAGCCAAAATCGAGGAACGCCTAAAGTCTGAGTTGAAGGATCCCGATGTCACGGTTTCCATCACCGAGATGCGAAGCCAGCCAGTCAGCGTGCTGGGCTCGGTGGGGCAGCCTGGTGTTCAGCAGGTGCAAGGCCGGAAGACCCTGATGGAGGTGATCTCACAGGCCGGCGGCTTGAGGCAGGATGCTGGGTATGCGATCCGCATCGCACGATTGAAGGAGTGGGGCCCATTGCCGCTCGAAGGCGCGAAAGACGACGAGACCGGAACCTATTCTATGGCCGAAGTGGGCGTAAGCGAGGTATTGGAAGGCGCGTCGCCGGCCAAGAACATTCAGGTGAAGCCGAACGACGTGATCACTGTGCCGAAGGGCAAACTGGTGTACGTCATGGGCGCCGTGAAGAAGAGCGGCGGGTTTGTGCTGGGCGAGAAGGAGCAGGTGACAGTGCTCGAGGCGCTATCGATGGCGGAAGGAACCGCCGCGTTCGCCAAGCAGAGCCAGGTGAAGATCCTGCGCAAGACCGGCGACCCGGAGAAACGGGTGGAAATTGCGCTGAACGTCGGCCGCATCCTGGATGGGAAAGATAAGGATGTGCCGCTGGAGGCTGAAGACATTTTGTATGTACCGGTAAGTGGAGCAAAAAGGGTGCTGGCACGCGGGGCGGAGGCTGCGTTGTCCGTAGGTTCGGGGATCGCGATCTGGAGAGGGGCAGGGCGTTAATGAGCAGGAAAGAGGATCAAAGCAAGCCAGCTTTCGGCCAGGGAGACACCCTCCTGCCGATGAAGTTCGAGTTTGTCGACAACCCGCCCGCCGAGATCCGGACTATCGAGCCTCCCCAGCAGCAGCCTGCCGGTTTCGACGATGAGGAAGACGACGGGGGCGGGCTGCTCGACTATTGGCGGCTCTTGCGCAGGCGGAAAGGAACCGTCATCATCGGCGCGGCCGCTGGGTTGTTGATCGGTGTCGCTGTCACTCTGCCCCAGACCCCCATTTACAAGGCAAGCACCAGCCTGGAGATCCAATCCCTCAACCAGAACTTCATGAACATGCAGAACGTCCAGCAGACGATGGAATCCAGCGGCTGGGACGGACTGATGGACATCCAGACACAGATCAAGATCATTCAAAGCGAAAGCCTGGTCGAGCGTGTGCTTGCCGCCATGAAAGACGGAGAGGCTCCGGCCCCCGCCCCGGCCCAGCACGCCGGGCGTGTCGCCACCTGGCGGCGCGCCCTGAACCTGCCGGAGCCGAAACCCGAGGATACTCGTTCGCTGGCTCTCAACATGGCCGCAGGCAGCGTCACCGCGCGCAACACCGGCCAGACGCGAATAGTGGAGATTTCGGTGGAATCCACAGATCCGAGAGTCGCGGCTGCTTTTGCCAACAAGCTCACCACCGAGTACATGGACCAGGCGATGGAAGCGCGGTGGCAAAGCAGTCAACGCACCGGCGTATGGCTCACGCGCCAGTTGGATGACATGCGCATCAAGCTGGAACGGGGTGAAGACGCCCTTCAGAGCTACGCGCAGCGAAACAGCCTCTTGTTCACAGGTGAGGATAAGACGAGTGTCGATGAGACTAAGCTGAAGCAGATTCAGGACCAGCTGACGGCGATTCAGGGAGACCGGGTCTCGAAGCAGAGCCGTTGGGAGATGGCGAGTTCATCGCCGGCGGAGAGTCTGCCTGATGTTTTGAATGACTCGTCATTGAGGAGCTATCAGGAAAAACTGGCCGACCTGCGGCGGCAGAGGGATGAACTGCTCGAAACATTCATGCCGGAAAACACCAAAGTGAAGCGAGTGGAGGCCCAGATATCGAGCCTGGAGAGGAGCCTGGATCGAGAGCGGAGCCAGATATTGCGGCGGATCAAGAATGAGTTTGACGAAGCGGTGAGGAAGGAGAAACTGCTTCAGTCGGATTACGATAAGCAGGCGCGGTTGGTGACTGTGCAGGGGGAGAAGGCAATTCAATACAACATATTGAAGCGCGAAGTGGAGACGAACAGGCAGTTGTACGAATCGATGCTGCAGCGCGTGAAGGAGGCGGGGCTGGCGAGCGCACTAAAGGCAAACAACGTTCGGGTTGTGGATCCGGCGAAGGTGCCTGAGGGGCCGGTGAAACCGCGGCCTGTGGTGAATGCAGGGGTTGGATTCCTTTTGGGAATGATGTGCTCGGTCGGGTTCGTGCTGGTGACTGAAAAGGCGGACCGGACACTGCAGGATCCGAGCGACGTCCCGTTCTACCTGGGGACACGGGAGCTGGGGATCGTGCCGTCGGCGAGCCTTCTGCATGAACATAAACACCGGAGATTGTTGCATGGTAAGCAAGAAGAACCGGAACTGTCGTTGGATCGGGTGACGGCTGAGAGGCGGTTGAGCGTACTGGCGGAGAGTTTCAGGTCGATGTTGACGAGCATTTTATTCTCGGGCAACGGGGATGGACGACCGAAGGCTCTGGTGGTGACGTCGGCGAACCCGAGCGAGGGCAAGACTACGGTGGCGACAAATTTGTCGATTGCGATCGCCGAGACGGGGATGCGGGTTTTGTTGATTGACGGCGACACTCGTAAGGGGCGGATCGACAAGGTGTTCGGGGTTGAGAACGATGAGGGTTTGACTTCGGTGTTGCGGAATCCGCGGCGGGACTGGCGCGAGTTGGTGCAGGAGACGCAGTTTGCGAATCTGAGTGTTTTGACTACGGGGCCTGGGGTGGCCGGGCCTTCGAATTTCCTACATGCGCGGCAGTTTCCAGCCGTGATGCAGGAGATCCGGGAGGAGTACGACATGGTGGTGATCGATACTCCGCCGGCGTTGCAGATCCCGGATGCGCGGTTGATCGGGCGGCTGGCGGATGGCATCATTCTCGTGGTCCGGGCTGGCCAGACGACGCGCGATGCGGCAATCGCCGTGAGCGAACGGTTGAGGCAGGACGGGGTGACTCTGCTCGGGACAGTGTTGAACGACTGGGACCCGAAGAACAGCCCGGCGGGGTATTACGGGTACTACAACAAGGGGTACAAGAAGTATTACCACCGGTATCACTCTAATCGCCCAGGGGGAGAGGAAGGGTAAGGCGGGCGGACCAGGCGGCGAGGGCGAGGGCGAAGGCGAGATCGTCGTGGCGGGCGCGGGCGTTGACTGAGATGGCGGCGAGTTCCTTGTATAGCTGATCGTAGTGCGCGACATCGGGAGAGAGGAGCAGGAGTTTGGTTTCGAGGAGGATGCGGAGGTTGGAGAGCAGGGCGGCGCGGGGGATGTTGTTGCCGTTGGGTTTTTCTCCTGAAGTGATGGTGATGGGGACGATGCCGGCGGGGAGTTTGGCGCGGTGGAGGATTTCGACGATGGGGGCGCCGACGCCGGTTGCGTCAACGACGATGGTCTTTGGTGTGGGGGAGGCCTCGTAGTGGGTGGGGTTGAGTTTATCGAAAGTGGAGCGGATGGCGGCGGGGATGCCGAGGTAAGGAAAGTGGAGGGGGAAGCGTTCGGCGTGGCGGAGGTAGAGGCGGGTGATGGTCTCGCGGGTGTAGTTGACGTGGTCGAAACGGCCGGTGAAGTGGCGGGCGCGTTCGAGGATGACGACGGCGGAGTGGTCAGATCTTTGGCCGAGGTCGAGTCCGATGAAGAAG
>JACZJQ010000227.1 GCA_014860455.1 Bryobacteraceae bacterium | reverse complement strand
GTGATGGGATGGGCGGGGTCGGGGTGGTCGACGGTGAAAGTCCAGCGGCGGGCGTGTCCGATGTTCTCGGCGGCCCAGAGCATGCCGATCATCTTCGAGTACTCGGGCCAGCCGGGGGTGGGGCCGGACTGCCACTTGTTGGCGCGCCATTCCATGCCGAACCATTCGCCGTAGCTGCAGAGGTGGAAGGCGAACAGGCCGCCGCCGGCGGAGACATAGGCTTCGAGGGCCTTTTCGGTTTCGGGGGAGAGGCGGGGTCCGTTGTAGTTGATGAGGACGGCGTCGTAGCCGGTGAAGGATGCGGCGGTGAGGGTGCGGGGCTCTTCGACGACGCGGGTGTCGAACTTGCCCGAGCGGGCGAGGATTTCGAGGATGGCGGAGGTGGTGGCGCGCCAGTCGTGGTATTGCTCGTCGGAGTCGCCTGTGAGGACGAGGAGTCTCGTCTTTGTCGGCTGCGCGGGGGCCGGCTGCGCGGGGGCCGGCTGCGCGGCGGCGGGCAGTGCGGCGGCGAGAAGAAGAGCTAGGAGAGCGCGTTTCGGACCCATTCGAGGCTCCTTTCGATCATTGGGCCGCCCTGGCCCTCGCATTCGATGCTGTAGACGCCGTCGAAGCCGGCTTCGTTGAGCAGGGCGATGCAGTCGAGGATGTTCTGGGCGTTGACGCCGTCGCCGATGGCGCATTGTGAGACGGCGATGCCGGTGAGATCGCCGCGGGCGGCGGCGGCGAGGGAGTCGCTGACGTCCTTGATATGGACGTGGCTGACGCGGTGGCTGAACTGGCGGAGGAAAGCCACGGGGTCCTGGCCGGCGATGAAGGTGTTGCCGGTGTCCATGTTCATGCGGAGGTATTCGGAGTCGCAGAACGAGAGCATTTCGGCCATGAATTGGGGCTTGGTGGTGTAGTAGCCGTGGGGCTCGATGTTGATGGTGATCTGGTAGAGTTCGGCGGCGCGGACGACGTGCTGGTAGATGCGGCGCATGTGGGCGAGGGCTTCGAGGTCGGAGAGGCCGGGGGGTTGGAAGCGGTCGTCGGTGGTGTCGACGCAGGGGCAGCCGATGAGCTTGGCCCAGCGCAGGGTATGGAGGATGTATTCGACGCCGAGGGTGGTGCCTTCGGGGATGGACAGGGGGAATGCGGCGTCGATTTGGGAGAACTCGATCTCGAGAGCATCCATTTTGCGGCGCAGGGCGAGGGGGTCTTCCCAGAGGGCGACGTGGGGTTGGTAGCCGAGTCCGTGGATCCAGGAGACGCCGTCGATGGCGCCGCATTCGATGTAGTTCAGAGACTTGGTGTGGGCCCAATCGAGGCATTGGGAGAAGGACCAGTAGGCGGAGTTGAAGGCGTCAGTGTGGAAGCCGATGCGGGACATGTCGTCAGACAGCATATGACGTTGGGGTGGCGGGAGGCAAAGGTGGAGAGGGGTGGGCCCCCGCTGGCTGCGCTCGCGGCCTCGGTCTACCCACGCGAGCGGACACGAATTCACGCATGCCTGCGAGGGCGCCGGCCGCGGTCCTGGGGACCGCCCTACCAGGCATTCGAAAATGGAAACGGCGGCGGACCGGGGTGGGTCGCGCCGCCGTGGGGTTGGGGGGAGGAGCCGGATTAGCCGAGGTCGGTGGTGGGCTTGCGGTCTTCCATGGGGATGAAGTGGCGCTCGTCGTAGCCGGTGTAGACCTGGCGGGGGCGGGCGATCTTCTGTTCCTTATCGGTGATCATCTCTTCCCATTGGGCGAGCCAGCCGACGACGCGCGGGATGGCGAACAGGACGGTGAACAGGTCAGGGCGGAAGCCCATGGCCTGGTAAATGATGCCGGAGTAGAAATCGACGTTGGGGTAGAGCTTGCGGCCGACGAAGTATTCGTCCTGCAAGGCGATACGTTCGAGTTCGAGGGCGACCTCGATGCGGTGGTTGACGCCGGTGATCTTAAAGACCTCGTCGGCGGCCCACTTGATGATTCGGGCGCGCGGATCGTAGTTCTTATAGACTCGGTGGCCGAAGCCCATGAGTTTGACTTCGCCCTTCTTCACCTTCTCGATGTAAGCGGGGACGTTGGCCTTGGTGCCGATTTCGTCGAGCATGATGAGGACGGCTTCGTTGGCTCCGCCGTGGAGAGGCCCGGAGAGGGCGGCGGCGGCGGCGGCGACCGATAGATAAGGATCGGCCTGGGAGCTGCCGACCTGGCGCATGGTGGCCGTCGAACAGTTCTGTTCGTGATCGGCGTGAAGGATAAAGAGGATGTCGAGGACGCGGGCAATGGTGGGATCGTCGATGAACTTGGGTTCGACCATCGACCACAGCATATGCATGAAGTTGGCGGTGAAGGACTTCGTCTTGTCCGGGTAGATATAGGGCAGGCCGAAGGCGTGGCGGTAGGAGTAAGCCGCGATGGTGGGCATCTTGGCGAGCAGGCGAACCGACTGGCGTTCGCGGTTGACGGGGTCGTGGATGTCCTTGGCTTCGGGGTAGACGGTGGACAGGGCTGCGGTGGTGGAGATGAGCATGGTCATGGGGTGGGCGTTATAGCGGAAGCCCTCCAGGAACTTTTTGCTCGTCTCGTGGATCATGCAGTGGCGCATGACGCGCTGTTCCCAGCACTCGAGTTCGATTTTGGTTGGCAGTTCGCCGCGCATGAGGAGCCAGGCGACTTCGAGGAAGCTGCATTTTTCGGCGAGCTCCTCGATGGGGTAGCCGCGATAGCGGAGGATGCCGATGTCACCGTCGATGAAAGTGATGGCGCTGCGGCAGGAAGCGGTGTTGAGGTATGCGGGATCGTAGGTCATCATGCCAAATTCATCTGGCTGGACCTTGATCTTGCGGAGATCGGTGGCGCGGATGTTTCCGTCCACGATAGGAACCTCGTATTGGGCCCCGGTGCGGTGATCAGTAATTGTAAGCCGGTTATCGGACATGAGACCTCCAGGTGCGAACTATACCAAACGCTACTATTAGAACCTGTTTGTCTGATGAGATCAAAGTGTTTGACGTGACAAAAGTTTCACTCCCAGCCCTGAGGCGCGGGCGCCCCTCTGAGGACGCGACTCATCGACTCCAATATCTTACGAGAAAGTCACAGCTCCGTATTCGCCCTTGCCGCGGCTACATTGTCTATGAGCCTCGTTGACCCGAGCCAGGCGGCCGCCGCCACACGGACACGGCCTTCGATCCGGACCAACGGTTGAATGCGGTCCGGATCGATCACTTCAAGGTACTCGACGCGGAATTGCGGGGTTGCGGCCATAACGCCGAGGGCGCGCCGTTTCACCTCGGCGGCATCTCGCTCACCGCCATTGACCAGATCGCGCGCAACGCAGAGACAGTGGTAGAGGACCGGCGCGGCTTCTCTTTCCGCCGCTGTCAGGTTGCGGTTGCGCGAACTCATAGCCAAGCCGTCAGGTTCGCGCACCGTCGGCACGGGCCGGATCTCCACTGGCACGTTTAGAGCCGCCACCATATGGCGGATCACCGCGAGTTGTTGGAAGTCCTTCTCGCCGAAGAAAGCGACTCCTGGTTGAACGACGTTGAAGAGCTTAAGCACCACAGTGGCCACCCCCCTGAAGTGCCCCGACCGGTAGCGCCCACAGAGATTCTCAGCCACTGACCCTGGTTCAATCAGGACGTCGTGGCCTTCGCCATACATCTCCTGCGCCGATGGCGCGAAGACCAGATCCACGCTTGCCTTGTGGCAGGCCTCGATGTCTTTCTCCAAGGGCCGCGGGTAGCGATCGAGGTCGTCGTGACGGTCAAACTGGATAGGGTTGACGAAGATGCTGGCCACGACGAGGTCACATTCGGACCGGGCCGTTTCGAGCAACTGGATGTGGCCGGCGTGAAGCGCGCCCATCGTCGGAACCAAGCCGATCCGCTTGCCCTGACGCCGCGCCTCGCTCAGCGCACGCCGCAGATCATCGATCCGGCTGAACGACTGCGTCGTCACGTGTCTTGCCCTCTCTGTCCGGAAACCTGGCATCCCTCACATCGGATGCAAACTGTCTCGCAGCCGCCGTCACCGCGGTTCCCAAGTCGAAGTAGAGCTTGGAGAACGGGGGCGCCGCGTTGGACAGGCCCAGGATGTCGTTGATGACCAGCACCTGGCCGTCGCATCCGGGGCCCGCCCCGATCCCGATGGTGGGGATCGAGAGTTGGCCGGTCACCCTCTGGGCAGCGGCGTCCGGGACGCATTCAAGCACGATGGCGAATGCGCCCGCCTCCTGCAGCGCCAGCGCATCCTGCAACAGCAACTCCTCCGACGCCGCGCTCGTCGCTTGTCTTCTGTAACCGCCGAGTTGGTGGATCGCCTGTGGGAGTAAGCCCAGGTGACCCATCACGGGAATCCCCACCGCGGTCATCCTGCCGACGGCGTCCACCACAGCGCGTCCTCCCTCCAGTTTCACTGCCGCCGCGCCGCCCTTTTGTAGGAGAGCGCCGGCGTTTCTAACCGCCTCGTCGATGCCCGCCTGATAGGTCATGAAGGGCATGTCGGCCACCACCAGAGATCTCTCGACTCCCCTTGAAACCGCCTTGGTGTGGTGAATCATCGCATCCAAGGTCACCTCGATGGTGGTCTCGCAACCCATCACGACCATGCCCAGGGAGTCGCCCACCAGCAATGCATCCACACCCGCGGCATCGAGGAGCCGCGCCATGGCCGCGTCGTAAGCAGTGAGCATGACGATTTTCTCGCCGCGCTGCTTCTTGTCGCGAAAATGCGTTGATCGAACACGTCTTTGAATTTCACTCATGCCGCAGTACCTCCTCCACATGGCCGGCCTTTTCCGTATCCAACCCTGCCCGCCTTGCCAAGGCCAACTGACACAGACCATGGGCCCGGTACAGTTTGCCGATCGCCGGATCCTGGCTCGCCAGCGCTTCCAGATGGAGCAGCAGTGTGCTGGAGTCGCCACGCCGGGCGGGCCCGGTGAGGGCTGCTTCCGGGCCGAGCGTGAACGCGTTGTCCAGACTCGCTCTCACCAGGGGTTCCAGCAAGCGCAACGCCTCGGCCTTGTCCGCCGCCCCCGACCCGGCCAGCATGGTGGCGGCGGCATCCAGCAGGCTCGGGATAGAATTGCAGGCCAGAGAGGCAGCAGCGTGGTAAAGCGCGCGCCCGCTTTGCTCCACTTCGTAGAGCTTGCCTTCGAGCGTTGCCACAATCTCCTTGGCCCAACCGAGGGCCTCCTCATCGCCTGTAAATCCGTAAGACGCTCCAACGAGGGTGCGAATCCCTTCCCCGGCGGAAGGGACCGTGGCCAGCGGATGCAGCGCGCCGCATCGGACTCCCCGTGCCGGCAGAGCTGCCAGAACCTCAGGGCCGTGGACTCCGCAGGTGTGCAGAGCGATCATGCCCGCGCTGGCGTACGGGGCGAGTTTCGCGGCCACCTCCGCCACCGCGTCATCGGAAACGGCAATCAACAATCGCCCCGACAGTTGCCCAATCTCCGCCCAACCTGCCACGCTGCAATTGCCGATGTAGCGGGCCGCCTCTTCGGTTCGCGCAGGATCCCGCCCAGCCACCGCAACTACGGATGAGCCTCGCTGCCGCAGCAGCCGCCCCAATGCCTGCGCGACTCTCCCGGTACCCACAATCCCGATGGCGGCGCTGGCTCGCCTTGTCACCTCTGGCGGCCTTCTTCCGGATCGAACAATACCCCCTGGCCCAGCAGCCAGACCGGGTCGAGGCGGCGTTTGACTGCGCGCATGGCCTCGATTTGGGCATCGGAGAATTCGATGGCGAGCAGGTCGCGCTTCTTGCGGCCGAGGCCGTGTTCGGCGCTGACGGTGCCGCCGAGCGAGACGGCGTGGCGGGCGAATTCGATGGTCAACGGCAGGCCCGTGTCGAAATCGGCCTGGGATTCGGGGAGCATGTTGACGTGGACATGGGCGTCGCCGATGTGGCCAAAGATGGCGTAGCGGCCGGGGAGTTCGGCATCGAGGCGGCTGACGTAGTAGTCGAGCATGGCCTGCGAGGCTTCGATGGGGACGGCGTAGTCTGTATTGAGCTTGGGGAAGCCGTTGCGGTGAACGCGATCGTTGACCACTTCGGGCAGGCTATGGCGCAGGGCGCGGAAGCGTTCGCGGTCCTGCGCGGTTTCGCCGAACCAGGACTGCTCGGCGAGCGCATTGGCGGCGTCGAGGCGGTCGATCCACTCTCCGATGGGGTCGCCGGGGAGCGCGTCGAGTTGCTGTTCGATGAGCAGTGCGGATTGGGCGGTGGCGGGGATGTCCTTGTAGGCGGCGGAAAGGATGCGAAGGGAGGAATTGTCGAGGTATTCGAGCATCCGGAGTTGGGCGATGGGGCGCCAGGAATCAACGGCCGCGAGGGCGGATTGGGGGGAGGGGAAGAAGACGACGCCGGACAGCAGCGATGCGGGTTGAGGCAGCAGCGACAGTTCGGCTTCGACGACGGCGGCGAGGGTGCCTTCGGAGCCGCAGAGCAGGTCGATCCAATCCATGGACTCGCGCAGAGGGTAGCCGGCGGTGTGCTTACGGGCGCGGGGGGCGGGCAACGGCGTGAAAGGGAAATCGACTGTATAGCCGCGGCGGAAGGTGCGGATGGAGCCGTCGATGAAAACGGCGGTGAGAGAGCGGATCCATTTGCGGGTTGAGCCGTAGAGGAACGACCGGGAACCGGAGGCGTTGGTGGCGATGGTGCCGCCAACCGAGGCGGTCCATTCGGTGGGGTCGGGCGGATAGAACTGGCCCGAGCCTTGGGCGGCGGTATGGAGATCCTTGAGGCTGACGCCGGCGCCGGCGATGGCGTGGCCGGGGTGGATTTCGAGGCGCCGGAAGTGTTCGAGGCTGACGATCATGCCGCCGGCGCCAATGCGGCCTCCGACAAGGCCGGTGCCGGCTCCGGCGAAAGTGACGGGCATCAGCCGGCGGCTACAGTCAGCAAGGATGGCCGAGAGTTGTTCCGCGGTCGAGGGGGCGGCGAACTCGCAGGCGCTTCCGGTGAGGCCGGAGGCGTCTTCGAGGTAGGCTTGTGGGACTCCGGCCACGGGGCGGCTATACCTCGAGGATGACGGGCAGGATGAGCGGGCGCCGGGAGGTTTGTTTGTTCAGGAAGCGTTTGAGGTCGGCGCGGATTTTCTCCTGCATGACGCCCCAATCGGTACGTTCCTCGTGGGAGGAGTTATCGAGGGTTTTGGAGACGATGGCGCGGGCCTGGGCGAGCAGGTCGGAGCGTTCCTCGAAGGAGACGAAGCCGCGGGAGACGATTTCGGGCAGGCCCTCGCACTTGCCGGTGTGTTTGCCGATGGTGATGATGGGGATGACGAAGCCGTCCTCAGAGAGGTGGCGGCGGTCGCGGATGATCATATCCTCGACGACGTCGTCGATGGAGCCGGAGTCGATACAGACGCGGCCGACGGTCACTTTGGCGCCGCGGCGGGCGCCGCGGTGGTCGAGTTCGAGGGTCTGGCCGGTTTCGAGGATGAAGACCTCTTCGAGGCCGAGTCCCTGCAGGTGGGAGGCGAGGGCGGCGTGTTTCGACATCTGCCAGTATTCGCCGTGGACGGGGACGAAGTAGCGGGGCCGGACGAGATTGAGGACGAGTTTGAGTTCTTCCTGCGAGGCGTGGCCGGAGACATGGACGGGCGGGTTCATCGAGCCGGCGACGACTTCGGCGCCGCGGCGGGCGATGTGGTTCATCATGCGGCCGATGGCCTTCTCGTTGCCGGGGATGATGCGGGCGGAATGGATGAAGAGGTCGCCCTTTTCGAGTGAAAAGTGCTTATGGTTGTCGACGGCGATGCGGCTCATTGCCGACATGGGTTCGCCCTGAGTGCCGGAGACGACGGCGACCACTTTAGAAGGCAGCGCCTGCATGATGTCCTGGGGGCGGAGCAGGAGGCCGTCGGGGATGCGGATCAGCCCGTGGGCATGGGCGATTTCGGTAGCCGAGAGCATGGAGCGGCCGATGAGGCCGACTTTGCGGCCGGATGCGGCGGCGATGTCCAGGATCTGTTGGAGGCGGTGGATAGAGGACGAGAAGCAGGAGACGACAATGCGGCGGTCGGCGCGGTTGAAGAGTTCCTCGAGGCGGGGCTGGACGGCGCGTTCGCTGAGGGTGTAGCCGGCGCGGTCGACGTTGGTGGAGTCGGACAGCAGCAGCAGGACGCCGCGTTTGCCGTATTCGGCGAGGGTATGGAGGTCGAAGGGGGTGTTGTCGGTGGGGGTGGGATCGACTTTGAAATCGCCGGTATGGATAATGACGCCGAGTGGGGTGGTGATGGCCAGGGCGACGCAGGAGACGATGGAGTGGGTGACGTGAATGAACTCGATCTTGAAGGGCCCGATTTCGATGATGTCGCGGGGCTTGACGGGTTTGAGTCTGGCGTCTTTGCGGAGTTCATGCTCTTCAAGCCGGCGTTCGACGAGGGCGAGGGTGAACTTGGTTCCGTAGACAGGGATATTGAGTTGGGTGAGCAGGAAGGGGATGCCGCCGATGTGGTCTTCGTGGCCGTGGGTGAGGATGAGGGCTCGGACGTGTTCGCGGTTTTCTTCGAGGAAGGTGAAGTCTGGCGTGACGATGTCGACGCCGAGCAGTTCGGCTTCGGGGAACATCATGCCGCAGTCGAGCACGATGATGTCGTCCCCGTAGCGGAGGGCCATGCAGTTCATTCCGAACTCGCCGAGGCCCCCGAGGGGGATCAATTGCAGTTTCTTGTCTGGCATCTGGTTGAACCATCAGGCTAACACAAGCGAAAAGGCCCGCCGGAGCAGGCCTTCTCACTCGTCCCGGAGCATCCGGGCTGATGTTTGTGGGAGAAACAGATCAACGATCACGCGGACCGAAAACCTGTCTGATGATTTGAGGGTAAGGGCTGAAGGAAGGCAAGTCAAGAAAAAATCCAGGCGAGTGAAAAATGACAGGAAGTGATTGAATATAAATGAGTTAAAAGTTCTTGACAGGGACAATTCGGTCTGTTCCAGGGGCCGTGACAAGGGCTCCGAGAGTGCAGGTTTTGGCTCTAAGAGACACGTGGCAGGGAAGTTATCGAAAGCCGCGGGCTACTTGGAGAGATCAAGAAAGGTCATTGGGGATTCGTTCTGGCGGGCGGCCCGATCGCGTGCGCGACTCATGTAGTAGAGTCCGGCGACGGCAAAGCCTCCGCCGACACAAATCACTAATAACAAGCCGGTTAGCTCGAAGATGGCGATCAACATGCCGCCCACGTCGGGCATGGGTGGGGGCTTGGTGGCCTCGTTCCACATAAAGTTGACGTCCCACTGGATGGGGTCTAGGACGGAGGCGGCGGCTTTGGGGTCAACTTGTTGAGGAATAACGGCGATAAGGGTTCCTGAACGTTTCAGAGCCCAGCCCGGCTGGCGCTCGAAGCCGGAGTAGACCTGTCGTGCGAGTTGGGGGGTAGGATAGTCAAAAACCGTGACCTGGAGGTCGCCGGCGGGGCTGCGATAGGCGACCGAGACGGCTTCGGCGCCGTTCTCAAACCCTACCAACATTGGGGAGATTCGGGATTCGAAGCGCGAAAGGGACTCGACGCCAGTGATGTAGCGCTCAGAGTTGCGGATGCGGTTCTTGTCGGGCAGGTAGGCGGGGAGCTTGGGGAGTCCGCCGCCGGAGCGCATTTCGGGGAGGATTTTCTCGAGTTCGAGGAGTTCACGGTCCAGTGGCCGCCAGCCTTCGATGAGGAAGACGTAGTTTTTGAGCGCCAGGGCGGCGAGCCCAGGGGTGGTGCAACTGGCCTGGGCGTTGCGGACGGGGGTGCAGTTGGCAGGGCGGGTGAAGTAGTACCAGGCGAGGGCGGAGGTGGAGTCGCGGAGGCGCCAGGCGGTGGCGCGGAAGGGACCGATGGGGCTGCGGAACAGCGCTTTCTCGGCCGCCTCGCCTTCGTATTCTGCCCACAGGCCAGCGTCGGCGATGGCGACGGGTTCGGCCTTGGCGCGGGTATGTTCGGCCCATTTTTCAGGCCAAATGGCGGCCTGGGCGAGGGAAGCGCCAAGGCAGAGAAGCAGAACCGCTGGTGTTAGGAGTTGACGCCGCAACATTTCTTATATTTCTTGCCGCTGCCGCAGGGGCACGGATCGTTCCTGCCTGTTTTGACACCTTTGATGACGGTTTGTTTCGGGGCGGAGGACGATTCTCCACCGGTGAACTGGAGGGACTCCATTTCGCGATCCTTTTTGCGCTGGATGTTGCGGGTGAGATCGACGAGGGATTCCTTGGCTTCGCGGCGGTCTTCTTCGGCGGGCGGGCCGGAGGGGAGATCCTGGCCCCATTCCGATTCGGATTCGTCGTAGAAGGCGCGCTGGCCGGAGGCGGGCTGGAGGAAGAAGAGGAAGCGGGCGGTTTCGTCCTCGATGCGGTCCATCATGTCCTGGAAGATGGCGAAGGCTTCCTTTTTGTACTCGATGAGGGGGTCTTTCTGACCGTAGGCGCGCATGCCGATGCCCTCTTTGAGGTGGTCCATGGAAAGGAGGTGGTCCTTCCATTGGGCATCGATGACGCTGAGCATGATCCAACGTTCGGTGTCGCGCATGACGTCGGCGCCGACGAGCGCTTCCTTTTCGTCGTAGCGGCGTTTGAGTTTGTTGAAGACGTATTCTTCGAGTTCGACCTTGGTGAAATCGGCGAGTTCCTTGGGGTCGATGCGGAGGCCGAACTGGGAGTTGATGTCGGTTTGGAGTCCGATGAGGTCCCAGGTGGTGTGGTGGGCGCCTTCGGGGCAGCGGGTATCGGAGGTGGAGGCGACGATGCCATCGACGATTTCGAAGATGCGCTCCTTCATGTCCTGGCCGGAGAGCAGTTGCTGGCGCAGGCCGTAGACGGCCTTGCGCTGCTTGTTCATGACGTCGTCGTATTCGAGCAGGTGTTTACGGGAGGCGAAGTGCTGGGCCTCGACGGCCTTCTGTGCGGCCTCGATGCGCTTGGAGATCATGCGCGATTCGATGGGCACGTCCTCTTCCATGCCGAGGCGCAGCATGAGGTTCTGGATGCGATCGCCGCCGAAGATGCGGAGCAGGTCGTCCTGGAGGGAGAGGAAGAAGCGGGAGCCGCCGGGGTCGCCCTGACGGCCGGCGCGTCCGCGGAGCTGGTTATCAATACGGCGCGATTCGTGGCGTTCGGTGCCGACGATGAGCAGGCCGCCGGCCTTAATGACCTCGGCGTGTTCAGCGGCGCATTCGGCCTTGTGGCGGTCGTAGATCTCGTTCCACTTGTCGATGGGGACGCGGTAGTGGAGTTCGCCGCGCTGGAACCAATAGTAATGAGTGTCGGCGACGAGGGAGGCCTGGTCTTCGGGGATGGTCTCGACGGCCTTGATCTTGAGGACCTCTTCCTGGGTGAGGAACTCGGGGTTGCCACCGAGAAGGATGTCGGTGCCGCGGCCGGCCATGTTGGTGGAGACGGTGACTGCGCCTTTGCGTCCGGCCTGGGCGACGATGAAGGCTTCGCGCTCGTGGTTCTTGGCGTTGAGGACTTCGTGGCGGACGCCGATCTTCTTTAAGATGCCGCTGAGCTTTTCGGACTTGGCCACTGAGATGGTGCCGACCAGGACGGGCTGGCCGGTGGCGTGGCGCTCGGCGATGTCCTTGGCGGCGTTGCGCCATTTTTCGTCCTCGGTGCGGTAGACGACATCGTTTTCATCGCGGCGGCCGGAGGGCTTGTTGGTGGGGATGACGACGACGTCGAGGTTGTAGGTTTTTGAGAATTCGGGGGCTTCGGTGTCGGCTGTACCGGTCATGCCGGCCAGCTTCTTGTACATGCGGAAGTAGTTCTGGAAGGTGACGGTGGCGAGGGTCTGGTTTTCCTTCTCGATCTTGACGCCTTCCTTGGCTTCGACGGCCTGGTGGAGGCCATCGGACCAGCGCCGGCCGGGCATGAGGCGGCCGGTGAATTCGTCGACGATGATGACTTCGCCTTCCTTCACCAGGTAATCGCGGTCACGCTGATAGAGGACGTGGGCGCGCAGGCCCTGCTGGACGTGGTGGTTGAGTTCGATGAACTCGGGGTCGTAGAGGTTGGGGACGCCGAGGAGTTTTTCGACCTTGGAGACGCCTTCCTCGGTGAGGGCGGCGGAGCGGTGTTTTTCGTCGACGGTGTAGTCGCCGGTGGTGTACTTTTCGCCGGACTCCTTGCCTTCGATCACCTCGCCGCGGACCAGGCGCGGGATGATTGCGTTGACTCGGTAGTACTTATCGGTGGACTCCTCGGACGGGCCAGAAATGATGAGCGGGGTGCGGGCCTCGTCGATGAGGATGGAGTCGACTTCGTCGACGATGGCGTAGTTGAAGGGCCTCTGGACGCAGTCCTCGAGGCGGAACTTCATGTTGTCGCGGAGGTAGTCGAAACCGAACTCGTTGTTGGTTCCATAGGTGACGTCGCAGGCATAGGAGTGGCGGCGTTCGTCGTCGTCGAGGCCGTGGACGACCAGGCCGACCGAGAGGCCGAGGAACTTGTAGATGCGGCCCATCCATTCTGAGTCGCGGCGGGCAAGGTAGTCGTTGACGGTAACGACGTGGACGCCCTTGCCTTCGAGGGCGTTGAGGTAGACGGGCAGAGTGGCGACCAGCGTTTTACCTTCTCCGGTCTTCATTTCGGAGATTTTGCCGTGGTGCAGGACCATGCCGCCGATCAACTGGACGTCGAAGTGGCGCATGTGGACGGTGCGGCGGGCGGCTTCGCGGCACACGGCGAAGGCGTCGAGCATGATGTCGTCGAGGGTTTCTCCCTGGGCGAGGCGCTGGCGGAATTCCGCGGTCTTGGCGGCGAGTTCGGCGTCGGAGAGCTTTGCGACCTGCTCTTCGCGGCTGTTGATCTCGGCGACGAGCGGGAGGAGCTTTTTGACCTCGCGATCGTGCTTGGTGCCAAAGACCTTGGCTAGGAGGGT
>JACZJQ010000226.1 GCA_014860455.1 Bryobacteraceae bacterium | reverse complement strand
GGGATCGGGTTCGGGTTGGGTCCGATGCTGGGGATTGAACCGATTATCGGGATGGCGATCGGGGTGGTGATCGGCGGGGCGATGCAACTGGCTTGGCAGCTACCGAGCCTGTGGAGGGCGGGGTTCAGGTACAGGCCGGCGTTTGATTTTTCGCATCCGGGATTGAGGCATATTTACCGGCTGATGGGCCCGGCGATTATCGGTAATGCGTCGGTGCAGATCAACGTGCTTGTGAATACGATGTTTGCATCGTTGATCTATGATCCGGTGCGCGGGCTGGACGGTCCGACGGCGTGGTTGAACTATGCGTTCCGGTTCATGCAACTGCCGCTGGGGCTGTTTGGCGTGGCGATCGGGACGGCGACGCTGCCGGCGATCGGGCGCAGCGCGGCGAGCGGGAACATTGATGAGTTTCGCGAGACGCTGGCGCGGTCATTGGGCCTGGTCTTCGTGCTGACGGTGCCGGCGTCGGTGGGGTTGATGATATTGGGTCCGTCGATTGTGGGGGCGATTTATGAGGGCGTGAAGTTCCAGCCCTATGACACGCAGCAGACGGCGATTGCGCTGTCCTACTATGCGATCGGGCTGGCCGGGTATGCGGCGGTGAAGGTGCTGGCGCCGGCGTTCTATGCGCTGAACGATTCGCGGACGCCGATGTGGACGTCGCTGGGGTCGGTTGCGATCAACGCGGTGATGGCTTGGCTGCTGGTGAGGCAGTTTTCGATGGGCCATGCGGGATTGGCGTTGTCGACGTCGAGCGTGGCGTTGTTCAGTTTCCTGGTGTTGTTTTTTGCGATGCGGACGCGGATCGGCGGGGTGTATGGGCGGCGGATGAGGTCGACGGTGTTGAAGGTGGCGGCGGGGTCGGTGGCGATGGGGGCGGCGATCTGGTTGTCGACGAAGGGCGTTCATATGGTGGCCGGGCACAGGACGTTCGGCAGCCTGCTGGATCTGGCGGTCTCGATTCCGTTGGGACTGGCGGTGGTGTACGCGGTGTGCCGGGCGTTGAAGGTGGAAGAGCTTGAGATGGCGGTGAAGGCGTTTGCGGGACCGCTTTCCAGGCGTTTGGGCGGTCCGGGGAACGGGCGAGCGGGGGAATAAGAGATGGGGCGATGTGATCACCCTGCTAAACTCATTAGCTGATGCATCCAGATCTCGAGCGGGTTCTAGAAGTCCAGGAGCTGGACCTACGCATTGTTGCCCTGAGGACCGAGATCGCCACCCTACCCAAACAGATTGCGGCGATTGAGAAGCTGTTGGACGAGCATGTCCGGAAGCTGGAACTGGACAAGACGGCGCTGGCCGGGAACCTGAAAGACAGGAAGAAGCACGAGACCGATATACAGGGTCATGAGCAGAAGATTTCGAAGCTCAAGGACCAGATGATGCAGGCGAAGACGAACGAGCAGTTGTGGGCGTTCCAGAAGGAGATAGGGTTCTTCGAGGGGGAGATCGCGAAGGCGGAGGACCGGATCCTGGCGTTGATGATGGACGCCGAGCAGATGGAGGGGAAGGCGAAGCAGTCGCAGGCGGCGTTGGACGAAGAGCGCAAGACGGTGGAGGCGCAGAAGGCGGATGCCACGCGCCGGACCAACGCGGATAAGAAAGAGCTGGCCGAAGTGCTGGCGAAGCGCAAGGAACTGGCGGCGGCAGTACCGCCGGCGCTGCTGGCGAGCTACGACAAACTGCATGCGAAGATGCGGGACGGGGTGGCGATCGCGCGGGCGGTGGACGGGGTGTGCCAGTCGTGCCAGATGACGATCCGGCCGCAACTGTACGCGGAACTGCGGATCGGGGCCGGCATTCAGACGTGTGAAAGCTGCCGCCGGATGCTGGCGTACACCGCGCCGGCGGTTGACGTTCAAGCCCAAATGGACGTCTAGCGGGCCGCCGCGGGGAGCGGTGGACGGGCGTACGGTTAGCGGACTCGAAGCTCCGAAACCGAATATTTCATTTCTGATACGATATCGCGTGTAGGGGCCATGCGGCTGTGCAAACGCCGCAGTTGTGCCCAAATCCCCGAAGGGAGCCATCCAAAGTGAAGGTATACGAAAGCACCGATGTCCGAAACGTGGCCCTCGTTGGCCACGGTCATAGCGGGAAGACGTCGCTGACGGCGGGAATGCTGTTCTCGGCCGGCGCGACGAGCCGCTTGACGCGAGTCGACGAGGGCAACACGGTCACGGATTTTGACGAAGAGGAAATCAACCGCAAGTTGACCATCTCGACGGCGGTGGCGTCCCTGGAATGGAAGAAGAAGAAGTTGAACATCCTGGATACGCCGGGCTTCAACCTGTTCATGTACGACACGAAGACGTCGATGGCCGCGGCGGATGCGGCGATGATCGTGGTGGACGGCGTATCGGGCGTGGAAGTGATGACGGAGCGGGTGTGGCAGTATGCGGAGGAGTTCAATCAGCCGCGTGCGTTCTTCGTCAACAAGCTGGACCGTGAGCGGAGCGATTTCCAGCGCACGGTGGAGGCGATTCAGGAAGTCTTCGGGCGGCCGTGCATTCCGGTGCATCTGCCCATCGGGAGCGAGCGCGAGTTCACGGGGATCGTCGATATCATCCACATGAAGGCGTTCACGTATACGCCCGATGGCGACGGCAAGGGCAAGGAGATACCGATTCCCGAGGCTCTGGCCGCGAAGGCGCAGCAGATGCACGAGGCGCTCATCGAGATGGTGGCGGAGGGCGACGATGCGTTGATGGAGGAGTTTTTCGCCGAGGGCACGCTGCCCGAGGAGCACATCTACGCGGGGCTGCACAATTCGATCAAGGACGACAAGATCTTCCCGGTGTTGTGCGGGTCGGCGCTGCGCAACATCGGCACGGACCTGGTGATGGATTTCGTGCTTGAGTTCACGCCGAATCCGACCGAACATGCGGCGCTGAAGGCGATGGAAGGCGACCACGTGGTGGAGCGCAAGATCTCGGACAACGAGCATGTGACGGCGTATGTATTCAAGACGATGGCCGATCCGTTTGCCGGTCGGCTGACGTTCTTCAAAGTGTGTTCAGGGGTGTTGAGGAACGATGCGGGCATGGTGTCGATCCGGTCGGGGAGCCAGGAGCGGCTGTCGCATTTGAGCGTGGCCCAAGGCAAGACGCTGGTTCCGGTAAACGAGCTGCATGCCGGCGACCTGGGCGTGGTGGCGAAGTTGAAGGACGTGCTGACGGGCGACACGCTGTGCGAGAAAGGCGAGACGATCGCCTATCAGGCGGTGCAGGTGCCGGAGCCGTCGATCGCGTACGCGATCTCGGCCAAGACGCGGAACGACGAAGACCGGATGGGCAACGCGGTGGCGAGGATCCTGGAAGAGGATCAGGGGCTGAGGTTCTACCGCGACCAGCAGACCAAGGAATTTCTGCTTGCGGGGTCGGGCGGGCAGCATGTGGAGATTATCGTCAGCCGGCTGAAGAAGCGGTATAACGTGGAGGTCGAACTGAAGGCGCCGAAGGTGCCATACCGGGAGACGATCCGCGGGTTTGCCGATGTCCATGGACGCCACAAGAAGCAGACGGGCGGCCACGGTCAGTTTGGCGACATCAAGGTGAAGGTGGAGCCGCTGGAGCGGGGCGGGAAGTTCGAGTTCGTCAACGACACGTTTGGCGGATCGGTGCCGCGCAACTTCATCCCGGCGGTGGAGAAGGGCTTCATCGAAGCGGCTGAAAAGGGCTACCTGGCCGGCTATCCGATGGTTGATTTCCGGGTGACGTTGTACGACGGGCAGTATCATGACGTCGACTCGTCGGAAATGTCGTTCAAGATGGCGGCGCGCAAGGCCTTCAAACTGGCGATGGAGGCGGCCAAGGCGACGTTGCTTGAGCCGGTGATGAAGGTTGAGGTGATCGCGCCGGTGGAGTTCGCCGGCGACCTGATGGGCGATCTGAACGGGCGGCGCGGCCGGATTTCGGGCATGGACACCAAGGGCGGCAATCAGATTGTGCGCGCGGTGGTGCCTATGGCCGAGATGCTGAGCTACCAGAACGACCTGACGTCGATGACGCAGGGCCGGGGATCGTTCGGCATGGAGTTTTCGCACTACGATTTTGTGCCTCAACTGCAGGCCGAGAAGATCATCGCGGCGCACAAGGCGGCGTTGACGGGCGAAGAAGAAGAAGACGAGTAGCCGTCGCGCAACCTGAACAACCAGCGACCGCCGGGCCGAGCGAGCCCGGCGGTCACTTTTTCAGCGGGGCTAATACTATCAAGACGAGTCCATTCACATTCCAGATATAGAGGTGATATGATCTGGGAGCTGCCGTGCGCCCGCCCCTGATGGCGACACCAAGCCCGGCGAAACAAGGCTCGGCGAAACAAAGCGCAGCGAAACAAGGAACATCATGAGCATTCGACTTTCAAACGGTAAAGAGATCCCTATCGAGATGCATAAGATCCGCATCGTGCAGAAGGCACGGCTGGCGCCGGCGCGCGACCGGTTGCGGGCGATCGAGGAGGCGGGCTACAACACGTTCCTGTTGCGCACGCGGGACATTTTCCTCGACATGCTGACCGATTCGGGGACCAACGCCATGACCGACGTCCAGCAGGGCGCGATGATGGTGGCCGACGACGCGTATGCGGGGTCGGAGAGTTTCTACAAGCTGGCCGATTCGGTGGAGGACATCTTCGGCTATAAGTATCTGCTGCCGTGCCATCAGGGCCGGGCGGCGGAACACCTGCTGGCGAAGACGTTCATCAAGCCAGGCCAGGTCATCCCGATGAACTACCACTTCACGACGACAAAGGCGCATTTTGAACTGGCGGGCGGGACGGTGCTGGAGCTGTACGGAGCGGAGGCGCTGAACACGTCGAGCACGTGCCAGTTTAAGGGCAACATGGATCTGGACAGGCTGAAGGCGGAGATCGAGAAGGCGGGGGCGGAGAACGTAGCGTTCGTGCGGATGGAGGCGACGACGAACCTGATCGGCGGGCAGCCGTTCTCAATGCAGAACCTGCGCGGCATCAAGGCGATGATCGAGCCGATGGGGATCTTCCTGGTGGTGGACGGGAGCCTGATTTCGGAGAACGCGTACTTCATCCGGCAGCGTGAGGCCGGTTACGAGAACACGAGCATCCGGGACATCATTCGGGAGATGATGTCTATCGCCGACCTGTGCTACCTGTCGGGGCGGAAGAGCTGCAGCGTGCGAGGCGGGTTCATCGCGACCAACCGGAAAGACCTGCATGACGCGATCCGGCCGTGGCTGCCTGTGTATGAAGGATTCTTTACTTATGGCGGCATGTCGTCGAAAGAGATCGAGGCGATGGCGGTGGGCGTGAGGGAGATGACGGAAGTGGAGGTGGCGGGGTCGTCGGCGGACATGGTGAAGTACTTCGTCGAGAAGCTGATCGACATCGGGTTGCCGGCAGTGACGCCGCCGGGCGGGCTGGCGTGCCACCTGGATGCGATGAAGTTCATCCCGCAGATCCCGCAGTTGCAGTATCCGGCGGGGGCGCTGGCGGCGGCGGTTTATATCACCTCGGGTATTCGCGGCATGGAACGGGGTACGGTTTCGATGGACCGGGACCGTGAGGGCAACGACGTGCCGTCGGATATCGAGCTATTGAGGCTGGCGGTGCCGAGGCGGACGTATACGATGTCGCATATTGAGTATGCGGCGGACCGGCTGAAGTGGCTGCATGAGCATCGCGACCTGGTGGGCGGGTTGGAGTTCATTGAGGAGCCGCCGGTATTGCGGTTCTTTGCCGGCCGGATGAAGGCGCTGGAGAACTGGGGCCAGCGGCTGGCCGACGCGTTTGAGAAGGACTTCGGACCGGGCTGTTAGGCGGATTTCCGGCTGCTCGGAGCGCGGAGACGGTCCGGGCAGCCTAATCCCCGAATCCAAGAACGCCGATAGAAGAGGCGTATGTTCTCTTCAGCAGGCCCACGCTCGCTTTAC
This sequence comes from Bryobacteraceae bacterium, assembly GCA_014860455.1. Classification (GTDB taxonomy): domain Bacteria; phylum Acidobacteriota; class Terriglobia; order Bryobacterales; family Bryobacteraceae; genus PNKE01. The sequence goes on along the minus strand of JACZJQ010000226.1, from coordinate 2,936 downwards.
GCGCCGAAAACACCCCAGACGGTTGAGGATCTGGGGATTCCGCAGTCTCTTGTGCTTGACCTCGTGCTGCGGCGCACGATGCTCGAGGGATTTGCGACGCTAAACAGCCTATCGGCGGCGTTGCGGATGTCGGTTCCGATTGTGGAGTTTGCCTTCAGGCATTTGCGCCAGCAGCAACTGCTTGAGGTGAAGGGGATGATCGGCAACGACTACCAGTTTGTGCTGACCTCTTCAGGCAAACAATTGGCGTCGGACCGGTTTCAGATTTCGCAGTATGCGGGGGCGTGCCCGGTTTCGCTGAAAGACTATTCGGCGGCGGCAAAAGCGCAGTCGGCGCATGTGAAGATCGACCGCCGGGCGTTGAAGGCGGCGTTCTCGGACCTGGTGATTCCGGACCGGTTGCTGGACCAGCTTGGCCCGGCGCTGATTTCGCAGAATTCGATCTTCCTTTACGGCCCGTCGGGCAACGGCAAAACGTCGATCGCCGAGCGGATGCTGAGGGTGTATGTGGACGGGGTGCTGATTCCCTATTCGGTTGAGGTGGACAATCAGATCATCAATCTGTACGATCCGGTGGTCCATCACCGGGTGGATTACGACGATCCGGATGTCGACCCCCGGTGGGTGTTGTGCAAGCGCCCGTGCCTGGTGGTGGGCGGTGAACTGATCCCGTCGATGCTGGAATTGAGGCTGGACGAGGCGTCGGGCATCTACGCAGCACCGCTGCAGATGAAGGCGAACAATGGCATCTTCATCATCGACGACTTCGGGCGGCAGTTGATGAGCCCGCGCGACCTGCTGAATCGCTGGATCGTGCCATTGGACCGGAAGGTGGACTACCTGACGCTGCGATACGGCGTGAAGTTCCAGATTCCGTTTGAGCTGATGGTGGTCTTTTCGACGAACCTGGATCCTTCGGACCTGGCCGACGAAGCGTTCCTGCGCCGGATTCAGAACAAGATCGAGATCGAGCCGGTGCAGCCGGAGGTGTTCGACATGATCTTCCAGCGGCTGATGACGCTGAAGAACGTGCCGGCCGAGTATGACAGCGCGGAGTATCTGCGCAAGTTGTGCCTGTCAAGCGGACGGACTCAGTTGCGCGCCTGTTATCCGCTGGACATACTCAGCATCATCCAGTCGATCAGCCAGTATGAGAGCCGCGGGGTGAACGTGACCAAACCCGACATCGAGCGGGCGGTGGAGCTGTACTTCGCCAAGTCATAAGCCTGCATTTTCCACCAGCACCCGGCGTGACTTGCGGTAAGCGCGCGTCTACTTCGTTGCGCTCGGTCGGCGTGCTCGACATACGGATTAAGTACGCCTCCGCTCGCCTCGGTCGCGCGCCTCGTATCCACACGCTTCCCCCTGCGTCACCCTCCGGGCGTGGTGGGAAATGCAGGCTAAGCCGACAGGGCGGCCTGGATCATCGCCTTCGTGTAGGCGACGTTATAGACCTCGGCAACGTGGCCGCCGCCGCCAGGGTAGGAGTTGCGGATGGTGCGTTCGCGGTCGACGTCGAGGGCGCGAGGGTGCTCTGGGTAGAGCCCGCGAGGGTATTTCTGGCGGACGAGTTCCTTCATGACGGCGAACATGTTGACCTGGCCCTCGTCGATGAAGACCTCGGTGTAGTCGACGTAGGGTTTGCGGACAATGACGTTGCGGTAGTGGGCGTGGTTGATGCAGTCGCGCTCGCCGAGCCAGCGGCAGATGGCGACGGGGTCTTCGCCGAGTTCGCGGGAGACGCCGCAGTCGTAGGTCATGCCGTTGAAGGGGCTCTTGACGAGGTTGATGTACTGCTTCCAATGGTCGAAGGTGGCCATGAGCTGCTCGGAGCCGCGGCTGACGGGCACGGGCGGGTCGTTGGGGTGGAGAGCGAGACGGACGTTGGCTTTTTCGGCCTCGGGGATGACGGCTTTGAGAAACCCTTCGGCGCGTTTGAGTTGATCAGCGCGAGTGTGGACGCCGACGTTGGGCAGGGGCGGCAGGTTTTTCGAGATCTCATAGTCGTAAGCGGTGTAGCCGGCGCCGGCGCGTCCGATCTCCTCCTTGTAGCCTTCGGTGAGGCGGTAGGCGTAGAAGTTGTATTCGATGACAGGAAGGCCGACTTTGCCAGCGGCGCGGATGGAGGCGATGAAGTCCTCGATTTGCTTGCCGGCACCGGGACGGCCCCAGATGACGTCGTTGAAGCCGCCGATCATCATGTTGCAGATGGTGATGCCCATGGCCTTGAAGCGGACGAGGCGTTCGTTGAGGGACTCTTCGGTCCAGGGCATGCGGGGACCGCCCATGAGGACGTAGTCGACGCCGACCTGTTTGAGCCGCCGCGCGCCGGCTTCATCAAGGGCCGGCTGGGCGCCGAGGCAGATTTTTGGCGTACCCTTGACAGGCCAAGTGACAGGCGCTGGCGCCGAAGCGGCGGGCAGAGCGGCCGTGGCCGAAACGCCGGCGGCCTGCATCATTTGCCTGCGGGTAAGTGAACTGTCCATCTGAGAGACCTCCTCGCCGGGGTGAGTCCGGTACGGCGACATCATATGCGATTGGTGCGGCGGCGTCACGGGGGGTGGGGGCGATTTTGCGGCCGGGCGGCGGTAGTTGAGAAGATGTGGAATCGCCATGATGCCACGTCATATCGCCTGCCGCTCCATGCTCCTGATTGTCGCCGCCGGATTCGCCGCAAGCGCGGCGGGCACAGCGGGAATCGATTTGAGTCAAGCCACGGTGGTGGTGGAGGCGCGTTCGGGGACGGGCGCGGAAAACATGGCGGCGACGGTGCTGGTGGAGGAGGTTGAGCGGCGGACCGGGATCCGGCTGGCGTTGGCCAGCGCTAGGCCTGCAGGGGGTGCGGCGATTGTGGTGACGACCGTTGGGCCGATGCGTTCAGTTGGGGCTGGCGGGGGGACGCCGGTGTGGAGCCCGGAGAGCTACAGGTTGAACAG
>JACZJQ010000225.1 GCA_014860455.1 Bryobacteraceae bacterium | reverse complement strand
TTTTCGAGGCGGGCGAGGATGAAGTTGTCGATGGGGTTGCGGGTCCAGGCGGCGTTCTTGGGGGATGGCGGATCGGGTTGAGTGATGGGTTGGAAGGACCAGAGAGTTTGCCTGGAAGCGGCAGGCTTGGCGGCGGCGGTGCGGGGCCAATCGGCGCCGGAGTCGATCCAGGATTTGAGGGTGGCGATCTCGGCGGCGGTGAGGGCGGGTCCGGCGGGGGGCATGCGGACGCCGTCTTTATCGGAGGTGACGCGTTGGATGAGTTTGCTGGCGGCTGATTTGCCGGGGACGATGATGGGGCCGGAGTAGCCGCCTTCAAGGGCGGCGGCGGGGTCGTCGAAACGGACGCCGTTGGATTTGAGGCGCGCGTTGTGGCACATGACACAGCGGCGCTTGAGCAGCGGTTCGACGTCCTTCGAAAAGTCGGGCCGGGCCTGCGCGAAGACGGCAGGCGTGGCCGCGGTTGCGGCGAACGCAAAGATAGCCCAGATGGAGCCCCTCATGGGTCGCTATTGTAACGCGAATTGCGGTAATGATAGACAATGCGATTCTTTTCGAGATGGGCTTGTCTTTTATTGCTGGCGGCGGCGGTTGGCGCGCAGACGGCGGACGTGGCGGGGTCGTGGGAGGGCGTGCTGGAGTTGCCGAGCGCGAAGTTGCGGATCAGGCTGCATGTGGAGAAGACGGCCGCGGGCGCGCTGGCGGCGAAGATGGACAGCGTGGACCAGGGGGCGATGGGGATTCCAGTGGACCAGGTATCGTTCGCCGACGGAGTGGTGAGGTGGAGCATCTCGCGGCTGGGGGCGTCGTATGAGGGCAAGCTGAACGAGGCCGGAGACTTGATTGAAGGGACGATGACGCAGGGCGTGGCGTTGAAGCTGAACCTGAAGCGGATGTCGGCGGCCGCGGTTGCGTCGGCGGCGATCAGGAGGCCGCAGACGCCGAAACCGCCGTATCCGTACAAGGTGGAGGAAGTGTCGTTCGCGAGCAAGGCCGAGGGCGTGACGATGGGCGGGACGTTGACGATTCCCGAGGGCGCGGGGCCGCATCCGGCGGTGATATTGATCAGCGGGTCGGGGGCGCAGGACCGCGACGAGACGATCTTCAGCCACAAGCCGTTTCTGGTGCTGGCGGATCATCTGACGCGGAAGGGGATTGCCGTGTTGAGGTATGACGACCGGGGCGTGGGTAAGTCGACGGGCAGCCGCGAGGAGGCGACGTCGGTGGACTTTTCGGAAGATGCCGAGGGCGGGTTGGATTTCCTGATGAAGCGCAAGGAGATTGATGCGAAGCGGATCGGGTTTGTCGGGCACAGCGAGGGCGGAGTGATTGCGCCGATGATTGCGGTGAGGAGGCCGGAGACGGCGTTTATCGTGTTGATGGCGGGGACAGGGGTGGACGGGGAGCAGATTCTGTATGAGCAGGGGCAGGCGGTGTTGAAGGCGAATGGTGCGAGCGCGGAAGCGATTGCGGCGCAGAGGTCGATCCAGGAGAAGATATTCGCGATTGTGAAGGCGGAGAGGGATCCGGCGGCGGCGGCGGTGAAGTTGAAGGAAGTGCTGGGCGGGTCGCCGGCGGTGGAGCAGAGCATCAGGAATGTGAACTCGATGTGGTTCCGATATTTCCTGACGTACAATCCGCAGCCGGTGCTGGAGAGAGTGAAGTGCCCGGTGCTGGCGTTGAACGGGAGCCTGGACGCGCAGGTGGTACCGGGGCAGAACCTGCCGGCGATCGAGGCGGCGCTGAAGAAGGGCGGGAACCAGGATTTCGAGACAGCGCTGCTGCCGGGGTTGAACCATCTGATGCAGACGGCGAAGACGGGCGGGGTGCCCGAATACAACCAGATTGAAGAGACGATGGCGCCGGCGGCGCTGGACAAAATGGCGACGTGGCTGCGGCGGCGCGCCGGATTGGAGACGGGACGATAGGGCGGGCTGCCGCCGAGGTGGAGGAAGCCGGGCGTTCAGACGATAGAGTGAAGGTGAGAGAGAGACGATCCGGGCGCCGGGTGCTCATAGCCGCCATCTGCACAACTGCGCTATGGGCGCTTGTCCTGCAGGCCGTGAAGCCGGAACGGTTTCTGGCGGGGGCGAACGACTTTGCGCAGCTCTATGCGGGAGCGACGCTGATTGGGACGCCGGGGCTGTATTCGGTGGAAGCGAATGAGCGGGTGCACCGGGAGACTTTGGGTGGCGTCATGCCGTCGGTCTACTATTCACGGCTGCCATTCTACGCCTGGATGCTGCGGCCGCTTGCGGGTCTGCCATACCGGACGGCGTACTGGACGTTTCAGGCGATGAGCGTCGCCTGCCTGGTGTGGTTCCTTTGGACGTTTGTCAGAGACCGGTTCGACCTGGCGGTGTTCGCATTTCTCTATCCGCCGCTGGTGTTCACGCCATTCAACGGGCAGGATGTTTCGATCGTGCTGGCTCTGGCCGCGGCCGGATATCTGCTGATGGAAAGGGAGAGGCCGTTCACGGCGGGGCTGGTCTGGTCGTTGTGCGCGATCAAGCCGCACCTGGTGCTGCTGCTGCCGGTGGTGCTGATCATGCACCGGAAGTGGCGGGCACTGGCAGGCGGCGCGGCGGGCGGCGCGGTGCTCATCGCGCTGTGCTATCTGGCGCAGGGCGGCAACTGGATGGCTGAATACCTGGCGCTGCTGGGTAGTTCGGAGCTTCATCCGAATCCGCAGTTGATGCCGAATCTCCAGGCCGTGGGCGCGGCGTTGCCGGCGCTCCCGGCGGGGTGGGCGGTTGCGATGGCGAGTGTTTTGATGACGGCGGTAGCGGCGGTGGCGTTCCGCAAGTCGGAGCATTGGGCCGAGGCATTTGCTTTGTCGCTGCCGGCGAGCCTGTTGATCAGTGTCCATGCCTACGCGCAGGACACGCTGCTGCTGTTGTTGCCGCTGGTCCTGCTCAGCCGGTTGGCGGCACAGCCTGCGATGGTCCGCTTCGCCGCACTGATGACAATGCCGCTGACGCCGGTGCTGGTGCTGGTTGGCGCGCCGTGGTCGGCGGTGTACCCCGCGCTGCTGGCGGCCTGGGTGACGGCGGGCGCGTTGAGAGGGCGCAACGCCAAATCCGGCGCGGACCCGTGTACCATTTGAGGGTGCGACGCAGATCTTTCCTGGCCTCGATCGGCATGGCGGTGGGTGCGGGCGCGATGAATGCGCAGACGGCGAAGGTGGTGAGGCCGAAGGCGCTGAAGCCCGGCGACACGGTGGCGTTGATCACGCCGTCAACATACGTCAGCGATCCGGACAGGCTGGAACTGGCGCGGCGGACGGTGGAGCATTTTGGGTTGAAGGCGAAGTGGGGCGCGGGCGTGGGCAAGCGGGACGGGTACCTGGGCGGGTCGATCCAGACGCGGGTGGATGATCTTCATGCAGCGTTCGCCGATCCGCAGGTGAAGGCCGTGTTCTGCGTTCGCGGCGGATACGGCTCGGCGATGCTGCTGGACAAGGTCGACTTCGGCTTGATCCGGCGCAATCCGAAGATCTTCATCGGCTATAGCGACATTACGGCGCTGCATGTCGCGATTCATCAGGAGACGGGACTGGTGACATTCCACGGGCCGGTAACGCTGTCACGGTTTTCGAACTACACGCAGGAGTGTTTCCGGCGGGCGTTGTTTGAGGCCAAGCCGCTGGGCGTGCTGGCGAATCCACCGGAAGAGAATCAACTGCGGCCGCGCCACATGACGCGAGTGATCCGGCCGGGCAAGGCGAGCGGGCCGTTGACGGGCGGCAACCTGTCGCTGATCGCGTCGCTGATGGGCACGAGGTGGGAGATCCGGACCGAGGGCAAGATGCTGTTCATCGAAGACGTGGGCGAGCAGCCGTATGCGATGGACAGGATGCTGACGCAGTTGCGTCTGGCCGGGAAGTTGAAGGGGATCAAGGGGCTGGTGATCGGGGAGTGTTCGGGGTGCACGCCGAGGGAATTCCAGCCGAGCTTTGAATCGACGTTCTCGCTGGGCGAGGTGTTGAACAATATCCTGGGCGATCTGGAGGTGCCGGTGTTGACGGGCATGACGATCGGCCACACAGACGATCAACTGACGCTCCCGATGGGAGTGAATGCGGCACTCGATACGGCGGCGGCGACGCTGACGGTGGAGGAGTCCGCGACGGAGGCTTGAAGATGCACAACGACAGGATCACCAGGCGCACGGCGGCGGCGATGGTTTCGGCGGCGGCGGTGATGCAGGCGCAGACGCCAGCGACAGAATTGCTTTGGCCCGAGGGCGCGCCGGGTGCGGTGGGGACGGAGGAACTGGACAAGCCGGCGTTGACGACATATGTCGCCGCGAAGCCGAACGGGGCGGCGGTGCTGGTGTGCCCTGGCGGCGGCTATGGCGCGCTGGCGATGGATCACGAGGGCAAGCAGATCGCCGATTGGTACAACGCGCTGGGGGTGTCGGCATTCATTTTGAAGTACAGGCTTGGGCCGCGTTACCGCCATCCGGCGCCGCTGGACGATGCGCGGCGTGCGATGCGGATGATCCGCGAGCGGGCGCTGAAATTGGGAATCGATCCGGCACGGGTGGGCGTGATGGGCTTTTCAGCCGGCGGGCATCTGGCATCGACGCTGTCGACGCATTTCCAGCAGGGCGAGCGGCCGGACTTCGCCGTGCTTTGTTATCCGGTGATTTCGTTCACGACGCGGTATACGCATTCGGGGTCGATGCGGAATCTGCTGGGCGCGCCGCCGGATCCGGCGCTGGTGTGGGATCTGTCGAATGAGTTGAAAGTGACGGCCGAAACGCCGCCGACGTTTTTGTTTCACACCAACGCCGACACGGGCGTGCCGCCGGAGAACAGCATCCTTTACTACATGGCGCTGCGGCGGGTGGGCGTGCCGGCGGAGATGCACATTTACGCTGAAGGGCGGCATGGCGTGGGCCTGGCGCAGAAGGACCCGGTGTTGTCGACGTGGCCGGACAGGTTGAAGGACTGGCTGAAGGTGCGCGGATTCGTGCGGTAACGCGGCGGCGAGGGGCCGCGTCAAACTGAATCGGAAGATGATGCGGATTCTCATCGTTGCGGTACTGGCACTGGGCGCTTTCGCGGCGGCCCAGCAGTCCGATCCAGGGCGTCCGATTTTAAAGCGCGGCGGGCCGGCAACCCAGCGGGAAAAGCCGTCGGAGGCGCCACCGCCAACAGCGCCGAAGGCCGGGCCGGTCTACAAAGAAATTACCGTTGATGAAGAGGGTCGGGGCGACAAGTCGATGACGGCGTCGCCGGAAAACGAAGCCGATGAACTGATTGAGCGGGCGCGGGCGGCGGCGTATGAGTTCAACGACAAGTTGCCGGATTTCATTTGCGACCAAGTGGTAGTGCGCTACGAGAGCAAGACGCGCAAACCGGAGTGGAAGCAGAAGGACCGGGTGCAGGTGGAGTTGACCTACGCGGGCGGCAAAGAGGACTACCGGAATATCAGGGTGAACGGGAAGCGGCTGAAGAAGGGATCTCCGGAAGATTCGGGATCGTGGTCGACGGGCGAGTTCGGCACGACGCTGGCCGACATCATGGCATCGAACACGGATGCGCGGTTCCGTTTGAGGAATGAAGAATCGACGGCCGCAGGACTGAAGGCGAAGGTGTTCAACTTCAGTGTGGCGCAGGCGAATTCGCATTGGACGATCCGCTATGGGCGGTCGGTGCGGCCAGCGTATAACGGGGCGCTGTGGATCGATCCGGAGTCGGCGCGAGTGTTGCGCATCGAGATGGACTCGCGGCAGTTGCCGGTGGATTACGATTTCGACAAGGTGGAGATGTCGGTGGATTACGGATGGGTGATCATCAACGCGCAAAGGTATTTGCTGCCGGTGAAGAGCGAGGTGCTGGCGTGCCAGACGCACAGCTTCTCGTGCATGAGGAATTCGATCGAGTACAGGAACTACAGGAAGTTTGCGGTGGAATCGCAGTTGCTGCAAGTGGAGAGCGAGATCACCTTCGAGGGCGAAGAGAAAGATAAGGGCAAGACGACGCCGCCGTCGATCACGCCGGAGCCTCCAAAGACGGCCCCGGCGAAGAAGAAGTAGCCGCCGGCGCTGCTAGAGCCTGCCGAGAACGGCGCGGGCGATTTCGACGCCCTTCTGGCGACCGCCGGGCAGCGCGGGCATCATCAGTTCGAAGAAGTTGTCGCCCTTGAGGGCATAGATGCCGGTGGCCAGCGGCGCCATTACGGCCTGATCGCCGAGTCCGGGTATCTTTTCCATCCCGCCGAGGGCGCCACCTGCGATGGACACGCCGGTCCAATCGGATTTGCCGCCGCCGCGGCGGACGGCGATCTCAAACACGAGTCCTTCACTATTCTGCGCTTGAGCGGCGCCGGCGATCATACCCTTGGTGAATCGCTCCAACTGCTGAATGTCCGAGGCCTGGTTGGTTCCCTTCGAGGACTTCATGGCCGCCATGGCGGCGTTGGTCTCGGCCTGGGCGATCTTTGTGAGTTCGTCGGGGTCGGCATAGTAGCGGCAGGAGAGCTTGCTGGAATCAGCGTCCGGGTTGGGTTCGGCGCGCACGATGGCGATGCCGGCGAGTTGAGAGGCCTGTGATTGCGACAGCAGCCAGCAGCCGTCGCCGCCTTCGGAGGAAACAGCGGATGAGCCCTGTTCGGCGAGGTCCTTCAGGCTCACGCCTCGCTCGGCGGCAACGGTTTCCACTTTGTCCTTGATCTTGCTGGCGGCCCAGTAGAGGCCCACGCCGCCGAGGATGCCGAGGATGACCAGGACGCCGAGGACGACGAAGATGATCTTGAGCACGGGGCTGGATCCCTTGGCCGGCGCAGACTGCGGCATGGGGGCGCCCATGTTCTGGACGGGAGGCTGCGGCTGCGCACTGCCCGCCTTGGCCCCACACTTGCCGCAAAAGACGCCGTTGAGCGGCGCACCGCATTGTTCACAGAACTGGGCCATGAGCGTATCCTCCTGGTCCGCGCATGATGAGCGCGGAGCACTCCTGTTCAAGACTACTGCTGTTCGCTTACCGGGAACAAGGGTTGGAATCGTCCGCGTTCGAGCGGTTGAGTGGGGGCCGGCGCACCGGCCGCGGCGAGGAAATCACGACGGCGCATAAGAAGTGAAGTGTAGCATGGAGAGTATGCGCGGACTCTCGCTTATCCTGCTTTTCTGCTCCTTGTGGGCTGCGGACACCAAGCCCGGACTGGACGCCGAAACATTGTTTGACATGGAGACGATTTCGTCGCCGGCGATCTCGCCCGACGGCAAACAGATTGTCTTCAGCCGGGGCTGGGTTGACAAGGTGAAAGATCAGTTGCGGTCGAATTTGTGGATCATCGACCGCGACGGCAAGCGGTTGCGTGAATTAACTACCGGGCCGTGGCGCGATTCGTCGCCGGTGTGGTCGCCTGATGGCGACAGGATCGCGTTCGTGAGCGACCGAGATGGATCATCGCAGATCCATGTGCTGTGGCTTGACACACGCGAGGTGGCGCAGTTGACGCGGGCGCCGAAATCGCCGTCGAGTTTGACGTGGTCGCCCGACGGCATGCAGATCGCGTTCACGATGACCGTGGCGGATGAAGATCCCGCGTTGACGATCAAGCTGCCGAAAAGGCCGGAGGGCGCTCAGTGGGCCAAGCCGGCGGTGGTGATCGACCGGCTGACGTGGGCGCGCGACGGCGTGGGTCCGATTCCGAAGGGCTACACGCATGTGTTCACGGTGGACGCGGTGACGGGCGGGACGCCGAAGCAATGGACTGACGGCAAGTACAATCACGGCCAGCCGGAATGGTCGGCCGACGGCAAGCAGTTGCTGATCAGCGGCATCCGCAAACCCGATGCAGAATACCTGCGCAACGACAGCGAGATCTACTCGATCGATTTGGCGTCGGGCGCGATCAAGGCGCTGACCAGCCGCGTGGGGCCGGACGGGAATCCGACGGTGAAGGGCGCGTGGGTGGCGTATACGGGCTACGACGATAAGAAGCTGACCAGCACGGTTTCGTCGATCTATCTGATGAAGACAGACGGGACGGAGCAGAAGCTGTGGGCGGGCGCGCTGCCATCGTCGCCGGGCCGGCTGAGTTGGGATGCGGAAGGACGCGGCGTGTATTACACGATGGAGGAGAGGGGTTCGTCGAACATCTACTATCTGAGCGTGGGCGGGCAGCCGCGCAAGGTGTCGGACGGGGTGCACATGATCGCGCAGACCGATTTCGCAAAGACGGGCGAGGTGGCGGCGGTGCGCAGCAGTTTCCATGAACCGCCGGCGCTGGTGATGTCGTCGACGCGCGACATGAAGGCGTGGCGGAAGCTGGTGGACGTGAACCAGGATGTTTTGTCGCAACGGCAACTGGGCGCGGTGGAGGAGATCTGGTATGAGTCGGCGGACGGCTGGAAGGTGCAGGGCTGGCTGGTGAAGCCGGTGAACTTCGATGCATCGAAGAAGTATCCGCTGGTGCTTTACATCCATGGCGGGCCGTGGTCGATGTATTCGGTGGCTTTCAACTGGGCGTGGCAGAACTTCGCCGCCAACGGGTATGCGGTGCTGTATACGAATCCGCGGGGGTCGACGGGTTACGGGCAGGAGTTTGTGAGCGGGATTCAATACTCGTATCCGGGCAAGGACTACGACGACCTCATGGCGGGCGTGGATGCGGCCATCAAGAAAGGGTTCATCGATGAGCGGAATCTGTTTGTCTGCGGAGGATCGGGCGGCGGAGTGTTGACGGCATGGATTGTCGGGCACACGGACCGTTTCCGGGCGGCGGTGTCGATGCGGCCGGTGATCAACTGGCACAGCTTCGTGGGCACCACCGACGGGCCGATGTGGTACGACCAGTTCAAGAAGAAGCCATGGGAAGATCCTATGGAATACGCGGCAAGGTCGCCTCTCACCTATGCGGGCAACGTGAAGACGCCGACGATGGTGATGACGGGCGAAGCCGATCTGCGGACGCCGATGACGCAGAGCGAGGAGTATTACAGGGCGTTGAAGATCCAGAAGAAGGAGACGCTGCTGGTGCGGGTGCCTGAGGAGTTTCACGGGTGGCGGAGGCCGTCGCACCAGTTGATGCAGCAGCTTTATCTGCTGGCGTGGTTTGAGAAGTACCGTGCGAAGGATGCGGCGAAGGCGGGCGGCGAATGAATTGGGCACAAGCCGGAGTCGACGTCATCATCTTCTGGATGCTGACCACGCCGCATGAATTCGCGCATGCGTGGGTGGCCGAGAAACTGGGCGACCCGACGCCGCGCGAAGAGGGGCGGGTGACGCTGAATCCGCTGGCGCATGTCGATTGGATGGGGACGGTGATCCTGCCGGCGTTGACGTCGCTTTTCACGGGCGGGTTTCTGGGCTGGGGACGGCCGGTGAACACGAACGTGGCGCGGTTGCGGGGCCATTACAACGGGCTGGTGGTGGTGGCACTGGCCGGGCCGGCGTCGAATGTGGTGTTCGCCATGGTGATGGCGATCATCGGTTTGTTCTGGATTGACGGGCAGCAGATCCTGTTTCGCGCGGCATACCTGAGTATCTATTTGGCGCTGTTCAATCTGCTGCCGGTGCCGCCGCTGGACGGGTCGAAATTTCTGCTGGCGGCGAAGGTGCCGCCGCAGATTTACGTCGAAGTCGCTCGCTTCGGATTTCTGATTATATTGATTGCCATCTTCTCCACCGGTCTTGGACGATGGATGTCGGAAGCCAGCGCGCTGACCGCGTTGAAGATGTTCACATTTGTTAGAGGTTGAGATGAGACACACGATCGCCATTGCCTTACTGGCCTGTTTCTCCATTGGATACGCGCAGCAGCGCGGCCAGATGGACGCACGGATGCTGGAGCGCCAGGCCGCCGTCAAGGCCGCCTATACCAAGCACGAATTCATGATCCCGATGCGCGACGGCGTTAAGCTGTTCACGGCAGTTTACACGCCGAAAGACGGAAGCGAAGCCTACCCGATGATGATGAGCCGAACGCCCTATAGCGTGGCGCCATACGGCATCGAGAACTACCGCGCGACACTGGGCCCGCCGAGCGAGCGTTTCTTCAAGGAGAAGTTCATTTTCGTCTACCAGGATGTGCGCGGACGCAACAAGAGCGAGGGCGAGTTTGTTCATGTGCGGCCGGTGATGGTGAACAAGCAGGGCCCGAAGGATGTGGATGAAGCCACAGACACGTACGACACGATTGAGTGGCTGGTGAAGAACGTCCCGAACAACAACGGGCGCGTTGGGATGTGGGGCATTTCGTATCCGGGCTTTTATGCGGCGATGGGCGCGGTGGATTCGCATCCGGCTTTGAAGGCGACATCGCCTCAGGCGCCGGTGAACGACTGGTTTGTCGGCGACGACTTCCGCCACAACGGCGTGCTGTTCCTTTCGCACGCATTCAACTTCCTGGGGGCGTTTGGGCGGCCGCGGCCCGAGGACGCAATGCTTCCGGGATCGAAGTTCACAATGGATACGCCGGACGGCTATGATTTTCACCTGTCGGTGGGTCCGCTGGCCAACTACGACGAGAAGTTTTTCAAGGGCCAGGTGAAGTTCTGGAAGGACCTCATCACGAACGAAACGTATTCGGCGTTCTGGCAGTCGCGCGCGGCGAACCGTCACATGAAAAACGTCAAGCCGGCGATGATGACCGTCGGCGGCTGGTTTGACGCCGAGGATGTGTACGGCCCGCTGAGCATTTATGCCTCGGCCGAGAAGAACAGCCCGGGGGCGACGAACATGATCGTGGAAGGTCCGTGGAGTCATGGCGGGTGGGCGCGGCAGGACGGCACGAGCCTGGGCAATGTCAGCTTCGCGTCGAACACATCGAAGTTCTATCAGGACGAGATCGAGTTCCCGTTTTTCAATTACCACCTGAAGGGCAAAGGCGACGGCAACAAGCTGCCCGAGGCGTATATGTTCGAGACAGGGCGCAACGAGTGGCACAAGCTGGATGCGTGGCCGCCGAAGCAGGCCAAGTCGAGCACGCTGTACTTCCATCCACAGGGCAAACTGTCGACAAGCGCGCCGGCGGGCACGGCGGCTTTTGACGAATACGTCAGCGACCCGATGAAGCCGGTGCCGTTCACGCCTTACATCACCAACCGCATGGACTACAACTACATGACCGACGACCAGCGCTTCGCCGCGGCGCGGCCGGATGTGCTGGTGTACCAGACCGGAGCGCTTGGGTCGGATCTGCGCGTGGCGGGTCCGTTGAAGGCGACGCTGTGGGTTTCGACCACGGGCACCGATTCCGATTGGGTGGTCAAGCTGGTGGATGTCTTCCCGTCCGACACGCCGGACAACAATCCCAATCCTGCTGGCGTGCGCATGGGCGGCTATCAAATGCTGGTGCGCGGCGAGCCGTTCCGGGGCAGGTTCCGCAACTCGTTCGAGAAGCCCGAGCCGTTCACGCCGGGCAAGGTGGAGAAGGTGGAGTTTGAACTGCCTGATGTGTTCCATACCTTCCGCAAGGGCCACAGGCTGATGGTGCAGGTGCAGAGCAGTTGGTTCCCGCTCACTGACCGGAATCCGCAGAAGTACGTGCCGGTCCATGAGGCGAAGTCGAGCGACTTCCAGAAGGCGACGCAGCGCGTCTACATGGGCGGGCAACAGGCGAGCGGGCTTACGGTACGGGTACTCGACTGAGCCAGAGAATGACGAGCGTGGCGGCGGCGATGGTGACCGCGCGGGGCATCCCGAGCGACTTCTCGCCGCCAGCTTCGAGTTCCTCGTTTTCCTTGTAAGGCGCCTTGCCGCGGAACAGTGAAAAGATCATGCGGCCGATGTTGGCGAGGGTCTTCTTCAACCGCCCCTTCAAGACAATCAGCACCAGCGCGGCCACGCCACCGAGGATTGTGTCGGCGATAAAGATCCCGATCAGGTTCTGAAGGCCTGCCAGCGCACCAACAGCCGCCATCAACTTGACGTCGCCGCCGCCGAGGAATCGCAACGCGAACATCGGCAGGAAGATCAGAGCGGCGAGGCCGAAGCCGGCAGCCGAGAATTTCAGTCCGGCCCAGCCGGTCAAATACGTGTGGAGAGCGAGGCCGGCGGCGATGCCACCGAGGGTCAACCAGTTTGGTATGTTGCGCAAGCGGACGTCACTGACAGCGGCGGCGAGTACGATGAGGGCAAGACAAATCTCGACAGACTGCGGGAGGAGATGCATAGAGCGTAGAATTCCTATATGGCTTTCTATTCTCGCAGGGACTTCGTCGCCGCTGCATCCGCGGCGGCGTTTAGCGCAAAGAGCTATGCCCAGGTGAAGGGCGCGGGCGAACGGCTCAAGGTGGGCATCATCGGCTGCGGCGGCATGGCCGGGGCACATCTCGACGGCCTGCTCAAGGTCAAGGATGCGATGAACATCGAACTGGCCGCGGTTTGCGACGTGTTTGACAAGCGCCGCGACAACTTCGCCCAGCGCTCGGGCGGCAAGCCTTACAGCAACTACAAGCAACTGCTCGACGACAAGACGATCGACTACGTCCTGATCGCGACACCGGAACACTGGCATGCGCAGATCACGCTGGACGCGCTGGACGCCGGCAAGCACGTCTACGTCGAGAAACCGATGACGCACACCATCGAAGAGGCCAAGAAAGTTGTCGCCAAACTGAAGCAGTATCCGGGCCGGAAGCTGCAGGTAGGCGTGCAGGGCATGTCGGACGACAGCTACGAAGCGGCCTGGGAGCAGATCAAGGCGGGCGCGCTGGGCAAGGTTGTACTGTGCCAGATCGACTACTCGCGCAACCACCGCGACGATTTCTGGTCAGCGCCGTCTTACAAGATCGACGAAGACGCCAAGCCGGGCGTGAACCTCGACTGGAACATGTGGCTGGGCCCGGCCAAGAAGCGGCCGTGGGATCCGGAACGGTATTTCCGGTGGAGGCGCTATTGGGATTATTCGGGGGGCATCGCCACCGATCTCTATATCCACCGCTGCACCCGGCTGATCAAAGCTCTGAACCTGCAATTCCCCGAGTTTGTCGTGGCCACGGGCGGCAAGTTCGAGTTCACAAAATCCATCGCCGAGATTCCGGATACGTTCAACGTGCTGGCCGATTATCCGGGCGGCCCGACGATGCAGTTGGTTTCGACGATGGCCAACGACACGCCGGTGGCGCACCTGATCCGCGGCCATCACGCCACGCTGACGTTTGATCGCACCGGGTTCACCATCACGCCGCAGCGCGAGTTCGCCAAGGAGGCGAAGGCCTTCACGTACAAGAAGACGGGCGCTGAGAACACGAACTACCATCACAGAAACCTGCAGGCGGCCATCCGCTCGGGCGAGGCGCTGAAGTGCGACTCGATGCTGGGATACTACGGCGTCGTGCTGTGCGAGATGTCGGTTGAGTCCTACAAGAGGCGGCAGTATCTGAAGTGGGACGGCACCGCTCAGAAGGCTCGCAAGGCGTAGGCAGATGAAGGCGCTGATCCTGGCAGTCATGCTCGCATCCGCGGCCGGCGCACAGCCGGCATGGGACCTGCTGCTGAAGGGCGGGCGCGTGGTGGATCCGAAAAACGGGGTCGATCGCGTGGCCGACCTGGCAGTGAAGGACGGCCGGATCGCCGCCATAGGAAGTGGGCTGGAGGCGTCGAGGGCCGCCAAGGTTCTCGACGTCTCCGGCCTGGTCGTTACACCGGGGCTGGTGGACATCCACGTCCACCTGTTCCACACAACAGGGATCAAGGACGTCTGGGCGGGCGACAACAGCATCCGCCCGGACGATTTCAGTTTCCGCACGGGCGTCACCACGATGGCCGACGCCGGTAGCGCGGGCTGGCGCAACTTTGAGACGTTCCGCCACACTGTGCTGGACCGCGCCAAAACGCGCGTGTTCGCGTTTATCAACATCGCCGGCTTCGGGATGCTCTCGAACATGGTGGAACAACACGCCGAGGATATGAACCCGGCCGAGTTGGCCCGGCTGGCGAAGAAGCACGCCGATATCGTCGTCGGCGTGAAGACGGCGCATTGGGAATCGGGCGAGTGGACGGCGGTGCAGAAGGCCGTCGAGGCAGGGCAACTGGCATCGCTGCCGGTGATGGTGGATTTCGGTTTCTTCAAGAAGGAGCGGCCGTTCTGGGAGCTGGTCACGCGCAAGCTGCGCCCGGGCGACATCGCCACGCACGCCTTCCGCGCGCCGGTGCCGTGGATCGGCACGGACGGAAAGGTGTACGCGTATCTGCGTGAGGCGCGCAAACGCGGCATCAAGTTTGATGTTGGCCACGGCGGCGGCAGTTTCGCGTTCCGCAACGCCGTGCCGGCTGTCGAGCAGGGCTTTTATCCGGATTCGATCTCGACGGATCTGCACACCGGCTCGACCAACAATTTCATGATGGACATGCCTACAACGATGTCGAAGTTCCTGGCCATGGGCATGCCGCTGAACGACGTGATCGCGCGCTCGACATACCTTGCCGCGGCCGTGATCGGCCAGCGCGATCTGGGCCATATCGCGGTGGGCGCGCCCGCCGACGTCGCTGTCTTCCGCCTGATGGAAGGCGAGTTCAAGTATGGCGACTCCGACGCCGGAACCATTTCGTCCAAGCGGCGGCTGTTCTGCGAACTCACGCTGCGCGAGGGAAAGATCGTCTGGGACTGGAACGCACGGTCGGGCAAGGATTACAGACTGCTCGACCCGGCCTATGGCGTACGCCAGGGCGAGTTCATCGTCCCGCCGCCGAAGTGACGCGGGATTTTACTAAACGAAGTTCCGCGCCCTTATCGCGGCCTGATGCGAGGCCACTCGATCTCGAGGCCCTGGCCCGTCAGTGATGCCTGGAATGCCCGCAGCAGTTTCTCCGTGTTGCGCACCTGTCGCGGCGCCAGCTTGTTTGATAGGCAATAGGCGGCCAGCGCGCCGGCAGATTCGCCGATGTTCCACTCCACCGGATGCAGGCGGTAGCAACCGTTGGTGATGTGCGTCACGCCCAGGTTCTTGCAGCCGGCCAGCAGGTTGTCGACGCGGCGTGGGATGAGGGCGCCCATGGGAATCTGGAACGGGAGCGAGCTGACGTCGATATAGTTGTCGCCGCCGGATGACGGGTGAAGGTCGATGCGGTAACTGCCGACCCCGACTGAATCGTTGAAGCGCTCGGCCGTGACTTCGTCCTGTGGTTTGCCGGTCGCTTTCATGCGCGCTTCGGTGCCGACATGGCGGTCGAGCACAGTGAACTCGGCGCGGATGCGCCGCGATTCGCGGACGTAGGGATACATCGCCAGGCCGTCCTCTGTGCCGGTGATGTCGGGCCGCAGACGCAGTCCCTTCCAACCCGTGCCGCCGTCTGGGCGTGGCGCTTCAGTCTGCATCCAGTAGACCAGCGACAGGCTGAGTTCACGGCCCCGCTGCAGGTGGCGCGCGGCATCGGCTTCGCTGCCGCCGTAAAGGTTGCCGAGCCAGTAGTCGTTCTGCGGCCAGTTCACCAGCGTTACGTCCTCTTTGCAGAAGCCGGGCTGGTAGTTTTTCGCGCGGACGATACGGCGGTAAATCCAGAGGTTCAGCAGCCCCGCGGCGCTTGCGTCCTGACGCGGGTCAAGCATGACGGCGCGCTCTTTGAGCGTGATGGGATTCGACATCGACCAGCTCAGCAGCTTGCCCGGCCATGGCGGACGCATTGCGGGGACGTAGTCGCGCCAGAAGGCGTAGTCGGCGGGTCTGTCGATGGTATGGTCGCCGTCGGGATCGTAGCCCAGGGCGAAGCAGACGGTGAAGGCCTGGTGGTTATCGGGCTGGGCTGCGGCGGGCGCGTATAACTCGCCGGTGTCCTTGCCGGACTCGAAGCCGGTGACGAATTCGGTCCGGGTGAGCGGCAGCAGATCACCGAGTTCGGTGGCGTCGATGAAGTAAGCGGCATAGATGGTGCGGACCGTACCTGTCTCCAGGCTCTTCACGGCGACTGAACGGACGCGGTCGCCCTGCGAGTCAGCCGAGACGGGCTTGTGCCGGCGGAGGACGGCCAGTTGCCCGGCGCTGACGTAGGGCGCGAGCAACGCTTCCAGAACCGCCAGCGAGACCTTCGGTTCGTGTGTCAGCACCGAGACCGAGCCACCGCCGGGATTGAGGCGCGGATTGTCGTGCGCCTCGCGTGTCAGCGGATAGTTGTCGCGGTAGTAACGGCGGACGCTTTCGCGATACGCCCTATAGGCGCGCGTGGCGCCAAACGATTCGATCCAGGGATGCTCGTCGGGCGGCACCGCCTGCGAGGTCAACTGCCCGCCGACCCAATCGGTCTCTTCGGTCAGCACCACCTTCATCCCGGCCCGCAACGCAGCCAGAGCGGCTGCACAGCCGCCTGTACTGCCGCCGATGACGGCGACATCGCATTTGAGGGCGCTCGCCGCGGCCCATGCGGGCGCTGAAACGGCGATGGCTGAAAATGTTTTAACAAAACCGCGTCTGGTTGAATGAGTGATGGCCACCTCCATACGCTATCATTCTGAGTGAATGGCGGTGATCACGGTCTCCGGCGAGCCCGGCTGCCGCAGCGGCGAGGTGGCCAGGCTGGTCGCTCAACGGTGCGGATTCGACCACATTGGCGCGAGCCAGTTGGACGCGATGCTTGAGGAGGAGTTCGGCCTCGCGGGCGGCTGCCCCGCCAAGGCATGGCCTGCCATGGCGGCCTCCATCCTGCTGCGCCACGCCACCGAAAGCCATCTCGTGGTGGGCGTCGACGGCGCCGAGAACCTCTTCCGCAACTTCCCAGGGTTGCTGCGCGTGCGCATTGTCGCCCCGCGCAACCGGCGCCTGGGCAACATCATGCTGGACGACCGGCTGGACCGGCCCGCGGCCCGCGTGCAGTTGAAAGCCCGCGAGAGGGACGTCGCCGCGGCCCGCAAAGCGCGCTACGGCCGCGCCACCGCGCCGCCCGAGTCCTTCGACCTGATCCTCAACGCCGAATCGGTTGACGGCGGCAACCTGGCGCACTACATCGCGCTGGCGATCGAAGTCCTGACTCTGAAAGAGTACGGCTGGTTGTCGAAGGCGGCCGAGGCGCAGCAGCAGTTCCAGTTGCGGTTGCAGCTTGCCAAGGACGGCATCCATCCGAAGGGCCGGGCGAATCTGCGGCGGGTCCAGTTCTCGCACCCCAGCGAGGAGATCTTCGCCAACCTGCTCGACTTCTACCGCATCGCCTGGGAGTACGAGCCGAAGAGCTTCCCCATCGCCTGGGACGTGCAGGGCCGCGTCATCGAAAGTTTCACGCCGGACTTCTACTTGCCCGAATCGAACCGATATGTTGAATTGACGACGATGAAACAATCGCTGGTGACGAAGAAGAACCGCAAGATCCGCCTGCTGCGCGAGATCTACCCCCAGATCCAGATCCAGGTCTTCTATCAGAAGGACCTGCAGGACCTGGTCTTCAAGTACGGACTGGCTGAGCAGAAAGCGAAGTAGGCATGGGGCAGAAGGCGGAGTGAATACGAAATGAAAGTTCCATCGGCGCCGGCCATCGAGCGCGTACTGTTCAGCGAAGAGGAGATCCGCGACCGCATCCGGCAGGTGGCGGCCGAGATCAGCGGCCGTTACCGCAACGGCAACCTAAAAATGATCGGCGTGCTGAAAGGTTCGATCTTCTTCCTGACGGCGCTGGCTCGGGAACTGTCGATCCCCGTCAAAATCGACATGCTGGCGATTTCGAGCTTCTCGAACCATTCCGGCGCGCCGGGCGTGGTGAGGATCGCCAAGGACCTGGACGACTCGGTGGAAGGCGAGGACGTGCTGCTGGTGGAGGACATCGTTGACACCGGCTTCACGGCGCGTTACCTGCTGCAAACCCTCGCCGGGCGCGGACCCAATTCGGTGGGGCTGTGCACCCTGCTGGACCGCTCGGCGCGGCGCATCGTGCCGCTCGAAATCGATTTCAAGTGCTTCGAGATCCCAGACCGCTTCGTCATCGGCTTCGGCCTGGACTACAAGCAGCTCTACCGGAACCTCTCCTATATCGCCGTCCTCAAACCCGACCGGAACTCCTAGGCGTCCTGCTCTGGCTCCAGCACCACTTTGCAGGCGCCGTCGTCGAACTTCATCAGCATCTCGAACGCCGATTGCACCTTCGACAACGGCATGCGGTGGGTGAGCATCGGCTTGAAGCGGTGGCCCTGCTCCTTGAGCAGTTCGACGGCCGCCGCGCCGGTGTGGTTCGACCGCCGGATGGCGGCAAAGTACAACTCCTTGCGCCGCATGTGGTGGAAATCGAAATTGCTGAGCCGCCGCTCCTGCGGCAAACCGGTGATGATGACACGCCCGCCGGGGCAGGCCACATACATCGACTGGTTGACGGAGTCGCCCTGCGAGGCGCAGTCGATTGAGATGTCAACGCCGCGTCCCCGCGTGTCCAGCAGGATTTCCTCGACCGGATCGGCCTGATGGGGGTCGATCACGACATCGGCGCCCATTTCCAAGGCGATCTCGCGGCGGTAGAAGACCGGCTCGACGCACCATATCTTCGAGATGCCGGCGATCTTGAGTCCGGCGATTGTCGACAGGCCGATCGGCCCGGCGCCGAACACCACCGCGGTGTCGCCCAGTTGGGGTTGGGCAAAGCGGAACGAATGCAGGATGATCGACACCGGCTCATAGAGCGAAGCGTCGGCGAAGCTCATGTCAGCGGGCAGGGCCAGCAGGTTCGCCGCCGGCAGCGTGACGTGGTCGCGGAAGAAGCCTGGCACGCCGGGGTTGCTCATGAACGTGACGTGTTCACAGAGGTTGTGGCGGCCCTTCAAGCACCACTCGCAGTGGTAGCAGTAGACGGGCGGCTCACAGGCCACGCGGTCGCCCACGGCCCAACCGGTAACGCCCTGGCCCAGCGCCGTGATCACGCCTGCGGGCTCGTGGCCGAGCACCATGGGGTAGACAGAGTCCTGGTCGCCGATGTGTCCGTCGATGAAATGGTGCAGGTCGCTGCCGCAGATGCCGACCGCAGCCATGCGGACCTGGACCTCGCCGGGCTTCGGCGACTCCCTGACGTAGTCTTTTACTTCGAATCGGCGAAAACCGGTCAACTCCGCGATTGCCATGCCCCTATTGTCCTACAGCGCCGCCTGGCAGCTTGGCGAAGAACAGACGCAGCAGCGGATCGCCTGGCGGCCCTGGTTCATCCACAATGCAGCCCGACGTGCGGCGGATGGCGTTTTGGCAGGCATCGCTGCCCACGGCCAGCACGGGCCGTTCGATCTTACGCGTGTCCATCTCCAGCGCCTCGCCGGCGAGCTCAACGACGTCGGCGGCTTCGATCAGCGATGAGCCCTCGCCTGTGGGGTAACCGAGCGTGAAGGCGATGGGCGAGGCGAAGTCAGCCTTAAGCGATTGAAACCGTCCGCGGGCGGTCTCGGCCAGCAGTTCCAGGTGCATCGGCACCCAGTGATCGAAATCCCAGCCTGCCTGTTCCCAATCGGGCGCGAAGTTCAGGATCACGTTGCGGTGGTCGGCGGCCACCAGCCACTCGACGACATTGCGGGCCGCGGCCAGCATGAAGTCCGGCGCATGGATCTCCTGATCGCGCGAAGGATGGAAGACGCCGAGTTCGACGATCAACCGGTTGCGGGAGGCCGAAGCGATCAGCGACGAAATCTCACGCGCCTTCGCCGCATCGAGCTTGCCGAAAGCAGTGAACAGGTTTTCCGTCTCGCTCTGCAGCGGGACACGGATCATGGTCGCCCCGGCAGGCCGGCTGGTCAGCCCTTCCGGCGTCCTGGCGCCGAGGACCTTGCCTTCAGCGGATTTGTGATACCCGCCAGCCTGAACCTTCAGCCACGGCCCGCTTGACTTCGCCCGCACATAGATGGCCCGTGCATCGTACTTCGGCCCGATCAGGTAGCCCGTGCTCACCTCGATCGCCCAGGCGGGCAAGGCCGCCGCAAGAAGCAGTGTCGCCAAAGGTACGCGCATCCCGGTACTCCTGGTCCGGCTTTCGCCGCAATCGGATTTAACTACTTCTTGAAGAGATTATCAAATGCGATGCGGGCGTCGTTGGCCGACTTCGGAGCCGACGCCTCCGGCCGGCCGGCTGGCCGCATCATCGAGGGCGGCGGCGCGCTGTCGCGTGCCACCGTCACGCGCACCCGGAAGAAAGTGCATTCGTTTGTCTTGTCCTTCGAGACAATGCGCTCGGGAATCGGCTTGGTGCACTGGAAACGCGTCGACGGTTCGAAGTACGTGCACTGCTTGCAGCAATGCAGCGCCGCCTTGCACTTCGGGCATTCCTGGCTGAAGTCGTGGTCGGCCGGAAGCGCGGTGGCGCAGTTATAGCAGCGGGCGGCGGCCGTCGCCTCCACCAGGCGCGGCAGTCGCGGGCCGGTCACATCGATGGGAGGCCGCGGACCGCGGGGCCGATCCCTGTCCGGCCGCTCGCCGAGTCCGCCGGAGTCGTACCCCGTATCCATGTAGCCACGCTGCTTATACTTCCGGTCGTCGTCCATCGGGACGCTCCTTCTGGGTTTGATGCTCCCGCTGGAACAGGAGTCGATGAGCCAGCCAGTCAAGATCCTTCTCGTCCGGGGATCGCTACCACGCCGTTTGCAGAGGGCGGAAGCGTATCAGGGGCTGGCAAGTCCGGGTTTCTCTCTCACCCACCGTTCCGGGCCTTCGGAAGGCCCGGTCACTTCGAATCTACCCGGCTCAGTTCCTGTTTAACAGATTTCGCGCCGGGAATCCAGCCCGGCACGTCGCATTTCCGTCTTTTCTTTCGTCCCGGGCCACCGTCTCTAGATGGCTGCCCACTTGATCGGGCTGTGGCATGGCCGCGCCAGCGGGTCGTCACAGTGGTTCGGACTCACCCTCAACGTGTAGCCCAGCCGGCCCGTCTGGTGCGGCACGAACTCGCGGTTGAAAACCTGCTTGCCGCCCGATTGCCCCGAGGGCTGCAGCACCAGCACGCTGGTATCCTCCAACCTCCCGGTCGTCCCGACTCTTCCCACCACCGCTTCCACTCGGACGTCATCCGCCTTCAATCCCGACAGATCGACAGCCGCCCGCAGTTCCAGCGTCGCTCCGCTCAAGTGACACGGGCCAAGCGACGTCCCCGCATCCTCGATCACCACCCCGGGCCAGGACTTCTCAACCAGCCGCTGCCACTTCGCCTTCTCCCTTGCCGCTTCGAACCCGCCGAGCCGGAGGCTCTGCCACGCCTCGTGAGCCGGCTCGTACAGCCGGTTCGTGTAGTCGCGAATCATCCGCTGGCAGTTGTACTGCGCGCTCAGGTATTCGAGCGACATCTTCATCCTCTGGATCCACTGCACCGGAACGCCGTCTTCACGGTTCGCATAGTACAGCGGCAGGATCTCATTCTCCAGCAGCGAGTAGATCGCCGTGGCGTGGATCGCCTCCATCCAGTCGTGATACTCCTCACGGTCGCCGATCGCCCATCCGCCTGACTCCTCATAGGCCTCGTCGAACCAGCCGTCGAGAACCGAAAGGTTCAGCACTCCGTTGATCGCCGCCTTCATCCCGCTGGTGCCGCAGGCTTCCTCGCCCCGCCGCGGATTGTTCAGCCACAGATCGACGCCTTGTACCAGTTCCCGGCCCACCTCGATGTCGTAATCCTCGATGAACACGATGCGTTTGGCCAGTTCAGGGTCACGGATGGTCTGGATGATGCTGTGGATCAGCTGCTTGCCCGGATCGTCGGCCGGGTGCGCCTTGCCGGCGATGATCACCTGAACCGGCATGGCCGCGTTCGACACGATCCGTTTCAACCGGTCAACATCCTTCAACAGCAGCGTGGCGCGCTTGTAGGTGGCGAACCGGCGCGCGAATCCGATCGTGAATACATCGGGATCGAACAACTCGCCGATCCGCCGCAGTTCGAACGACGAGGCGTGACGCCGCTGCGCCCGCTTGGTCAGCCGCTCTCTTACAAACTGGACCAGTTGCCGCTTCCGCTTCCGGCGCATCTCCCAAAGGTCGCGCGGCGGAATATCCTGTGCATGCTGGAACACCGGCGAGTGCGGGTAGCTCTCGCGCCACTCGGGCTCCAGATGCTGATCGTACAGCCGCGCCAGTTCACCGTTCAGCCATGATGGCAGATGCACGCCGTTGGTGATGGGCGTGATCGGGACCTCATGCTCGGGCAGGTTCGGCCAAAGGTCCTGGAACATGGCCTGCGAGACTTCGCTGTGCAGCCGGCTCACCGCGTTGCGGTAGCAGGAGGTCATGATCGCCAGCACCGCCATCGAGAACCGCGCATGCGGATGCTTCTGGCCCAGCTTCAGGACTCGCTCAAACTCAATCCCCGCTTCCTCGCAGAAGCCCTTGGTGTAGTCGTACACCATGTGCGAATCGAAGTGGTCGATGCCAGCCGGCACCGGCGTATGGGTGGTGAACACGTTGTTGACACGAACTGCATCCAGCGCCTCGTCGAACGTCAGGCCCTGGTCCTTCATCATCACCCGGATGCGCTCCAGCGACAGAAACGCCGAGTGGCCCTCGTTCATGTGGTAGACCGTCGGCTCAAACTTGAGCGCCTTCAGCGCCCGCAGTCCGCCCACGCCCAGCACCATCTCCTGCCGGATCCGGACCTCGCTATCCCCGCCGTACAACTGGTCGGTGATGTCGCGCAGTTCCGGCACCGTGTTCTCCGCGATGTTGGTGTCGAGCAGGACAAGATCCACCCGCCCCACCTTCATCACCCACACCTTCACATGCACCTTGCCCTGCGGCATCGGCACTTCGACGCGGATCTCCTCGCCGTCTTCTCCGATCGCCGGATGCACCGGCCATGTGTAGAAATCGTTCTCCGGGTACTTCTCCACCTGCCACCCGTCGGGGTTCAGTTGCTGCTGAAAATAGCCCGTCTGGTAGAGCAAGCCCACCCCAACCAGGTTCAACCCGGCATCGCTGGCCGACTTCAAATGGTCGCCAGAGAGAATGCCCAGGCCGCCCGAGTAGATCGTCAGCGACTCAAGCAGCCCGTACTCCATCGAGAAGTAGGCCACCGCCATCGAGTCCTTCCTGGCGTTGCCGAATTGCCCGGTCTGCAGGTACCTGTCATGGTTGTCGCACGCGCGCCGGTAAGCGGCCAGGAACCGGGGATCCTCCGCCGACTTCTCAAGCGTCCTCTGCGGAATCCGCGCCAGCATCAGCACCGGATTGTGTCCGCATTGCTTCCACAAACCCTCATCAAGCCGCCGGAACAGCGTCCGGATCGTGTAGTCCCAACTCCAATGAAGGTTGTTGGCCAGTTCGCTCAGCCGCGAAAGCGATGGTGGCAGCGCCGGACTCACGAGGAATTCGCGGACGGGTTTGATCTCAAAAGCCATATGTGTGAAGGTTCTCCCCTATCTGGCTCAAAGGACTGTCAACGGGGCGCCCGACTCTGACAAGGAAGCGTTCTGACTCCCATCAGGATACCAGATCGGCGCTGCCAGCCGCCCCTTCAAAACCGGCGGCCAGGACCCATATCGGATATCAAAATCTTTTTTTCCGTTTTGATCGGTTTCGACATACAATAATGTCATGAAGCTCAGCGCCCAGGAAGAATACGGTCTGCGCTGCCTGCTCTACATGGCCAGGCATGGCGAGGACCGCAGCCATAGCATCCCTGAGATCAGCCGCGCCGAGGGACTGTCGGTTCCAAACGTAGCTAAGTTGATGAGAATATTGAGGTTGGGTGGACTCGTGGACAGCGTCCGCGGACAGGCTGGCGGCTACATGCTCTCCAGGCAGGCCGATCAGGTCTCTGTCTCCGAAATTCTTTCCCTGCTCGGGGGCAGCTTCTTCGGACCGCACTTCTGCGACCGCCACGCCGGCCTCGAGCGCAACTGCGCCCACACGGGCGAGTGCTCGGTCCGCCTGCTCTGGTCCGCAGTCCAGAAGACCCTTGACGGCATCCTGTCGAAGACCACGCTCAAGGACCTGCTCAAGAACGAGGAAGAGATGCTCGAATTCCTCGGCGCCAGATGCCCCACGAGCCCGCAGGAAACCCCAACTCTCGTCTAGCCGGCAGCGCCCATCCGCTGGAAATATCTGCGCCCAGGCGGCGTGCTTGGTTCTTTTTCCTAGACTGACCCAATCAGGATCTCCGCAACGAGGGCTTGCGCATCGTCGCCGGCGCCACGCCCGCAGCCATCGCCGCATAGGGCAGCGGATCGTTCGGCGCCCAGACGGCGTCGATCTTCGGTCTGCGGTAAGGAGCTATGAATTCTCTCCACCCCAACGGCGGCGTATCGCGACGGAACGCCATGTAGAGGAACTCGGCGATGCTGTTGATCCAAACCCCAGGCCAGCCATCCGGCTGCGATTGCCTGACAGAGCCGCCGTTCAGGTCGTCCCAGGCAGCCGCCACCAGGTCCAGTCCCGCCTTGCTCAGCAGCAGGTTGAAAATCACTGGGCGGCCGTTCACTTCCAGAAACCGGAACTTGCCGTCCCTCGGATCCAGCTTGAACTCCACGCCTGCCGCTCCCCGGTAATCCAGCGCCCGCAGGATCTCAATCGCAGCCTCCCGCAGTTGCTTGATCTCCGGAATCACCTCGGCCACCCGCGCCACGCCAAACAACTGCGGGCTCTGCCGCAGCTTGTGCACCGTCAACCCCGGGCCGGGTTCACCCTTGCTGTCGACATACAAGCAGTACTCATAGACATTTGAATCCGGGCCCGGCACAATCTCCGCCAACTCGCATTCAACCCCCGCCTCGGCCGTCAGCTTGCCGAATCGCGCCATCTCATCGCGAGTCCTGGCCACGAACAGCTTGCCGCCGAATGCCTGCCTGAACTCGTGGCTGATGACCGGCTTCACCAGAATCGGGTACTCCAGGTCTTCGCGCTCGTGCGACTTCGCATCGGCCAGCCCGTAGACCTTCGGCGTCGCTACGCCGGCCCGCCTGGCCGCCTCCATACCGCACCGCTTGTCCATGATCCGCCTCGCGACTTCGTCCGTCGGCGCCATCAGCCTGTAGCTCGACGACAACCTCTCGCCATGCCGCGCCACAATCTCCACCGTCTCGTCCGAGGATGGAATCAGGGTCCACCCGCGCCACTGCCCCGCCCGGCCCTCTAATATCTCGATCAGCCGCACTGGATCGTCATGGAAATCCTTGAGCGGTTGGTGTCTCAGCACGTACCGGGAATGCTGCGCGATGTCGTCGGGCGATGTGGTCACCAACGCCACCGGAATGCCTCGGGAGGCAAGCGAGCGCGCCAGGCCCAGCCCGTTGATGTAGCCTCCGATGACAACCGCGCCTGACAAACTTCTTCTCAGCTATTCCTGGAGGCCACTGGTTGCTCCGATTCGTTCATTCCGGAATCTCGCGCCCCCAACTCAACAGACCACTCCCGGCTGCCGTAGGTCAACCTCACCCCATGGGCTCAGTGCCGGATCGTGAACCCGGTCCCGGCCACAAGTTCGCATTCCGTCACCTCAACAGAACGAACCTCGCCCCACCTCGGCCCCTGATGCAGATACCCGGCAAACGCATCCAGTTGCGACTTCGTGCCGCATGCCACCGCCTCCACCGTCCCGTCGTCGCGGTTCCTCGCCCAGCCGCTCACACCCGTCACCGACGCCGCCTTCTCGGCGAACGACCGGTAGCCCACGCCCTGCACCCGCCCCCGGACGATGAATCGCAACGCAGTTCGTTTTGCCGCTTGTGCCAATCATCAACATCCTATCGGGAATTCCTCCACGGTTGGGGCATACCGTGCGTCAATTGATATTGAATGCGCTGGCTCCTGTTTCTGCTGGCCGCCGTTCCGGCCTTCGGCCAGTTGACCGTCAAAGTCATCGAACCCGGACCCGAAGCCCCAATCGAGGCCGTCCGCGTAGAACTGCGCCTCGCCGCCGGACTAGGGCCCGCGAGCCGCTTCAACCGCCAGTATCCCGACTGCATCACCGGACCCATGGGCGAGTGCGTCTTCGACAACCTCGTCCCCGGCTCATACGCCATCCGCGTCAGCCGCGCCGGATTCATCGACGCCGAGGATCTCCAGACCCGCGTTGTCGCCCTCAGCCTGCTGATGCAATCGAGCAAGCCGGTTTCGGTCGAGGTCCGGCTCGTCCGCACCGGCATGATCCACGGAACCGTGTTCAGCGAGGACGGCAAACCGGTCGTCCTGGCGCCGGTCCGGCTGCGCCTCATGGAGCCATCCGAACCGGGCCGCCGCCCGCCCAGCATCCTGCTCCGGACCAACGAGACCGGCGTCTTTCTTGCCGAGGACGTCCCACCCGGCAAGTGGGGCATGTGGATCATCACCCCCGACCGCCTGCGCGGCTCCACTCAAGTCGTCGACCCGGCCTCGGGCGAGACCATCGGCTATCCCGTCATGGTCTATCACACGGGCATCGAAGAGGAGCATTGGGTGGAACCGGTCGAGGTCTGGCCCGGCGCGCAGTTGCGAAACCGTGTCATCGTCATCCGCAAAATGCGCACCTACCGCATCCGCGGCCAGTTGATCGACAGCGGGACCGGCGAGCCGCTCGGCAACGCACGCGTCGCCCTGCGCACCGGCGACGGCGTCCGCGAAGAGGTCTACTCGCAGCGAACCGTCCATCCGCAACGCGGCACGTTCGGTTTCTCGTTCCTCGCCCCCGGCGATTACGAACTGCTCGTCTACCGGCCCTCGCCCGGGCCGTCGGCGCCGTGGATTGTCCCGGTCAACGTTGAGCGCGGCCGCGGGGCGAGGGAACTGTCGCTGACGGTCCCGCAATGGTCCGATGTTATCGGCTGGGTCTCCGGCCCTAGCCCGCCGCCCTGGTGGATCCGGTCCGAACCTAGGGTCTCCCTCATCCCCGAATCGGCGGAAGAAGATCCATTACCCGCCATCCACGACAGGCACCGTTTTATCGTCCGCAGCCTGCCGCCCGGACGCTATACGCTGAACGTGATGACACAGGAGGGTTGCTACACCGCTGACGCGTCCATCGGCGACCTGGGAGTCCTGGAGGATGGATTCACGCTCACTGAGGCCGGCGTGGCCGAACTCCGCGTCGATGTCGGCTGCCAGGCCGCCTCGCTCAAGGGCGAAGTTCTGGATTCGCAGGACCGGCCCGTGTCTCGCGCCCACATCCTGCTGGCTCGTGAATTCGGATTCCCGGCCAGGCGCCTGGGCAAGTTGCAGATACACCGCACCGGCGCCGAGGGCGAGTTCTTCTTCGGCAATCTGGCGCCGGGCGAATATTGGGTCATCGCAGTGAAGGACAAGCCCAAGTCCGGTTTCGACGCTCGCACTTTCTGGCGCGACTACCGGCAGCAAGCCAGGAGGCTCAGCCTCTATCCCAACGCGTCGCTCCCCATCGTCCTGCCCTTGCGCGAACAGCCCGCGAACTGACGCCCTCGTGCCCGTGGGATACTCGGCTCATGGGCTTCCCCATCAATCGTATGCGCCGCCTGAGGGCCACTGAACCGCTCCGCCGCCTCGTCCGCGAAACGCAACTCGCTCCAGACGATTTCATCCTGCCGCTGTTCGCCGTCGAGGGCGAAGGCGTCCGCCGCGAGATCAAATCCATGCCCGGCAACTATCAGTTGTCCATCGACGAGATCGTCAAGGAGTGCGAGGAGGTCCACTCGCTCGGCATCGGCGGCGTCATCCTGTTCGGCATCCCTGAACATAAAGACGAGAAGGCCTCCGGAGCCTACGACGATAACGGCATCGTCCAGCGCACGGTCCGTGCCATCAAACGCGCCGTGCCCTCGCTGGTCGTCGTCACCGACGTCTGCAACTGCGAATACACCAGCCACGGCCACTGCGGCCTCGTCGTCGATGACGATGTCGATAACGACATCACCCTCACCTGGCTTGCCAAGTCCGCCGTCTCCCATGCCCGCGCCGGCGCCGACATCGTCGCCCCGTCGGACATGATGGACGGCCGCGTCGCCGCCATCCGCGACGCCCTCGATGACGCCGGTCTCACGAAGACGCCCATCATGAGCTACGCGGCGAAGTACGCCAGTTCGTTCTACGGGCCCTTCCGCGACGCCGCCGAATCCGCTCCCCAGTTCGGCGACCGCCGCAGCTATCAGATGGACCCGCCCAACGCCCGTGAAGCCATGCTCGAAATCGAACTCGACGTCGAAGAGGGCGCCGACATCATCATGGTCAAGCCCGCCATGCCCTATCTGGACATCATCCGCATGGCTCGAGATGCCTGGGACCTGCCGATCGCCGCCTACCAGGTTTCCGGCGAATTCTCGATGATCCACGCCGCCGCCCGCAACGGCTGGATCGACCTCGACCGCGCCATGATGGAATCGCTCACCTCCATCAAACGCGCCGGCTCGGACATGATCCTCACCTACTTCGCCAAACCCGCCGCGCGAATGTTGGGGTAGCTCAATTCCGGCCTGCCCTGGAATGCGGCTTCCGTTTGCTCTTCTGGACGGTCCGGTGCTCGCGACTCGCTGCTGGAAGCTGTTGATTCCAGCGCCCTAAGGACATTTTTGTATTGCATCTATTGCGCACTTCGGCGTACTGTATTTAAACCGACCGGGTTATCCTGCCTGACCCGGCCTATTCAACGTCAGAGGAGAATTACCAAGATGGCTGCAAAAGTACCGACGAAGTTCCGCCAGGTGGAACTGCAGATTGCCGCGGACACGCCTTTCAAGGAACTCGTGAAGCACCTCGAGATCGTCCTGACTCTGCCCAAGGAGATCGCTCCCCGCGGGTGTGCTCCCTGCCTGTCAGGGCTCGACAAGTTTGTTTTCGACAGCCAGGTGCTGAATCGCGTTGGCTGATCGGGCGCCCCAACAGATTACGACGATTCCGAAGCTGGGGGTGGGGCTGAACTACCAGCCCCAGTTCCAGCCGTTTCTCGACAACCACTATCACGAATTCGATTTCCTGGAGATTGTCCCGGACGTATTCTGGATCGATCGTGGGATAGGCGCATCGCCGCGGTACATCGAAGACGCCGTGCAGACCGTGTTCCTGCGCCGAATGCTGTCGCGGATGCCGGTCATCATGCACTCGATCGGACTTTCGATCGGCAGCGCGCACAGATTCAACCGCTCGCAACTGGTTCAGCTGGCGAAGTGGCAGTCCTGGCTGGGCTCGCCCTGGCACAGCGATCACATCGCATTCCATCTCACCGGCACAACCCTCGCCGATGCTCATGGATTCGAGCGGGGGGGAGAATCGAACGCGGGCGTGACCATGCCTTTGAGGCGCACATATGAATCGCTGCGGCTGCTGGGGCGGCGGGTGCAACTGGTACAGCGCAGGATTCAAGCACCGTTCCTGCTTGAGAACAACGTCTACTTCGTGGAAATGCCGGGCGACGAGTTAAGCGAATCGCGGTTTCTCAATACGCTGTGCCGCCAGACCGGCTGCGGACTCCTGCTGGATCTGCACAATGTCTACTGCAACAGCCTCAACATGGGCGGCAGCGCATGGACGTTGCTGGAAGAGCTCGACCTGTCGAATGTTGTCGAGATCCATCTTGGGGGAGGCCACGAAGATGGCCCCTATTACCTCGATTCTCACTCCGGGCGGACGCCGGAACCCGTCTGGGCGATGCTGGACTACGTGCTGGCCCACACGGACACCGTGGCGGGCGTCGTCTTCGAATTGTTCGGCTCCTGGTACTCGACGATGGGCGAAAATGGCCTCAGCGAAGAGCTTGGCCGCATGAAACGGGCCTGGAAGCGCGCTCAGTCGGCTCGCCGGGCGGTTGGGATTCCCGCATGAGCGAAGCCGCATTCCAATCGGCGTTCGTACGGCTGATCACCGATGTGGGATTCCGCGAGATGTTCCGGGCGGGCGGCGAGGCGCCGCTGGCCACGGATGGGCTCACCCAAGCCGAGGCCCGCGACCTCGCCAAACTGGCAAATTCTCCGGGTTTGGACGTGATGCGGAAGTTGCACCTCGGATTCCGCCTCAACAAGCTCTTCTCGATTCTGCCCCTCACTTGCAGGCTGCTTGGGAACCAGAGATTGGCCGAGGAGGCTGGCAGGTTCTGGCAGGCGCGGCCATCGTCGAGCTTCTACTTTGTCGAGGAGGCGGAGGCGTTCATCGACTATCTGTATTCGAGGCTGGACGAAGGCATGAGGGTCTCATATCTGTCCGATGTGCTGGCCTATGAATCGGCTCTGCTGATCCTGAGACGGCCGCGCCAACCCGAAGAGGAGCCTACCGCGGTGACGGTGGAGTTCCGAAACGACCCGCAACTGCTTCTCTCGGCCCTCCAGTCAGGCGAGCGCCCTCGCAGGGTTCCGCGGCGGCGGACTCTGCTGCTCGGATCGCTGGATGAGCGCGGCGAAGTGCGTTGGACGATGGCCCTGCCGGTTCTGGCGGAATCCGGGATGAGGCCCCGATCGAGTGCTGGTGTTGCGGCATCGAGGAATCAACTCTTCCCGGTTCCAGCACAACCCCCGCCTACTTGCCCGCGTTGAAGGCCGCGCAGGCGCGAAGGGGTACGCCTGGCGCCTGCGAATTCGGCTCACCGAGTCTGCGGCGCCGGATCGGCTTGGTCAGCCTCATAATGGAATCGCTCACCTCAATCAACGAGTCGGCTCGAACATCATCCTCACCTACAGCGCCAAACCCGCCGCGCGGTTTCTTGGGTAGCGAGTCTTCCGGCCCGATCTAGAATAGTTGGTGAGGCTGTCAGACTTTGACCGGGCCAGACAAAGCACAACTCGCCACGCTCTGCCGCAAGTACGGCATCGTCAGGCTTTCTGTGTTCGGCTCAACCGTCCGCGGCGAGCAAGCCCCATCCAGCGACATCGACCTTCTCGTCGATTACGATCCGCAACGCCATCTCTCGCTAGTCGAACGGGACGCCCTGGAAACGGAACTCTCGGACATCTTTGGCGGCCGGCGGATCGATCTGGTCAACCGCAAGTACCTGAACCGCCACATTGCCCCCCGCATCCTGGCCGAGGCGAAGATATTGGATCTCGCTGAACTGAACCCGCTGCCCTGACAGATCCCTGTCCGATCATGTTGTGCCAGAAGACTCGCCCGACCGGATGAAACTCCAGACTCCCCAAGTCGAGATCACGCCGAGCCCGATCTGAACGACACTGAGCCAGGGACCGCGCGCCAGCGCGAACATGACCCGATCCACGTATCTGTGCGCGCCCAGGGAAACATCGCTGAACCATGGAAACACGAAATTCAATTCGCGCTGCCAAGGCTCCAGGACTGAGAAGTTCTCGGCCCAGAAGCAATACGTAACCGCTCCGCACAGGGCGTATCCAATGACAGCCCACCCAGCCCACCAAGTACGCCGAAAGGCTAACAACAGCCAGGCCGGCCAAGCTAACCGGAAAAACCACTCCCAGGTCATTGCCGGAATCCGCATCGCATCACTCCACATGCGTGGATCCACACTCTCAGTAAATGGAAGCGGTGGGTGTATGGGATGGAAGCGAAAGACAGAAACCGAGATCGCTGCGAAGAGTAGGAGCCATGCCAACCTTGAATCTGGCCGTTTGGTGGCGGCAACGAAGCCCAAAGCGAGGATGTACAAGGGTGGAAATAACCAATTGCAGATCAGCTCGCTTCCCATGATCCCGCAGTTGCAATGCTGCCGGTAGACCTCAACGTTCATCGTTGGCCCCTCCGCTGACGCGATGGTCAGTTCCAGGGGTAGAGGTAGGTCGGAAGACTTTTCACGGTAAGCCGCAGCCAACTCTCGCCACCAATGCGAAGAGCCTGTGAGCACCTTGCGCCTCACTGCGATCACGCCGTCGCCCGCTAGAAAGTCCTGGGAGGGAGAAGCCGCCCACTCGATCTCATTCGTAAACGGCTTTAGGGTCAAAGGGACAAACAGGTGGTCCTGCCGGGCCAGGTAGGTCTCCCAGGTGAATCGTGTCTGATGAACACCAACCCAAATGAAAAGGAGAGTAAGGATTGCCCGCCGCACTTAGTCAATGACACCACACTCCGGCCCCAGGTTCCGCGACTTCGCGCTAAGCGTCAGCCGGGAGTTGCTCGATCTGCAGAGTGTTCCGCCACGGACTGATCCTCTTCCTCATTCGTTGGACGTCTGTGATCTAATCTGAGCAAGCCATGGCCATCCTGATCGCCTACCTGCTCTACGCTCTCCTCCTCACCCTGCTGCTCGCCCTCCGCGGGCTCGGCCGCCGCGTCCCGCGCCCATCCGGAGCCAAGGCCGCCGAACCCGCCCGCGTGCTCATCATCGGCGCCACGGGCGGCACCGGCCGCTGTCTGGTCGCGCAAGCCCTCGACCGCGGCCATGAAGTCACCGCCTTGGTCCGCGACGCCTCGAAACTCGCCATCGAACACCCGCGTCTCCGGATCATGAAGGGCGACGTGCTCGACGCGGCTTCGGTCGATGCGGCGGTCCGGGGCCAGGACGCCGTCGTCTCGGCGCTCGGCCATAAGCGTTTCCTCGGCCCGTCAAGCATCCTGTCCGAAGGGACGCGCAACGTCATCGCCGCCATGGAGACGCATGGCGTCGGTCGTCTGGTCTGCGAGACCTCACTCGGCATCGGATCCACCGCCGGCCGCATGGGCCTGCAGTACACCCTGTTTGTTTTGCCCGTCATCCTGCCGTTCCATTTCTACGACAAAACCCGTCAGGAGCGGCTCATCGCCGCCTCGTCGCTCGACTGGGTCATCGTCCGCCCCGCCGCGCTCACCGACGATCAGGGGCGAGGCGAATGCCGATCAGGCCAGGACATCGGCAGTTTCGTGACCACTGCCAAAATTGCCCGCGCTGACGTCGCCCGCTTCATGCTCGACCAGTTGGCTGAATCGTCGAACCTCGGCTCGGCCATCGGCATCTGCTCGTAGCAGCCCACGTACAATGGGCTGATGGGCACAACCGAGTGCGGCCAGCAGCTCTCCACAGCCAGTCGCGCCATCAACCGCGACCCGGTTCCTGGACCGGCCCGGCGCCCCGGTGGCGGCCGGACTTTCGTGTTTCTATTCCACCTGGACCTTGCGGCGGCTGATCGTCGGTTCGGCGATGCCCTCCGCCGATGCGGTCGCTTTCAATATGGTGCGACCCGCCGTGGCTGGCGCTTGCAGGCGAATCTGCAGCGTCTGCGCGCCGTAGGCTGGAATTTCAAAGGGGACGACGGCCGGCTCGGCTCCCGTGAACTCCAATCGCAGACTGCCGCTGCGCCCCACACCCTCGTCGTTGACCATCATCACGGCGTAGGTTCTCTGTGAGCCGGCCTTCAACTTCGGCTGCCAGAAGTTGATGTAGACGCCCAGCGGGCGGAACGATTCGCGGACCCAATCGGCGAAGTGCGGCTCCAGTTCCAGCTTGCCGACATCCCGCCAGTGGTCCGATGTCTTCACGCCGGGATAGCTGCAAGTCAGCCAGGCAAGGTGCTGCACACCGGCGGCGTTGCGGTGGGCGCGCCAGAACTCCGTCAGGCCGGCCAGGTTGTAGGCCAAGGCCTCGAAGCGCTGATCCGGGGTAGCGTTGGGGCCGACGAGATTCTCGTATACCTTCTCGGTCAGAAGAGTGGGCGTGCCGTCGCGGTTCAGCCACAACCAGTCGTATTCGTTGATGACGACTGCGTGGGCGGAAGGGTGGCCTGAATTGGTGGTCTTGCCGCCGGTCATCTGCTCCAGTTGCGTCATCGAGAACTTGCCGCCACTACGAAACGTGCTGAAGAGGTAGGGGTGATCCTCCACCGGATCGTCGGGACCCGATGGCGTCGAATAGCCGTTATCCCAGGGGCGGTTCGACAGATCCAGTTTCCGGCTTTGGGGGACAACCACGTCGCGCAATGCCGGTGCGTCGGTTTCGTTGCTCGCGTCCCAGACTGCCACGCTAGGGTGGTTCCAGGTGTCCCTCATCCACTCGGCGTATTGGGTGAGCAGTTCTTCGGTCCGGTAGGGCGGGAAGTTGCTGCGGCCGTTCCAGATGAAGAACTCATTCTGGATTAGCAGGCCGGCTTCGTCGGCGATGTCGAGCCACATGTCCGGCACCGGGCCGATGCAGAATCGGAAGCTGTTCCAGTTCATCCAGCGCGGCATCTCAGCCAGCAGTCGCCGCACCCACTTCTCGTCCCACGGGCGGTCCTTGCACTCCGGATCTTCGAAGAAACGGTGGAGCGTGATGTTGCCTCCGCGGAGGAAGTAGAGCTTGCCGTTCAGATAGGCGCGCTTGGTGGGCGTGTCGAAGCGGAACTCGCGAACGCCGAATCGCGCGGTCAGCGAGTCGCCGCCAGTGGACGATTCGAGCACGTAGAGGTTTGGGCCCTCGGGCGTCCATAACTTCGCACCTGGCAGCTTGATCGTGCTGGTGATGGTGCGTGTCTCGCCGGCGGCCAGACCGACGTTGCGCGGGATGTCGCGACCACTGATCGCCGTGCCCTTCCACGGTTTCACAACCTGATTGAGCGCGATGGTGGCGGGCGTCTTCGCCGGATTGACGATCACGGTTTGAACCACGATTTCGGGACCTGCGATTTTGGGCGCAACCTGCACGGTCTCGATGCGCGGGCCGTCGCCGATCGCGAGCGAGACGTTGTCATAGATGCCCGCCGTCCATTTGTACTTCTCGAAGTCCGTGCCCGCCGGAACCCAATCGGGCACGGCATTGGGATGGGCGCCGATGCGGATGACAATGTCGTTGGGGCCGGACCAGTTGATCG
Source organism: Bryobacteraceae bacterium (assembly GCA_014860455.1). GTDB lineage: Bacteria > Acidobacteriota > Terriglobia > Bryobacterales > Bryobacteraceae > PNKE01. The sequence goes on along the minus strand of JACZJQ010000225.1, from coordinate 5,888 downwards.
CGGAAGTCAGGTCGAACAGGCCGGCGGTGAAACAGCCGAGATGTTCGCCGATCTTCTTTCCGTTGAGCCACACGGCCGTGCCCCACTGCGCCTTGTTGACGCGCAGGATGGCCCACTGGTGTTTTGCTGTGCCCTGGAAAGCGCGGCGATACCAGAAGTAGTTGCGCTCCTGGCGGGAGACCCCGGCGGTCTTGACGCGCGCCGGTTCGGGGAGTTTCTTCTCGCGGATGCTGGAATCGATAAACTCACGGCCGTCGAACTTGTCCACGTCCACGAATGCCGGCGTGGCCAGGTTTGCCAGGCCGGGGACGGGGCCGCGATGCGCGAAGTCGGCGGGCATTGGGTCGGCCGCAACACTGTCGGCCATGCGCCATTCTCCGTTGAGGGAGATGGTCTGGCGGCCGGCGGCGAAGGCGGAGACGGCCCCTATGAACAGGATAAATAGCGAACGGATTGTCATATCTGATTCTCGTTTTCTGCGGTCATGGTATCACCGTCGACTCGCGGCGCGATCATCAACCTGGACCCCTGGACAGCGCCGCTCTGGCTGCGCCAGCCAACGGTTCATGGCATTTGCGTAGAATGGTGGACCTGATGATCCGGCTAACCGTGTTTCTAGTGCTGTGCTGCGCCCTGGCTCCGGCGCAGGTGTTGAAGGTCTCGCCGGGTGGACGGCACTTGCAGCAGGGCGACGGGCGGCCGTTCCTGTATCTTGGCGATACGGCTTGGGAACTCTTCCACCGGCTGAACCGCGAGGAGGCCGATCTTTACTTGCGCAACCGCGCGGCCAAGGGCTTCACGGTGATTCAGGCCGTGGTGCTGGCCGAGCGCGACGGGTTGACCGTTCCGAACCCTTACGGGCATCTGCCGCTCCTCGACCGCGATCCGGACCGTCCCGTGGATGGCTACTTCGAGCACGTGGACTGGATCGTCAACCGCGCGGCGGCGTTGGGGCTGACGGTGGGGATGCTCCCAACCTGGGGCTCGTACTGGACAGCCGGCAACAAAAACGCCGTGTTCAATCCGGCGAATGCGCGCTCGTTCGGCCGGTTTCTCGGTGCGCGGTACAAGGACAAGCCAATCATCTGGATTCTCGGCGGAGATCAGAACATTCGCACGCCGGCCGAGCGCGCGATAATCGACGCCATGGCCGATGGGCTGGCCGAGGGCGACCAGGGGCGGCATCTGATGACGTTCCATCCGCGGGGGCCGGGGATGTCGTCGCTGCAATTGCGTGACGCGCGGTGGCTGGACTTTCACATGTCGCAGACTTCGCATGGCGCCCGCGATCACGACACCGGGCTTTATATCCAGCACGACCGCGCGCTCGACCCGCCCAAACCGACCCTGGACGGCGAACCTCGCTACGAGATGATTCCGGTGGGCTTCTATAACGCCAACTACAGCCGCCTGGATCGCATGGACGACTTCGACGCGCGCACGGCGGCCTATTGGGCCATGCTCGCCGGCGCGGCGGGCCACACTTACGGGCATAATTCTGTGTGGCAGATGTGGAAGCCGGGGCTGCCTTCGGCCATCTACGCCGACATTCCTTGGATGCAGGCGCTTGATCATCCGGGGGCGTTTCAGATGGGGCATCTGCGGAGGCTTTTCGAGTCACGGCCTTGGCAGACGCTGATCCCGGATCAGTCGATCATCCGCAGCGGCCCGGTCACCGGGCCGGCCACCATCCGCGCCGCCCGCGCCGCGGACGGGCGGTTCGCCTTTGTCTATTCGCCGCGCGGGGAGCCGTTCACCGTGGACCGGAGCATCATCCTGGCCGAGCGTGTGAAAGAGATCTGGTGGGACCCGCGCTATGGCGTTGCGCACCACATTCATACAGGGGACAACCAGGCATTTCAAACCTACACCCCGCCCACCTCGGGCCGTGGCCAGGACTGGTTGCTGATCCTCGAAGACGAAGTTGCGAAGTTCCCGCTGCCCGTTCCCTGATTTGCGGAACGCGCGATCCATCCCACCGGAAATCTGGTGAGAATCTGCCAGGCGCCCTGAAGTCCGGATCTCCCGGCGCGAAAGCCGGAACGGATTGATCAGAACAACTTGCGGCCTGGCAGACGTCCGTCATGCCTGGCCGATGGTGGGTGAACCGAGGAGTCGCACCCCTCGAGCGATTGCCAAGCCCAACTCCCGTGGTCCCTGCCCGCCTAAACCTATTACGATGTGGCCGCTCGGTTTATGATGCAAAAAAAACTGAAGAGAAATTGCAGGTGAGGAGGGATGAGGTTTGGCTCTGTACGAAAATTGGAAGTATGGGAGTCAGTTTCTTAGTCAGCCGAGAATTGTTTTTCCCGCCGTCGTCCTCCACTGATTCAGTCAACGACTGACGATGCCCGCGCCGGCTCTGCGGTATCGTCACCCGCCGAGCAATCCCGGCCTTTGCAGGCGCGACGGTGCAACCGTAGACGCCAAACTGATGAACTCGGAATCAACAGCTTGCAGAGTGGTTTCGAGGGCGTCCCGCGTTCCCTCAACAGCCACAAGACCGGCCGCTCTGTTTTGATTGCGCGATAACCATATCGCTTTATTGGACAGTAGTGAAGCAGGACTAAATGTATATTAGTTCTAAGTGAAATGACGGAGTGATGTTCTAGTACTCGAAAAACATGCGCGGTAAATTGTGCCGGTAATATTTGAAGTTAGCCTGCCCTCCCGGTAATATTTACATTGTGTGAATTCGCTCCTGAGTTTGAAAAGCACTGAAAACACAGCACCTTCGGCGGAAGCGGCGATTGGTCATCGAGTTGCTGTCGATGACGAGAGATAGAGGGATCGGTATGCAGCGTCTACTGGCGGTGGGGTTCGCCCTGCCGATGCAGTCCAGCAAGCGCGCCGAATGGCAAAGCGGTTGATTGACTAGTGGAGGCTTGCTAATGGGAATGCGTTATCTTTGTTCGGAGCTGATGAACGTCCGCATGCTGTCCGCCGACGGCGTGCGGCACGAAGCGATCGGGATTCTGGAAGAGATCTCCGCTTCGGCTGCGTGTCTGCAACTCGATGAGCGTCCGGGAATCAACACCCGCATACAATTCGTTGCCCAGGAAACGGATGGCGCTGCCGAGATGGCGGGGACGGTTACAAAATGTGAGCACGAACCTGGCGTCGGCTACTACGTTGTCGTTCGATTCGGCCGGAGTTTCCGATGGCATCCGGCGATCTACAAACCTAAACATCTATTCGACTGCGGCCGGGACTTCCTGCGCCGTCCGGAAAGTGCGGCTCATGCCGGGGGGCAGGCGAATATCCTCGCCTCCCGGCAGGCGGCGATCGCAGGAACGGCGATTGCGATCAATCATCCAGGGGAGGCGTAATGATGGCTCTGGAACCTGTCCGAAATATGTTCAACCTCCGCCTGCCCGTTACGGTCAAGGAACTTGGCCATGCCGGGATGTCGTTCAATCTCCAGGTGGCGGCTATCAACTCGAACTCGGTGATGCTCTCTGATCCGATGCAGGAACTGAGGCGCGGGCAGTTCATTTCGTTCTCGATCACATTGCCGACGGGGGGAGCCGGTGAGACCGTCAGGCTCCAGTGCAGAGGGCGGGTGCTGGCTCTGGATCGGGTCGGCTGCATGTCGCTGGTCTCGATTGACAAAAAAGAGTTCATGCGCGCAAAAGCCGGCGCTGCGAACTGATTGCGTTTTGTCGCCCGGAACGCGGGCAGGCTGGTGCCTTGACTCTCGACGAGTCCCAGGCGCCCTTGACGTTTGCGGCTCCGGCATGAGTTGCGCGCAGGACAGTCGCTCTTTGTTGAAAGACGAGGAGTTGGCGCGGCTCACAGCCCGGGCCACCAGCGATCAGGCGGATTTTGCGGCTGCCTGCTCACCCACCGAAACCTGCTTATCGTCCTGGCCGGCATCGCCGCGTTGAAAATTGAGGGTCTCGGTCTTCTTGTTCATCTTGCCACCAACCCTCTACCGGGCAACGGGTTCAGGCCAGGGCGGCTTTGCAGTAGTCGACGCACTTGCGGACTTCGGCGACGGCGTCGGAGCCTTCGGGCACTGGGTATTCCAACTCGATGGAGGCCGGGAAGCGGTACTGTTTGCGCTTCATGAGCTGGAGGATCTCTTTCATCGGGGTGCCACCTTCGCCCCACGGGACTGTCGCGCCGCCGACGGGCGGGCCGCCGTTGGGGTTGGGCGACGGGGCCTTGCGGTCTTTCAGGTGGAGGCTCGAGATGCGGGCGGCGTACTTCTCAACCAGCGGCAAGGGCGACTCGCCGTTGACGCCAAAGTAGTGGCCGACGTCGAAGTTCAACATGGCGTAAGGTGAGGCTGACAGGCACTTGTCGAAGCCCGATGCGCCGCCTTGGCCATGGGTGTGGAAAGCGATCGCGAGCTTGCGTTTGGCGGCGTAGGTGGAGACGCGGGCCAGCAGTTCGTCGCTGGTGGGCAGCTCCATGGTGATGTGGTTGGCGCCCAGGGTTTCGGCGACGTTCCAGATGTAGTCGTATTCGGCGTCGGGCATTTCCAGCGTTGGGGGAAGCTTGAAGCAGTAGATTTTGACGCCGGCGCCCTCGTACATTTTACGGAACTCTTTGAACTTGCTCATCGGCGCGGCGGTGCGCCAGGCGGTAAGCGCGGCGGCGGCTTTCTTGCGGGCTTCGATCTGTTCGGGCGTGGCCTGGAAGCGGCCGGGACCGCCGGGCCGTCCAGCAGGCGGGGCGCCGCCGGGACCGCCAGCGGGGCGCTGGCCAGGGGGCGGACCCATGGGGCGCATGACGGGCAGGGGTGCGCCGGCGTAGGATTCGGCGACGTTGCTCATGAGTTCGACGGCGCTGACGCCGGAGTCGAGGCAGTACTGGAGGGTCTTCTCGACGGGAAGGCTGCGGAACGAGTAAGTGATGGCGCCGATCTGGACGCCGCCGAAGTTAGAATTGGGCTTGGCGTGGGCGCGGGATGCGGCGAGGGCGGGCAGGGCGAGTGCGCCGAGTTGGCGTCTTGTGATGGTCATAACACCTCCAATCGAATGGCGCCGGCGAGGGTGGCGCGGGATGGGACTCCACACAGGTTCTATCACATCGTAGGCCCCGCCGGGGCTGCTAGACTGAAGAATCCATGTCAGAGCTGTTGAAAGATAAGAGCACGATTGTGCTTGGGCTGGCCAACCGCTGGTCGATCGCCTATGCCATTGCGAAGGCGTTCCGGCGCGAAGGCGCGAAGCTGATTTTGACCTACCAGGGCGAGCGCCAGCAGGACGCGGTGGAAGAGCTGGCGGCCGAGCTGGGTGCGGCGCGGCTGCTGTCGTGCGATGTGACGCAGGAGACCGATCTGGCGCATTTGTCGGAGATCCTGCGGGGCGAGGGCGACCGCATCGACGCGGTGGTGCATTCGATCGCGTTCGCGAACAAAGAGGACCTGTCGCGGCCGTTTGTGGAGACATCGCGCGAGGGGTTTCTGCTGGCGCACGAGATCAGCACGTATTCGCTGATCGGGGTGTCGCGAGCGGTGGCGCCGGTGATGACCGAGGGCGGCTCGATCATGACGCTGTCGTATCTGGGGGCGGTGCGGGTGCTGCCGAATTACAACGTGATGGGCGTGGCCAAGGCGGGGCTGGAGGCGAGCGTCAGGTACCTGGCCAGCGACCTGGGGCCGAAGAATATCCGGGTGAACGCGATTTCGGCAGGCCCGATCAAGACGGCGTCGGCGCGGGGGATCAAGGACTTTTCGAAAATTCTGGACCGGGTGACGGAATCGACGCCGCTGCGGCGGCCATGCGACCCGGAAGAAGTAGCCGATACGGCGGTGTTCCTGGCGTCGGACCTGGGGCGAGGGATTACGGGCAACGTGATCTACGTCGATAGCGGCTACCAGATTATGGGATTTTAGCCGCGGCGGGCGGGGCGGGGCAGACGTTGGGTGAAGGCGGTGG